>JAZNDZ010000022.1:0-46692 GCA_045588345.1 Bacteroidaceae bacterium
AATTTCTACGTTACGTTTGGCTTCAAAATCCTCATTTACGCTTAGTAAACTGCGGTTTTGAAGCCTTCACAAGCCTTGAACTTTACTTTTTATTCACGCCTCATACAAAAGAAGGAGACTTTTGGGTCACCTTCTTTTTTAATCTATTGATAAAACCGATAGATACATTTACTTTTTACACTAATTCACGAATAATGGCAGTATAAAAAAGGTTGTAATTTTGCGGCGCAAAAAAAACACATATAGACATGAAAAACAATTACAGCTTTCTGAGCATGATAAAAAGATACGTGAGCACAAGCGCCGTACTTATCACCTGTACCATATTGGCACTCATTGCAGCCAACTCACCAATCAAAAATGAGTATTTCACCTTTTGGCAGCAAGAAGTGACCCTGTCAATAGGGAGCTTCAACTTTTTCAGCCACAATGGACACCCGATGACATTGATTCAGGTAATCAATGATTTCCTCATGGCAATGTTCTTCCTTTCAGTAGGCTTGGAAATCAAGCGCGAGATACTTGTCGGTGAACTTTCAACCCGTCAGAAAGCACTGTTGCCTATTATAGGAGCATGCGGCGGCATGCTGGTACCGGTCATCTTCTTCTGGCTGACATGCCCCGATGACCCCAACATGCTGCGCGGAGTGGCAATACCGATGGCTACCGACATCGCATTCTCGCTTGGTGTGCTCTCGATTTTCAAGACACGCGTACCGCTTGGCCTCAAAATGTTCCTCGCAGCACTTGCCGTAGCCGATGACCTTGGAGGCATAATCGTAATTGCACTGTTCTACTCTACAAGCCTTGAATACACATACATACTTGTTGCAGCATTGTGTGTCATATTGCTGATGATAGGAAACAAACTGAGATTTATGAACAAATTCTACTATCTGGCTGTGGGAATAGTACTTTGGTACGCAATGCTCAACTCCGGTATCCATGCAACAATTGCTGGTGTCATTGTAGCATTCTGCATACCCGCATCGCAACGCAAAGGGTCGGCATATTATATTGAGCGCATACGCCAGAATATAAACTCGTTCCCTGTCACCAATGTCAGCGGCAAGCACCACACTATGATTCTTACAAACAATGACATACACAAGTTCAAGAGCATTGAATCGGCCGCCGACAAACTCATAAGCCCGCTACAGGAACTGGAGGATAATCTTTACAGCATAATCGGTTATGTTGTGATTCCTCTCTTTGCATTCTCTAATGTGGGAATCGATTTCTCAAAGATGAGTGTCGAGGGCATTGCAGAAGGTGTCGGTCTTTCGGTGATGATTGGCCTTGTATTCGGAAAATTCATCGGTGTCTTCACATTCTCTTGGGCGGCCATAAAATGCAAGATTGTACAACTCCCCGAAGGATGCAATTGGAAAGCCTTCGCATCGGTATGCATGCTCTGCGGAATAGGACTTACCGTCTCTATTTTTATTGCGGACCTCTCATACGCATCGCTTGGCGAGGACGGTGCCATGCTGTTGAACCAAGCAAAATTAGGCATTCTCTGCGGTTCGCTCGTATCGGCTATATTAGGTTGCATACTGCTCAACCGCTACTTGCCTAAGCAAACAACAGAGATGAAATAAGTCTCTAATACTTGCGCACATTGGCAAGACGCCACACACACAGGCATGCAGCACGTGCAATGTCTGTCAGTTTCGGATAATTTATCTTGTCGGCACTGTCCGAGGGGCGATGATAATCGGGATGCCCCTCGGTATGGTACCATACAATCGGCACCCCTTTCCTTGCGAATGGGGTGTTGTCGCTGCCGCCTATAAGGTTCTCCGAGGCTTTATAGAAGGGCACAAGATTCAATTCATACTTCTTTAAGTCTGCTTTGAGCCATTCACCGAAGAGCGGATTGCCGGCACTGTACATATAGCTCAAATGCCCGGGTTTCTCCTGTGGGTCACGCCCGACCATATCAAAATTCATATAGGCCGAAATATCCGATAGAAAGGTGCATTTCTTGACAAAGAACCTTGAACCGAGCAGCCCCTTTTCCTCGCCGTCCCATAATGCAAAAACTATTGTACGGCGGGGCTGTTTGCCCGACATTTTTATTGCCCTTGCTATCTGCAACACGGCTGCAACACCCGAGGCATTGTCATCGGCTCCGTTAAAACAGGCATCGCCGGCGAGCGTAGTATCCATTCCCAAATGGTCATAATGCGCACCCACTACCACAACACCTTTTTCCTTTCCGGGAATAACCCCAAGCACATTCTTCATGAAACGATTCTCGTTACCGGCCTCAACAAGCCCCGAAAGGTCAAAATCGGCCTCTGTAACCCAACTGTTGCCATTCTTGGCAGCAAGGAAATGCTGATAATAACTATTGCCATCAAATGGTTCAATGCCCCAATCCCTGAACATTGATACAATATATTCTGCAGCGATGTTGCCTCCACGCATTCCAGCATCACGCCCCTCAAGCAAGTCGCTCGCAAGGAAACCTACAAAATTCCGGGTGCGTTCCTCGGTAATGCTTGAATAGGCTTTTGAGGGGAACTTCTGCGCAAAAACGCACGATACATCTGCCGTAGAGAGAACGGCAACAAACAAAGCAAAAAATAGTACGGTTCTTTTCATTATCCTGAATTTTCGGTAAACATAATACTTTTTTTGCATAAAGAGAGCAAAGTTTGACAAATATATACAACACCCCACCGCTGCATGCCAGAACAATGCATTCTCTTTCAGCAAAATAACACAATTGCAACATATCAACAGATTGTTGAAAACTTTATTGAAAATTTATTTGCCCATTATGTGGGGAATTGTGGGGAATTGTGTATTTTTGAAACGAATTATCTAATTTAGAGATATAATATGCGTTTCATAGGCAACATAGAGGCAAAAACAGACAGCAAAGGAAGAGTGTTCCTGCCTGCCTGCTTCCGCCGTATCCTTCAGACCGGAGGGTGCGACAAGGTAATGTTGCGTAAGGACGTATATCAGGATTGCCTTGTAATCTATCCCGAAGAGAGCTGGAACCAGCAACTCAACCTTTTGAGAAGCCGTCTTGACAAATGGAATGCAAAGCACCAGATGATTTTCCGCCAGTTCGTTGCCGACGTTGAAGAACTGTCAATAGACAGCAACGGCAGGATTCTGTTACCTAAAAGATACCTCAGCATGGCGGCAATATCACAGGAGGTGCGTTTCATAGGCATGGACGACACGATTGAGATTTGGGCAAAAGAGAAACTTGAGAAGCCATTCATGGCACCCGATGAGTTCAGCCGTGAACTGGAAAAGATAATGACTGAAGAAAGAACTTACGGGAATGAGTAACAATGAGGTATACCACACACCGGTGTTGCTTAAAGAGAGTGTAGATGGAATGGAGATAACTCCTGGCAACACTTGTATTGATGTCACTTTCGGTGGCGGAGGGCACTCGCGTGAAATATTGAGCCGTTTGGATAACAACGGACACCTTTACAGTTTTGACCAGGATGAGGATGCCGAGAGGAACGCACCTGATGACAAACGCTTCACATTCGTGCGCGGAAACTTCAGGTTCATCTACAACTTCATGCGTTACCATGGAGTGACAGAAGTTGATGCGATACTTGCCGACCTGGGCGTATCGGGGCACCATTTCGACGATGAGACACGCGGTTTCTCATTCCGTTTCGATGCCGACCTGGACATGCGCATGAACAAGCGCGGAGGCGAAACAGCCGCAGACTTGCTCAACAGGGCAAGCGAAGAGGAACTTGCAAAGATATTCAAACTATACGGAGAATTGAATTGCGCACGTAAACTTGCAGCAAGAATAATCAAACGAAGAAGCGAACAGCCAATCAGGCGCGTCAACGACCTGATAGAGATTGCAAAACCGTTCTGCCCGCCACAAAGAGAGAAAAAAGAGATGGCAAAAGTGTTCCAGGCTCTTAGAATTGAAATAAACAAGGAAGTTGAAGCATTGCAAGAGATGCTGAAAAGCGCAAAAGACCTGCTCAAGCCTGGCGGAAGACTGGTTGTAATTACCTACCACTCCATTGAGGACCGCATTGTAAAGAACTTCATGAAAAGCGGGAATATTGAGGGTATCGTTGAAAAAGACTTTTTCGGCAGGGTAACATCGCCGTTCGATGCAAAAAAGGTCATTGTGCCCACACAGGAAGAACTGGAATACAATCCCCGCTCACGCAGTGCAAAACTGCGCATAGCAATAAAGAAGGAGAATGAATGACATGAGCACAAAAGAGAAACAGAACAAGAAGAAAAAGAAAAGAGGAGGCATAATCAACACCATTATGGGCGGCGGCCTCTTTACAAATGAGTTGGTACGCCGCAATGTACCGCTGATTGCCCTCATTGTATTCTTCTCTTTCGTATATGTCAGCAACCGCTACGAATATGAACGCGAACTGAAAAAGATAGAGAGATTGACCAAGAGAAGAGATTTGCTAAAGAACAACCTTCTGACACTTAAAAGCGAATTTACATCAAAAAGCCGACAGACACAGCTGGAAAAGATACTCAAGGATAGAGACAGCAAACTGATGACAGCCCAAAAGCCCATGTACACCATTAAAAAATAACCATTATGTTCAAATTCCGACCAGGCTCAATCTTCCGTTTCAACATATTGGTTGTGTTTGCATTCATGACCATGTCACTTGTCATTATAGGCAATGCTGCGTCTACAATGTTCAAGGACAGGGAAATATGGAACAAGATAAAGGAAAGATACATAGACGACAATATAACCATACAGCCCGAAAGAGGCAGAATTCTTGACGACAGGGGGGGGCTCATTGTCAGTAGCCTGCCATACTACAGGCTGCGCATAGACTTTTTATATATTAATAAGGAGAATCCCGAGGACTCAATAAAGATAAACCACGCAAGAGACAGCCTGTGGAAAACACACATGGATGAAGTGTGCGAAGGCCTCCACGAGATTTTCCATGACAAGAGTGCCGAGGAATTCAAAAGAGATATCACCAAAGGACTGCAGAAGAAAAACCGCTACTTCAGGCTCTACAAAGGCAAGACATCGTACACACAATACAATCAGTTGATGAAATTGCCAATTTTCAACATGGGACATAAATACAGCGGTCTGTTCTTTGAGAAAGACCGGGACTTTGTAAAGAACGGCAAGAAAATGAACATTGTAGACCGGGCAAAAACCGACAGGAAAAACATTTTCGGCGATGCCGGCCAAAGCACTTTCGGAATATACAAGGAGACCGTAAAGGATGGCGTACAAACAATGGAGATGGGCGGTCTTGAAAAGAAATATAATGAATACCTCAAAGGCGAAGCAGGCGTGGGACGCAAGGAGACCAACCGCAAAGGAGAAAGCATCACCATTGTAAAGAAGACACCTGTTTCAGGCATGGACATACAGACCACCATTGACACAGAGATGCTTGACATCTGTGAGAACGCCCTGAAAGATTTGCTTGCCAAGCAGCACCTTCCCGCAGGTTGGGCAGTATTGATGGAGACCAAGACCGGAGACATCAAGGCTATTGTAAACCTTGTAAAGAACTATAAGAAAGACGGCACTTTCGAGTATTTTGAGACAGGAGCCGTTCACCCCAACAACCCCACGCCAAACCATACATTCTGCCGCATGATGGAACCGGGTTCAATATTCAAGACCGTAGCCATAACAGCCATGCTTGCAGATGGGAAGTTGACTATAAAGGACTCCGTAAAGTCCTATCCATCAAAATCATGCGTCTTCAATAAGAAGATTGTCCGCGATGAGATGTACCGCGACAACAAGACCGGCAAATACAGCATGGGCGAGGTGTTGAAGTACTCGTCAAACATAGGTATGGTGCAATTCATAAAGAAGGCCTACGAGAAGAACCCCGGTGAATACACGAATACACTCAAGCGTTTCGGCCTGACACAGAATTACAAACTGATTGAGAGCGAAGCAACCCCCTACATAACCACCCCCGACGACAAACGCTGGAGTACACAAAGCCTGAACTCCATGTCCTACGGATATGCAGTACAGATGACCGGTATAAACATGCTGGTGTTCTACAATACAATTGCCAATGACGGTGTTCAGATGCAGCCGCGACTGGTAAAAGCAGTCCTCAAGGACGGAGAGATTGTCGAAGAGTTTCCCACAAAGGTGCTCAACGACTCGCTATTCTCAAAAAAGACCGCAGACGAAGTTACAGAGATGCTGGTAAATGTTGTTGAGGGCAAGGGACTTGACGGCAGATATGACGGAACCGGAAAACGCGCAAGGTCGGAAATGATGAAAGTTGCCGGCAAGACAGGAACAGCCGACCTCATCAACCCCAGAAACGGGAAATATGACGGATTTGGCAAAATGATGAGTTTCTGCGGATTCTTCCCTGCCGACGACCCGCAATATACACTTCTTGTACAGTGCATCTACGAGGAAGGACAGGACACTCGCCCGGCCGAGGAAAAAAAGAAACTGGGCGGAGCCAGTACCGGAGCGGTCGTTTTCAAAGAGATTGCCGACAAGATTATGGCAAGGAAACTGAGAACAGAAATGGAGAACAGTGACGAGGAATCTGTATTTACAGAGCCAATCATAAAGAATGGATACATTAACGACGCTGCATTCGTGTTGTCTGCATTAGGACTGAACAAGAACGACAACAGCGAAGAACTGACCGGCTGGGGAACGATAACCGGCAGCAAGAAGGGCGAATACCGCATACAGAGACAGAATCAAAAGGACGCAATAATCCCCGATGTCACCGGAATGGGTGCAAAAGATGCAGTATATCTGCTGCAGAGCCGCAATGTAGGAGTAAGGCTCCACGGCTATGGAACCGTCAGGGCGCAGATTCCGGCAGCAGGCAGCAGCATCTATTCAACAGACACAGTAACATTGGTATTGCATCCGTAATTTTGACAACAAAGAAAAGAATATAAACATGAAACTGAGCGACATTTTAAAGGATATACAATACAGCCGGCTTGTACTTCCAAGAAACGAAGTTGAGGTGAACGGCGTAAACATAGACTCACGCCTTGTACAGAAGGGAGACATGTTCATCGCGGTTAAAGGAACACAGACTGACGGACATGCCTACATCGCATCGGCCGAGGAGAAAGGCGCATCTGCTATTGTCTGCGAGAATATCCCCGAGAAACAGAACCCCGACATCGCATACATTGTAGTGCCCGATGCACAGGCCGCAACCGGCAGGCTTGCCACAACTTTCTATGGATACCCTTCTTTGAAACTCAAACTGGTGGGAGTAACAGGCACCAACGGCAAGACAACCATTGCCACACTGCTTTATGAACTGTTCAGTGCCATGGGACACAAGTGCGGCCTGCTCTCAACTGTGTGCAACTACATTGCCGGCAAAGCATACCCCTCGACACATACAACACCCGATGCAATATCACTGAACAGACTGCTGGCACAGATGGTTGATGCCGGCTGCGAGTACGCATTCATGGAGGTGAGTTCACATGCACTGGCACAGAAACGTGTTGGCGGCCTTGAGTTTGCCGGGGGAATCTTCACCAACCTTACCCGCGACCACATGGACTTCCATGAGACCATGGAAAACTACCTGAAGGCAAAGAAAAGTTTCTTTGACAACCTGCCACGCAACTCATTTGCAATAACTAACCTTGACGACAAGAATGGCCCTGTGATGGTTCAGAATTGCCGTGGTGACATAAAGAACTACTCTACACGCACAATCTGCGACTACAAGGCACGCATAGTAGAGACACATCTTGACGGCATGATTTTAGAATTCAACAACAGGGAGTTCTCAACCATGCTCACAGGACGTTTCAATATAAGCAATCTGCTTGCCATTTATGGAGCGGCTGTAGAACTGGGTAAGGATGCAGAAGAGGTGCTTAGAGTTATGAGTACCTTGAAACCGGTTTCAGGGCGCTTCGAGACTTTGCGCTCAGCCGGCGGAATCTCGGCAATAGTCGATTATGCCCATACGCCCGATGCTCTGAAGAATGTACTCGGTACAATAAATGAAGTGCTCCGTGGACAGGGCAATGTAATAACAGTTGTAGGTGCAGGCGGCAACCGTGACAAAGGCAAACGCCCGATGATGGCAGTCGAGGCTGTCAAAGGAAGCAACAGAGTTATTCTGACATCGGACAACCCGCGCAACGAAGAGCCGCAAGATATCATAAACGACATGCTTGCAGGGCTTAACGATGAACAGAGGAAGAGTGTAATATCCATAGTTGACCGTAAAGAGGCCATAAGAACGGCATGCGCCCTCGCACAAAGGGGTGATGTAGTTCTTGTTGCAGGCAAAGGACACGAGAACTATCAGGATATAAAAGGCGTAAAACACCATTTCGATGACAAAGAGGTCATCAGGGAGATTTTCAACTAAAAGAAGATTCGAGATATATGCTTAACTACTTATTTGACTTGCTGCAGGACAGCAACTTCCCGGGTTCCAGGCTTCTGGATTATGTCTCGTTCAGAGCACTGCTTTCGGCAATAACCGCACTCATTGCATCAGTATGGCTGGGAGGATGGCTCATAAAGTATTTCAAGAAGAAACAGATAACCGAAACCTTGCGCGATTTTGACAAGAACAACCTGAAAGCAGGCGTTCCCACCATGGGCGGAATAATCATAATAGTTGCAATACTTATCCCTTGCCTTCTTTTTGGCAGTCTTGACAATATTTATATGATTCTGCTCTTGATATCTACAGTATGGCTGGGAATTCTGGGGTTTGCCGACGACTATATAAAGACATTCAAGAAGAACAAAGATGGCATACCCGGAAAAGTGAAGATTGTTGCCCAGATTGGCCTTGGACTTGTAATAGGTCTTACACTTTGCTTCAGCCCGCAGGCCGTCATGCGCGAGAATGTGACTGTAAAAAAAGGCAACATTGAAGAGGTGCGGCACCGCAAGAAAGCGACAAAAGAGAACAAGACCACTATTCCCTTTGTAAAGGACCACAACATAAACTACAGCGAGATAATGTCTTTCTGTGGCGATTACAAGGAAGAAGCAGGCTGGGCACTGTTCGTGGTAATCGCGGTATTTGTCATAACAGCCGTATCCAATGGAGCCAACCTTAACGACGGCATGGACGGAATGCTGGCCGGCAATGCAGCAATAATAGGTGTCACACTGGCAGTCTTGGCCTATGTCTCGAGCCACGTCTATTGGGCCGAGTACCTGAACATAATGTTTCTTCCGGGTGGCGAAGAGGTCGTGATATTCACATTCGCTTTCATTGGCGCACTCATAGGATTCCTGTGGTACAACTCATTCCCGGCACAGGTATTCATGGGTGACACAGGCAGTCTCACCATAGGCGGCATAATTGCTGTTGTAGCGATACTTCTGCACAAGGAACTTCTGCTGATACTGCTCTGCGGAGTCTTCGTTGCAGAGAACATGTCGGTAATAATGCAAGTGGCATACTTCAAACGCGGAAAGAAAAAAGGCATTAAGCAAAGGATTTTCCGCCGCACACCATTGCATCACCACTACAATGTGGAGGATGAAAAACTTGACAAAGAGTGCACATACATACTGAAAGGGCCTGAACGTCCAATGCACGAGGCAAAGGTAACCATGAGGTTCTGGATTGTTACTATAATAATGGCTGCATTGACACTCATGACGTTAAAGATAAGATAAATGGAGAAAAGGATTGTTATATTAGGAGCAGGAGAGAGCGGATGCGGAGCAGCAGTTCTTGCCGGCAAATTGGGATTCGAGGTCTTTGTTTCGGACTTTGGAGCCATTGCCGACAAATATAAAGAGATGCTTGACAGGCACAATATCCCCTGGGAGGAGAAGAGACACAGCGAAGAACTTATCCTTAATGCAGGAGAAGTCATAAAAAGCCCGGGAATACCCTGCGAGGCTCCGATAGTCGTAAAAATCAAGGAAGCCGGAATACCTGTAATCTCAGAAATTGAATTTGCCGGACGCTATACAAAGGCTAAAATGATATGCATAACCGGCAGTAACGGAAAAACAACCACAACATCGCTAATATACCACATATTCCGCGAAGCCGGACTCAACGTCGGGCTTGCCGGGAACATAGGCCAGAGCCTTGCGTTGCAGGTTGCCGAAGATGACAAGGATTATTACATAGTAGAACTCAGCAGCTTCCAGCTTGACAACATGTACGAGTTCCGTGCAAACGTGGCAGTGCTTATGAACATAACCCCGGACCACCTGGACCGTTACGGCTACAAAATGCAGAACTACGTAGATGCCAAGTTCCGCATCCTTCAGAACCAACAGCCCGACGATGCCTTTGTCTACTGGAACGACGACCCTATCATAAAGAAAGAGTTGCCCAAATATACCCACGGAAGGCTGTACCCTTTTGCCGAGAAGGAACATGATGGTGCTGCTGCATACACGCACAAGGAGAGCCTCATTTTCACCGAGCCCGTTCCATTCAATATGGAACTTGAGGAACTGTCGTTGACCGGCAAACACAACCTCTACAACTCAATGGCTGCCGGAATATCGGCAAACGTGGCTGGCATACGCAAGGAGACAATACGCGAGGCACTCAGTTCCTTTACCGGTGTAGAGCACAGGCTTGAGAAGGTGGCAAAGGTCAATGGGGTCGAGTACATAAATGACTCAAAGGCAACAAACGTGAACAGTTGCTGGTATGCCCTGCAGAGCATGAAGAACAAGACCGTGCTGATTCTGGGCGGCAAGGACAAGGGCAATGACTACAATGAGATTGCAGACCTTGTAAAAGAAAAATGCAGTGCCCTGATATTCTTGGGAGCCGACAACAGCAAGCTGCAAAGTTTCTTTAAAGATTTTGGCATACCCGTCTACGATACACACTCGATGAAAGAGTGCGTTGAAAAGGCCTACAGCATTGCCAAGCCCGGAGAAACCGTGCTTTTGAGCCCATGCTGTGCAAGTTTTGACCTTTTCAAGAGTTATGAGGAGAGAGGAAAGATATTCAAGGAACTGGTGTGCAAGTTATAAGCACAGAATGTTGAGAAAACAGAACAAAAGAACACATATACCTACTGTTATACATATACACCGATGGGAGGCGAAAAACTAAAGAAAATATTATTTAAAGGAGACAAGATAATTTGGGCAGTCTTCTTCATAATCTGTGCAATATCCTGGGTAGAGGTATTCAGCGCGACCAGCCGCCAGATAAGCGACAACAGCAACTATTGGCTCCCGATAATCAAGCACACCGGGTTCCTGATTGTAGGGCTCTGTGCAATTCTTCTTATACAGAACTTTAAGCTTTCGCAGATAGAAAGGCTCACCAAAGTCGTCTACTGGATAGGTTTAATAGGCTTAATATGGGCACAGTTGGACAGCGGCTCAAAGATAAACGGAAGCGCCCGTTGGATTAACTTCGGCTTCTTTACGATACAGCCCATGGAATTTGCGAAGATGGGACTTATTATGGTAATGGCAAGGATACTTTCCGACCATCAGGGAGAATACGGCACCGAAGGCACCGCATTGAAAGAGATTCTGAAATACAGCATACTGCCTGTTCTTATAATACTGAAAGAGAATCTATCGACAGCAGCCTTGCTGATAGTGGCAATATACATGATGATGTATATCGGACGATGCCCGAACAAGCAGCTGCTCAAGATTGCCGGGTTAGGTATCTGCGTGGGGGTTGTAGGAGTATCCGCCATACTTATGACTCCCGACAGCGTAGCCACCAAAGAGGGAGGTTTCGGCAGCAAAGTCATCACATGGAAGCACCGCATACTGGACATTGGGAACAGCAAGCCCATTGACCCTGACAACTACATGATTGATGATGACCAGCGTGCTCATGCGAACATGGCAATAGCATCGAGCCACCTCATAGGTTGCGGACCGGGAAACTCCATGCAGCGTGACAATATTCCTCATGCCTACTCCGATTTCATTTACGCTATAATAATTGAAGAATTAGGACTTATTGGAGGAATTGTCGTGATACTGCTTTACCTGACGTTCCTGTACCGATGCGGCAAAATCGCCAACAAGTGCCAGGAAGCATACGCAAGTTACCTGGCAATGGGAATAGGAATAATAATTACACTGCAAGCCATGATGCACATGTATATCTCTGTAGGTGATTTTGTAACCGGACAGCCGTTGCCGCTCATGAGCCAAGGTGGAACATCGGTAGTAATAAACTGCATATACATAGGCATGGTGTTGGCTATAAGCAGGCATGCTACAATAGAGAATACAGCAAAAGCCAAAGAAGAGAACATTGTTGAAAACGTACAAACCGAAGAACAATGAAAAAGGAATACAGAGTAATAATAAGCGGAGGCGGCACCGGAGGTCATATATTCCCGGCGCTCTCCATTGCCGATGCAATCAGAAGAAAGCATCCGACAGCAAAGATTCTCTTTGTTGGAGCAAACAACAGAATGGAAATGCAGAGAGTGCCCGATGCCGGATATGACATCGTCGGGCTCCCTATTGCAGGCTTTGACCGCAAGAACCTGTTCCGGAACATAAAGGTCCTGTGGCTCATACTCAAGAGTCAGCGTATGGCCAAGAAAATAATCAAGGATTTTGCACCACAGGTTGCAGTAGGTGTCGGAGGATATGCCAGCGGCCCAACACTGAAAATGGCTGCCAGCATGAACATTCCAACACTGATACAGGAACAGAACTCATACGCAGGCGTTACCAACAAGATTCTTGCCAAGAAAGCAAAAATGATATGTGTTGCCTATGACAACATGAGCCGTTTCTTCCCCCACGAAAAGATTAAACTTACCGGCAACCCGGTGAGAAAGAGCCTCATCGACATGCGCTCGAACCACATTGAGGCTAAAGAAAGGATGGGATTGGACACTGACAAGAAATGCGTGCTCATTGTAGGCGGCAGCCTTGGCGCACGCAGCATCAACGAGAGCATCATGGCGCATATTGAACTCATAAGAAGCAACCCCGATATACAGTTTGTATGGCAGACCGGAAAACTCTATTTTGAAGAGATGAAAACAAGAGTTGCCCAAGCCGGTGCGCCAGCCAACCTGACCGTTACGGACTTTGTCACTAACATGGCCGATGCACTGAGCGCTGCCGACCTTGTCGTTTCGCGTGCCGGAGCCGGTTCAATATCGGAATTCGCACTGCTTGGCAAGGCCGTAATACTTGTGCCCTCGCCTAATGTATCAGAGGACCACCAGACGAAGAATGCTATGGCTCTGGTAGACAAAGGTGCTGCAATATATGTAGCCGATGCCAAAGCCAAAGATGAACTGGTTGCAAAAGCAATTGCCACCGTAAAGGACAGCGCTTTGCTTGCAAGCCTTGAAGAAAACATAGAGAAAATGGGAAAACCGAATGCAGCCGAGGATATTGCCGAAGAGGTGATGATGCTCGCCGATGCATATATTGAGAAGGAAACACGACGCAAAAAAGAGAAACTGAAATAATGAAACTTAAAGACATTGAATCGGTATATTTTCTTGGTGCCGGAGGAATAGGCATGAGCGCCCTTGTACGATATTTCCTGAATGAAGGAAAATTCGTTGCCGGGTATGACCGTACACCGTCGGAACTGACAGGCAAACTCATTGACGAGGGTGCCCTGTTGCATTTTGAAGAAGATATTGAACTCATACCTGACGAATGCAAAAAACCTGCAAGCACACTGGTAATATATACACCGGCCATACCTTCAGACCATAAAGAATGGGAATTTTTCCGAAACGGAGAATTCGTCATAAAAAAAAGAGCCGAGGTGCTCGGAATAATCACAAAAGACAAAAAAGGTGTATGCGCGGCGGGAACACATGGCAAGACAACCACATCGACCATGACAGCACATCTGTTGCACCAATCCCATGTTGACTGTGCAGCATTCTTGGGCGGTATATCAAAGAACTACAAGAGCAACCTGATGCTCACCGACAAGAGTGACCTCGTAGTTATTGAGGCCGATGAATATGACCGTTCCTTCCTTCACCTTGAACCGTACATAGCAACAATAACATCGGCCGACCCCGACCACCTTGACATATACGGCAACAAGGAAAACTATCTTGAAGCATTTGCACAATTCACCGAACGTATTGTTCCTGGCGGTTACCTTATCCTGCATGAGGGCCTTGAGGTAAAGCCACGCACAAAAGAGGGCGTTGAGACCTACATCTATGGAAGAGAAAAAGGAGACTTCCATGCCGAGAACATACGTATCGGTTCAGGAACGATACTATTTGACTACGTATCGCCATGGCAGAGAATAGACGACATAGAACTTGGAGTACCGGTCAGCATAAACATTGAGAACGGAATTGCATCAATGGCAATGGCAGAGATTTGCGGTGCAACAGCCGAAGAACTCAAAGCAGCCATGAAGAGTTTCGCCGGAGCCGACAGGCGTTTCGACTTCCATATAAAAGAAAAGAACCTTGTTCTGCTAAGTGATTATGCACACCACCCCGACGAAGTAAAAGCATGTGCAGAATCAATAAAGGCACTGTACAGCGACAAGAAGGTGACTGCACTTTTCCAACCGCACCTGTTCAGCCGCACAGCCGATTTCTATAAAGAGTTTGCCCAAAGCCTTTCTATGTTTGACAAAGTCATTCTGGTAGAAATATACCCGGCAAGGGAAAAGCCCATGCCGGGAGTGACCAGCAAACTAATTTATGACTGCCTGGATGCAAATGTCGAAAAAAGAATGTGCAGCCGTGCCGATGTGCTTAGAGTTATTGAAGAAGAGAAGTGCGGCATTGAAGTACTTGTGTCGCTGGGAGCAGGTGACATAGAGAATGACGTTCCACGCATGAAAGAGATACTTAAAGAGAGAAAATGCTAAAAAGAATACTTAAATACCTGCTCATAGGAATTGCAGCATGCTACATTGTGTTTGCATTCATAGTAGTTCCCAACATCCCCGACAACAGTAGGTGCAAGGGAGTGCTCATATCCGTAACCAACGACAAGAACGGGAACCTGACCAACGGCTACATAATGGAATTGCTGCAAACAAGCGGCATTGACCCGAGCAAGAAAGAGATGGACAGCATCAGTTGTCGCCAGATAGAAGAACTGTTGAAGAGAATAACACTCATTAAGGAGTGCCAGGTATATAAAGGCACAACAGGATTCATAAATGTTGACATAGAGTGCCGCACACCCATACTGCAGGTGTATGAGATGAATGGTCAAAGTTATTATATAGACGCTAACGGCGACAGCATAATAGGAATCATGAAAGCGCTTCACCTCCCCATTGCCAACGGATACATAACCAAGGAGATGAGGAAGAAAGAGTTGAAGGAGATTGCCAACACCATTTACAACGACCCGTTATGGCTTGCACAGATAGAGCAGATACATTTCGACAAAAAAGGCGGAATAATATTGGTTCCCAGAGTAGGCAACCACATCATCGAGTTCGGCACAGCCGACAACGCGACCGAAAAGCTAAGCAAACTATATACCTTCTATTCAAAAGGTCTCAACACCATAGGTTGGGACAAGTATGAGAAATTGAACATTGAGTTCAATGACAAGGTCATAGGCACAAAAAGGAATAAATAAAACAATACAATATGGGACAGACCAATTACATCGTAGCAATTGAACTGAGTTCGTCAAAAGTAACCGGTGCAGCCGGTATTGAGACGCACAACGGAATTAGAATCGTGGCAACGGCCAGTACCCGTGTCGACGGTTTTATCTCCAAAGGCATTGTACGCAATGTAGACAAGACCAGCGAGGCCATAACCAACATCATCAACAAACTTGAATCGGACCTCATAGGCGAGGACGGCAAGGAAGTTATGATTAAAGAAGCATACGTATCGCTGTCAGGACTGACATTGCAAAGTGTTAAATCAAAGGTTACCCGCAACTTTGACACACATACCAAGATTACCGCCGAAACAATAAATGAACTGGAAGATGAGAATGATGCCACATTCCCGATACCTGAGGGATATATAAAGGTACGTGCCATCACCCAAGAGTACAGGATAGACGGCAAGAATGACCGTTCACCCATAGGAACACTGGCCACCACTATCGAGGGACATTACCTGAATATCATAATCAAGAAACAGTACCTTGACCAGTTGAACGAGAGTTTCAACATGGCAAAGACTAAGATTGCCGACAGTTTCATTGCTGCACGCATGGATGCCGACATAATACTCACTAAGGACGATTGCCGCAACGGTTGTGCACTTGTGAACATTGGCGCAGACACAACTACCGTTGCCATATACAACAACGATTATCTGCGCAAACTGGCAGTCATCCCGCTCGGCAGCAGGAACATTACAAATGACATCTGCAACGAACTGTTGTCATTTGACCAGGCCGAAGCAATAAAGATAAGCCGCGGCTACCGCTCGACAACTGACGAAAAAGAGCCTATTGATAACGATACCCTCAACAATATCATCTGCGGCCGCATGTGCGAGATTCTGCAGAATGTAAAATACCAGATTGAGGACTCGGGTGAACTCATAAACAAGATAATATTCACCGGTGGTGGTTCAAAGTTAAAGAACCTTGAACTTTTACTCGAAGAATATCTGCCCGATTTCAAGACATCCATTGCATCAGACCCACAGTTGACCTTTGAGTGTCGCCCCGGCGTAAATACAATAGGCATCTTCACTACAGCACTCTATGGGCTGCTGAACCAGGGCAAGGAGAACTGCTGTGAGGTGATTGAACCCACACCTATAAGCAACGGAGGCTCACTCTTTGCCCCCGAAGACATGGACGGCCGGGAACCGGAACCCGTAAAGCCTGCAGAAAAACCGGAAGAGAAGAAAAACCCCAAGGAGACCAAAAAGCAGAAAGAGAAGAAGGGGCCATGGTTTGGCACGCTCTTCGGCGGCATAAAGGATACTATGGAAGGATTCATAAAGACAGCAACCAGCGAGGACCCTGAACAGGAAAAGGATAACGATGAATAACAAATGATACAAAACAGTATGAATATGGACGAACCAGTAAAGAAGACACTGCCTTTTGCTATACCGACAGAGTGTCCAAGGATAATAAAGGTCGTCGGAGTAGGCGGCGGCGGCAGCAATGCCGTACATAATATGTACCGTAAAGGCATACACAATGTATCATTTGCGGTATGCAACACCGACATGCAGGCAATGCAGAACTCCCCCATTCCCAAGAAGGTACAGCTTGGCGTTGAGATAACCGAAGGCTTGGGAGCCGGCAATGACCCCGAAGTAGCCCGCAGGGCCGCCGAAGAGAGCCGCGAGGAAATTGAGCGTCTTTTCAACGACGGCACAAAGATGGCTTTCATCACAGCCGGCATGGGCGGCGGAACTGGTACCGGTGCAGCACCAGTTGTAGCAGAGATAGCCAAGAGCCTGGGAATACTGACGGTAGGTATTGTAACCATACCTTTCAAGTTTGAGATGACCGGAAAAATCAAACAGGCACTAAAAGGCGTAATAGAAATTTCAAAACATGTCGATGCGTTGCTGGTAATCAACAACCAGCGCCTGATAGACATGTACCCCAAACTACAGGTAACCGAGGGATTCCACATGGTCGATAACGTGCTCACCACTGCAACAAAAAGCATTGCCGAAATAATTACAGCACGCGGCACAATAAACCTCGACTTCCGCGATGTAAGAAAAATACTCAAGAACGGCGGTGTTGCCATAATGAGTTACGGCATTGAGAAAGGCGACAGGCGCGTATCACGTGCATTCCAAAGCGCACTGCACTCCCCATTGCTCAACGACAATGACATATACAAGTCAAAGAAGATTCTGTTCAATATTTACGAAAACCCCAACGACCCAATACGCATTGAAGAGATGGCCGAGGTAGAGTCGTTCATGGCCAAGTTCCAGGAAGACGATATTGAACTTATCTGGGGATACAGCAAGGACCACAACCTTGAAGAAGGTTCTGTAAAGGTAACAGTACTTGCGACCGGATTCGGCATGAAGGACATACCGGGCATGGAACCTGTAATTGTTGAAGAAAAGAAAGTACAGGATACCATTACGCATGAGGAACAGGAGCGTATCAAACAGCAGGAAATGGAACTTGACCGCATGGTAGGTGCATTCTACAAAGTGGATTACAAGGTCTATATATTCAAAGGCGATGATATGTACAACGAAGAACTCATTGAAGCCATCGACAACTCGCCTACATACAAGCGCAGCGCCATGGAACTTGAGAAAATAATGGAGAGCGCCCAAACAATCCACACAACAGAAACCGTTGAACAAGAAGGATTGCAGGGTGTTGAAGAAAATGGTGAAGAAGAATATACAAGAACTATAAACAATGAATAATATGGAACTATTTGACATTATCAGCAACGACATCAAGGAGGCAATGAAAGCCAAGGACAAGGTTGCCCTTGACACACTCCGCAATATAAAGAAAGTTCTGCTCGAAGCCAAGACAGCACCAGGAGCCGGCGACACAGTAAGTGACGACACAGCCATAAAACTTATACAGAAACTTGTAAAGCAGGGCAAGGAGTCGGCCGAGCTCTACAGTAGCCAGAACCGCCCTGAACTTGCAGCAGAGGAACTTGCCCAGGTTGCAGTCATGGAAAGATATCTGCCTGCTCAGATGAGCGAGGAAGAGATAACTGCAGTGCTCAAGGAGATTATTGCAAACGTGGGGGCATGCGGGCCACAGGATATGGGAAAGGTAATGGGCACTGCGACAAAACAACTTGCAGGCAAAGCCGAAGGCAAACTCATTTCAAGCATTGTAAAACAGCTATTGAACAGTTAATCGAACAGTTCCCTGAGGACATCCATTGATTTCAGATGAGGAAAATCGGGGATATGCAGACGATAATATGCATTAAGGATTGCGAGGTACCAGCCTCGCAATTCCCTATTTAGCGAGAGCTTGTGCATGGTATCAAAACCTGTACGCAAAAGTGTGACAAACGGCGCAGCATCTTGCGGTAAAAGGAAATCGGGATGCACAGGGTGCTCGCTCACCGCGCACCCTTGCCGTAAATCTATGTAACTGCGCGACGTATAACCCTCCAGATTCGGATATATTCCAAGGTAACGCAGAAGCTGCACCATAAATACCAGATGGAAATCGGCATATCCGTTCTCAAGGTTATCGAACAGTACAAAAGAACGGTCAAGAAAGTTGAAAAGATCCTCATCCTTTCCGGCTTCAAGGAGCGAATAAGCAAGCAACTCCGAAAGATACAAGGCTATTGACGACTTGACAACATCACTCTGCACTGTCGAGTAAAGCACATAAGGCTGCACGTCGGATACACGTGACAAATTCTTCCCTTTTTTATATGAAGCCGTGAACGAAAGCATGGACAATGGCTGGAAAAGTACGCGGTGTATTCTTCCGCGTCCGCTGGTCGAAACCGGCACAAGAAACGAGAGACGACCATGCGTACGCGTGTAGACATCGGCAATCATAAGATTGTCGCTGTACTTCAATGTACGCAGCACAATTCCGTCAAATTTTTCTACCATACCCATCCTGCAAAACTCTTTTAATGGTAAAAACAACAATTTACGAACGCAAATTTACAAAAAAAACAGCAAATCCTTTGGCAATTCAAAAAAAGGTTATACCTTTGCATTCGCTTTGACCACCAAACTTCATTTGGTTACCCCCAAAAGGGGTTCTCTCAAGCAATGGCCCATTCGTCTATCGGCTAGGACGCAAGATTTTCATTCTTGAAAGAGGGGTTCGATTCCCCTATGGGCTACAATTAAAACTAAAAATGAATATAAAGAGATGGCAAATCACAAATCATCACTTAAGAGAATCAGACAGACTGAGAAGAGAAATCTTCAGAACCGTTACTATGGCAAGAACATGCGTTCAGCAGTTCGCAGCCTCCGCGCTATGACAGACAAGAACGAGGCTTTGGCTAAGTTCCCCGAGGTACAGAAGCTGCTTGACAGAATGGCTAAGCGTGGTCTCATCCACAAGAACAAGGCTGCAAACCTCAAGTCAGGTCTGTGTGCTAGAATTGCAAAATTAGCCTAAATCTTGAAACATATATTTACCGAACAAAGGGCTGGATGAACATCCAGCCTTTTCGTGTTGTATCCACAGCCCTGAACAAAAGCCTGCATGCGACCGAACTTCACGAGCAGACACCAAAACAACCCGTTTCGCATAATTTTTTCCAAAAAAAACTCTTGTTCTATAAGCCTATTTTTATTAACTTTGTTCAGTTAATCCGATTATAAAAACCAGTTATGAGCGAAGAAATAAACAAGAACTCTGCGGCCAATTATTCTGCCGACAGCATCCAGGTCCTCGAAGGTTTGGAAGCGGTCCGCAAACGACCGGCTATGTACATTGGAGACATCAGCGAAAAGGGTCTCCACCACTTGGTGTACGAGGTTGTCGATAACTCAATCGACGAGGCCATGGCAGGATTCTGTACACATATAAACGTAACAATCAACCCGGGCAACTCCATCACCGTTCAGGATAACGGCCGCGGCATTCCTGTGGACATGCACGAAAAGGAGGGACGCTCAGCACTTGAGGTCGTAATGACAGTGCTGCATGCCGGCGGTAAGTTCAACAAAGATTCATACAAAGTCTCAGGCGGTCTTCACGGTGTAGGCGTATCTTGCGTGAACGCCCTGTCAAAGCACATGAAAACCGAGGTCTTCCGCGACGGCAAGCACTACGTACAGAACTACTCATGCGGAAAACCGCTTGAGGCCGTACACTGTGTGGGCGACACCGACATTAGAGGAACAAAACAGACATTCCAGCCCGATGATTCGATTTTCGTTGTATCGGAATACCAGTATCAGATACTTGCTACACGCTTGCGTGAACTCGCATACCTGAATGCAGGCATTACAATCACACTCACCGATATGCGCAAGGCCGATGAGAATGGCAACTATATGAGCGAGACATTCTATTCGACCGAAGGTCTCAAGGAGTTTGTGCGCTACATAGACTCTTCACGCACCCCGCTTATCGGCGATGTAATCTACTTGAACACAGAAAAGAACAACATTCCCATAGAGGTTGCAATTATATACAACACCGGTTACAGCGAGAATGTACACACATACGTGAACAACATCAACACAATTGAAGGCGGTACACACCTTGCCGGATTCCGCAGGGCGCTCACCCGCACACTCAAGAAATATGCCGATGATACAAAGGCTCTTGAGAAAGCAAAGGTTGAGATTTCGGGTGAAGACTTCCGCGAAGGATTGACAGCCATTGTATCGGTAAAGGTTGCAGAGCCGCAGTTTGAAGGACAGACAAAGACCAAGCTTGGCAACAGCGAAGTTACCGGTGCAGTAGACCAGGCTGTGGGCGAAGCACTTGCATACTATCTTGAGGAACACCCCAAAGAAGCCAAAATGGTTGTTGACAAGGTTATCCTTGCAGCAACAGCCCGTATTGCAGCCCGTAAGGCACGTGAAAGCGTCCAGCGCAAGAGCCCGATGAGCGGTTGCGGCATGCCGGGCAAACTTGCAGACTGCTCCGACAAAGACCCTGCAAACTGCGAACTGTTCCTCGTCGAGGGCGACTCTGCCGGCGGCTCGGCAAAGCAGGGACGCAAGAACAAGTTCCAGGCCATACTACCGCTACGCGGTAAGATTCTTAACGTTGAGAAAGTAATGTGGCACAAGGCATTCGAGAGTGACGAAGTAAACAATATCATTCAGGCGATAGGCGTACGTTTCGGACTTGACCCGGAAGACAGCAAGAAGGCAAATATCGAAAAACTGCGCTACCACAAGATAATAATGATGGCCGATGCCGATGTCGACGGTGCGCATATCGGAACACTCATTATGACACTCTTCTACCGCTACATGCCCGAAATCATTGAGGGCGGACACTTGTACAAGGCAATGCCACCGCTCTACCTGTGCTCAAAGGGCAAGGCAAAGAAATACTGCTACGATGACCGTGAAAAGGATGCATTCATTCAGGAGTATGCAGGCGGCAACGAGAAAGAGATAAACATACAGCGTTATAAAGGTCTTGGAGAGATGAACCCTGAGCAATTGTGGGAAACTACAATGAACCCCGAGACACGCACCCTTAAACAGGTAACGATACGCGATGCACAGGAGGCCGATTATATATTCTCAATGCTTATGGGCGATGACGTTGGCCCACGCCGCGAGTTCATAGAGAAGAATGCCACATACGCGAACATCGACGCATAAGACACAGACCTTATTATATGAGAAAAGGATTGCATTGCAATCCTTTTCTCATATAATAAGGTCATCAACCTTCACTTTAGGCACATAATGCACGCCATCCTTGCGATAATAATCGTGAGATTCATCCGCTGCAATCTCAACAATCGCATGCCTCTCTGCACTCTTGCCTATCGCAACAACCATCAGAGGCTCCAACTCAAGCCCTAAAGCCGCCTTAACCTTTTCCTTATCAAAAGAGAGTATGCAAAGCCCGTTAAGACCTATCTCTACAGCCTGCAGGAGCATACTCTGCACAGATATTCCAAGGTTAATGAATGTACTGGTCCGTGGCTCTATTGACGAGCACACAATTATAAAAGCATTCGGTTCTTCCCCCTGCAACGGCAACGAGAGCTCTTTAAGCCCGCTCCCCATTGATATGTACGGTAATACTTTATTGGCATTCTCTTTGGTCACAAGGCAGAATCGCAACTCCTGCCTGTTACGTGCTGACGCAACTTTTGCATTCACAGCGACAATACGACGCAACTGGTCGTAACGGACAACAAATGACGAGTCATACCCCCTGGTGCTGCGGTTCCTCTCAAGCAGAGTTGCAAGATTCGCTTTAACCTTCAGAGATGCAGTGCCTGCTGAAGCACGGTGCTGCTCCATTTTCTTTTCAAGATAGTTGTCTGCCATACATCTTACTAAAATTACATGAATACAGAAAATAAAAGAGCCTCAGAAAACTGAGGCTCTTGAGAGGTACCTGGCGGATTCGAACCGCCGTACACGGTTTTGCAGACCGCTGACTAAGCCACTCATCCAAGGTACCAGCGCTTTTAGCGATGACAAAGGTAAGACATTTTTTGTTAAAGACAAACAAAGAAAGCCCTTTTTTGCTGTTTTAAGCCTTTTTTGCGCAAATATTTAACCATTTGACCATATAATCGGGTTTAAAACCCTATCTTCGCAAAAGAAGAATGGTACACAAGGTTGAAAAGTATATTGCAACAAACAAGTTACTTACACCGGAAGGCAAAGTGCTTGTGGCACTGAGCGGCGGAGCCGACTCCGTGGCATTGCTTGTCGTGCTATGCAAACTGGGGTACAGATGCGAAGCCATACACTGCAATTTTCATCTTCGCGCTGAAGAGAGTGACAGGGACGAAGCATTTGTGCAGCAATTATGCAAAAGAAAAGGTGTTGAACTGAAGACCGTGCACTTCAACACCACCGCATACGCCAAAGAAAAAGGTATATCAATAGAAATGGCAGCACGTGAGTTGCGCTATGCGGCATTTGAAGAACACAGAACCACATGCAGAGCAGAAGCCATTGCTGTGGCTCATCACCGCGACGATTCAGCAGAGACACTACTGCTCAATCTCATACGCGGGACAGGCATAAGAGGCCTGCGTGGGATACAACCAAAGAACGGATATATCGTTCGTCCACTGCTATGTATTGGAAGAGAGGATATTCTCGACTACCTCAAATGGCGTGGTGAGGAGTATGTTACCGACAGTACAAATCTCACAACAGACTACACACGCAACAAGATAAGGCTTGAAATCATTCCTAAACTGGCTGAAATCAACCCCTCAATCCTTGAGAGCCTTTCATGCACAGCCAGCAGAGTTTCAGAGGCCGTTGACATTTATGACAATGCAATTAACGAGGCCGCCTCACGCGTAAAAAAAGGCAAGACAATTGATATAGAAGCATTGAAACGTGAGATTGCACCACAAAGCATACTGCACAATATTCTGACACCTCTTGGTTTCAACAGCGCACAAATCAAGGACATTCTTGATTCCATAGACAAGGGCAGCGGCAAACAGTTCTACAGCACCGAATGGAGCATCATAAAGGACCGCACGAGTCTTATTATCGCGCCTAAAGATAATGAAGTATTCAATGCAACTGAACTGCAGCAGGAAAGCAAAACAGACACGCCATATGGTGTTTTAGAGATATCGCGCCACACGTTTGACGGTACCATACACAAAGAGCGCAATATTGCAGTGCTTGATGCCGACAAACTGCATTTTCCATTGACTTTGCGCGTTGCTGCGAAAGGAGACCGTTTTGCTCCATTCGGCATGCGGGGAACAAAACTTGTAAGCGATTACCTGACAGACCGGAAAAAGAGTGTGTTGGAAAAACAGAAGCAACTTGTTATTACAGATGCGACAGGCAATATCGTGTGGCTGGTTGATGAGCGGCCGGCAGCACCGTTCTGTGTAAAGAAAAACACAAAAGAAATTGTCAAATTGGAGTGGCACAACCATTCCAAATGACTACTCGCTCAAGATAATGAGCGCTTCTCTCGCTTCCTTGCAACCTCCTTGTTTGGCTTTACGCAATAATTTCAAGCCTTTAGACTGGTCCTTCTCAACACCTTGACCATTGTAATGACATACACCAAGGTAATACAAAGCATCGGGGAACTCTTGTTCTGCTGCAAGCGTAAACCACTCTACAGCCTTTTCATAACTCCTTTCCACGCCCAGCCCTTCATAATAGCATACACCCATATTATGTTGACCCCGGGCATTCTTCTGTGTTGCAGACTTCATAAACCATTGCAAAGCGGCACCGATATTGCCAGCAACACCCTGACCGGTCAGGAAACAGAAGCCTAAGTCACATTGTGCATCAGCATTACTCTGCTCTGCTGCTTGGGAAAACCACATGACAGCCTTTTCAACATCCTTAGGAACGACATTTCCCTCAAAATACAGAAGCCCTAACATATATTGTGCATCCGACAAACCATTGACAGCAGCCTCATTGAGCCACTCAAGAGCCTTTTTTCTGTCATCTGCCATATACTCATTGAAATAGCACAGAGCAAGGCTGTATTGCGCCTCGGCAAGACCTTTCTCTGCAGCCTTTTCATACAGGTCCATTGCTATCCACCAATCACTCTCAACACCAAGACCGAACTCATAACAACCGCCAAGATTATACGCACCTTCGGCACTACCGTTTTCAGCAGCTTTCGCATACCACTTTGCAGCCTCAACCTCATCTGAAGCAACGCCATAACCATTGGCATAACATGTACCAAGATAAGACTGAGCCTCAGCATTGTCTTTCTGCGCAGCGCGCTTGAACCACTCTACTGCTACCTGATAATTCACCTCTACGCCAATACCGCTGTAATGACATATTCCGGCTGCACACTCCGCATCGGTATAGCCTTGGGATGCAGCCATTGTGTACCATTCCGCAGCATCGGGCAATGAAATTCCTATTCCATAACCGAACTCACAACAATAGCCCACACTGAACTGTGCATCGGGAAGACCCTGGACTGCAGCCTTCAGGAACCACGAAAAGGCCTCATCAATATTCTGTTCAATGCCATCACCATTGTAAAGACATAACCCGTAGTCATACTGCGCCATGGCATGACCGCCTTCGGCGGCATTTCTCCAAAGCTTCACAGCATCGGAATATTTCCCGTTATTGAACGCCGCAACTCCTTTTGAATATACAATATTCAAAGAATCATTATCAAAAGGTGTTGCTGAGCGGGCTACAACAAAAAATAAGACCAGCGAAACAAGCAAAATTATTCCCCTCTTCATAGTTGTTGTTTTATTATCTATAAGGCAAATGTACCGATTAGAGAATCCTGTTTAAAAGAAAAAGCCCTACTTTGAAATAGGAGTTCCCCTATTTCATTGCAAACGTAAAGGTCATTTGCCGAGTTCCTTGAGTTTATTTGCAGCATCGGGATGCCCTAAGAAAATCGCCTGTTGAAGATTCTCTTCAGCAAGTTCCTTTTTATCGCTTTTCATGTACACACAACCCAGAAGATAGCAGACATCTGATATTCCATTATCCAGTTCCTTCGCACGCTCAAGCGCTACGGCTGCATCTTCCAGCAGATTCAGCCTGTAGCAAAGAATTCCTTTTTCCAAATGATACAGCAGATAATCAGGAGCCATTGATATTGCCTTTTCAAGGTCATTCAATGCCTGCTGGTACATTTTGCTTTTCACCTCTGCCTGAGAACGCATATAATAAAAGTTGGAACCAAGGCTATATGGAGAAGACGCTTCATACAGATTATAGTCTTTGACAGCATCGCGATAACTGCCTATGGAATCTTTCATCAGGCCACGCCTAAGGAGCAGGGGTGCTGCAAGTTTAGGGTCACCGGAAGCGGACCTCTTCACAGCACTATCCATGAGCTCTATCGCCAGGTCATAATTCTTCATCTGATATTGGCATTGCGAAGCATTGGCATACACACCATCCTGACCGATATCCGTACCGACGAGTGACATGTAACAGTTGTAAGCCTCAGAATACCTCTCTGCACTATACAGGCAATCGGCCTTGTAACTCAAACAGAGCGGTAGGCTGTCTGAAGCAATAGCCTTATCAAGCAATGACAATACATTCTCGTCGGACAGCATCGGATGCGACAGCGTATCACCACCCATGATTATGGAACGGATTGTCTTTGCTTTGCTGAAGTAGACCTCAGCCGGTTTATCTGTCAATGATAGCGCCTTTTCCCATTCCTTGCCGGCAGCCGACATGTCGCGACAGTGCAAAGCCATGAATTCAGCCTTGTTCAGGTAACCCTCATGGCTTGCCGGATACGCATCAATGAAATCATTCACTGCATTGGCAAACGAAAGGCTATCACCAAACATTGCCTGCATGTTCATGCATGACAGTGCCATTTCCCTGTCTGCCGGCAAAAGCGTGCGTACCCCCATTCCGCTATAACGTCCAATGCCGTATGTGGCAGGGGTTGCCACAAGGTTGTCATATA
Source organism: Bacteroidaceae bacterium (assembly GCA_045588345.1). GTDB lineage: Bacteria > Bacteroidota > Bacteroidia > Bacteroidales > Bacteroidaceae > HGM04593. Next base: position 26,948 of record JAZNDZ010000022.1, read on the forward strand.
TTGTTCCTGCTACAGCATAACTGCAGGTGTCACCTGCAGACGAAGGCTGCATAATCGCCACCAGTTCTCCTCTGGCATTCACAAGCGGCAGTGTCTCATAACTTTCCCGCATACTTGTATTGAGAGTATAATAGGCATGGGAATATAGGGAATCTATTGCTGAGACCTTAACCCGGCGTACCTCTCCGCTGTTTTTCTTGCCATAGGAAAGCATATACAGTTCCTCACCGACCGATACCGGTGCAGAAGAAACCTGAAGATGAGAAATCTTCTTGTCGGCAGCCACACGTACCCTGACACATTCATACATTCTGTCGAGCCCAACAATTCCCAGTACAGGGCGAGCCTTGCCTTTGGAATCTATTACTACTACACTATCGGCACCGTACATAATGGAATAAGGGACAAGAAGATTCCCGTTGCTGCCGACAAATACAGCAGTTCCATTATCTTTGAGCATGCCCGACATATATGTCAACACGCTAACGACAGAGCCTCGCGCAGAACTGACACTCTTAGGCAGTTTGACCCCTGCCGACACAGACACAGATACCAGCAATGCCGAAAAGATGATAAATACCCGTTTCATATATCTACTGCTGAAGATGACGCTGACGCACAGACTCGTACAGAATGACACCTGTTGCCACAGATACATTCAAGGACTCAATATTGCCGAACTGTGGGATAGAGACCCAATCGTCACATAATGCAAGATGCTCACGTGGGATACCGGTATCTTCTGCACCCATTACAATGCATACAGGCCCGGTAAAATCGGTCTGAGTATAATTAATTTCACCTTTTTCTGTCGCACATACGATACGTATGCCCGAAGCCTTGAGATATTTGAGCGTCTCGGTAATATTCTTCTCACGACAAACAGGAAGTGTATGCAGCGCACCGGCTGAGGTCTTTACCGCATCGGCATTTACCGTAACACTGTTGTGTGCGGGCAGTATTATGGCATCAACACCGGCACAATCACATGTACGGGCAATAGAACCGAAGTTACGGACATCGGTTATGCCGTCAAGCAACACAAGCAACGGATTCTTGCCCTCCTCATAAAGTGTCGGAACAAGAGTATCCACATGAGCATACTCAACTGCCGACATGTATGCAATCACGCCCTGATGGTTCTTTCTTGTTATGCGGTTAAGTTTCTCTACCGGAACACGCACAACCGGAATGGTACGCCCTTTAAGGGCTGCAAACAGTTCGCGCGACAGTTCACTCTGCATATCACGCTTCACAAGTATCTTGTCAATCTCCTTGCCGGCCTCAAGAGCCTCAAGAACGGCACGAACGCCAAAAATCATTTCATTTGTATTTACCATATATATAAACAGGGATTTAATATTTATACATTATTACAACTGAATAGGAAGAACCTACTCCTTTGACATCAATTCACGTGCAGCGTCAAGTGCAGAATCGGTCATCACCTCACCGCTCATCATCTGTGCAATTTCCCTGACCCTATCCTGTTGTTCAAGCCTGACAATGGTGGTCACGGTACCCTTTGCGGTTTCTTCCTTGTATACTTTATAGTGGTTGGAACCCAGTGCGGCAACCTGCGGAAGATGAGTGATGCTCAATACCTGGCAATAACCGCAAGCCATCTGCTGCATCATGCGCCCCATGCGTTCGGCAAGGATTCCCGACACACCTGTATCTACCTCATCGAATATCAACGTCGGTTGCTTTGTGCTTGACGCAATCAACGACTTGAGAGCAAGCATGACACGCGCCATTTCACCGCCTGAGGCAACATCGCACAACGGTTGCGGCGCACTGCTGCTGTTTGCAGAAAAAAGGAACACCACACTGTCACGCCCTGTAGGAGTAAACTCCTCTATCGATTTGAACTCTGTTTCGAAACGTATCATCGGCATTCCCAAATTTACAAGAATGGAGACAATCTTCTTCTGCAAAGCGGTTGCACTTTCCTTACGTGCAGAACTTAATTCGAGAGAGAGTGATGAAAGTTCATTCTCAATACCCTTTATCTGTTTCTCAAGTTCCTGTATATCGTCGCTGCCAAAGGCTATGTTATCCAGTTTTGCGCTGTAATCGGCAGCAATTGCAATCAGTTCCTCAACACTTTCTACCCTATGCTTTTTCATCAGGGAATATATCTGCGCTACCCTGTTCTCTACGAACTCCATGCGTGCCGGAGCGAATTGGACTCGTTCTGCACGCTGCTGAATCTCTTCACAACAATCCTTCAGTTCAATATAATTGCCCTCAAGCCTTTCGGCAAGTTCCTGTGCCGCAGTATAATGCACCGCAATGCGGGATAGTGCAGAAGAAGCCTCGCGCAAGGCATGCAGCATATTTCGCTCTTCATTATCTATTGCATTACAAGCCCCGTACAGTGCAGCCTGTATTTCTTCAGCATGCGACAGTTCTTGAAGTTCCTGTTCAAGGTCTTCGAGTTCACCCTCTTTTAATGACGCTGCCTCAAGTTCTTCAAGTTGGAAACGTAGCCATTCCTCGTCACGGCGTGCAGCATCTAATGCATCCTTACGTGCCGATAAATCGCGCTGCAACGCTGTGTACGAGTGATATTTCTCCTTATAAGCAGACAGAAGCACCTTGTTGCCGGCAAGAGTGTCAAGTATCCCTAATTGATAATTTCTGTCCGCAAGCAGCAGATTCTGATGCTGGGAATGTATATCAATGAGCCTTGCCCCCAGTTCTTTAAGGACAGACACATTTACCGGAGTATCATTTATAAAGGCCCTGCTTCTTCCGCTGATTGCGAGTTCGCGGCGTATTATGCATTCCCGGTCATATTCAATGTCATTTTCTTCAAAAAGTCTTTCAAGTTCAAAACCTGAGAGGTCAAAAACACCTTCTATGACACAACGGTCGGCCCCTTCACGTATCGCCTTGACATCGGAGCGCTGGCCAAGCAACATTGCCACCGCACCGAGAAAGACCGATTTTCCATGACCTGTCTCACCGGTAATGACTGAGAAACCGGCCGAAAAATCAATCTCAACCTGTTCAATGAGTGCAAAATTGCGTATAGTGATATGCTTCAGCATTACTTGCTTAATTATTGTTCTTGGTAATCTTGTCCCACTCTGACGAGAGTGACGGGTTAATCTCTGATAAGAGTTTCACCACATTCTTCTTCTCATCGGGCGTACACTTTGAATAAACATTTACAATCTCATCGACCTTGTATTCAGTGAAAAGTTTGGTGAAATATGCCATCGGCCGGTCCTCGTATGCTTTTTTCAGCAATTCAAGGCTCTCTGTTATAACTTTACGGCCACCGTCTGCATTCTTGAACATTGTATCAAGCCCTAATCTATGATACCTGTACATGAGTTTACGTACAGGTTCAAGGGCACCATTCATGTAATCGTCAATGATTGAATAACGGTTATTATTGCTGCTTCCTGCTCTCCAGCCTGCATCGCCAAGGTTCTGCGCATTGTTCGCTATCATCAGAGATTTGTTCAGGAATTCATTGCCGCCAAGTTCACCCATGGAATCAAAATCCATGCCGATAATCATATATACATAGAATGCTATAACAGCTGTGAGGTTATTGTCAAGATTATCCTCTACGAACTCCAGACGGTCATACGGCTGATACTTGAACTTTATGCTAGAGTCCTCATACTTGAAAAGTATCGAGTTGTATGACGAACCGAAGACAGGACGTGTGGCCTGTACCATTAAAGAGCAATCAAATGAACCGTCATTGGAATAAGAGTTTACCACAAAGTTGAAACTGCACATTATGCGTTCGCTCTCTTCGTAAGTGTTGCTTGTCCACTTGCGGCTGTTTATGAACTCCGTAAGCGCATCCTGCAGCATTGTAAAAACCTCGGTATTCGAGCCCTGAATCTTTGATGCGTTCAGGTTAACCGTAGCATTCAGTTCCTCGCCCTCGGCGTTGGCCAATGCGGGCATAAGCATAAGGGCAAGTATAACAAGCAGTTTTGACAGGTGAGAGACAACATCCTTAGCGACAGAAACTTTGCTTTTTAGCGGATATTCACTCTTACCTTCATGGTCAATAATTGTCACCTTATTTGTATCGCATGAAAAACCCGCTCCTTTATCTTCAAGGGAGTTCAGTACTATGAAGTCAAGATTCTTCTTTTTAAGTTTCTTGCATGCATTCTCCTCTCCGTTATTTGTCTCAAGAGCGAAACCGGCCAAAAACTGCCCTTCCCTTTTTGTTTTGCCAAGAGTTGCAGCAATATCGGGATTGGCCTCAAGGTCTATTGTCATACCTTCATTTACGCGCTTTATCTTGCAGTTTGCCTGCACCGCAGGACGGTAGTCGGCAACTGCGGCCGACAACACTGCAGCATCGCACGAAGGAAAAACCGCCACTGCTGCATCGCACATTTCACGTGCCGATTCAACATCTATACGTTCAATTGAAGGATGAGGCGTTGGCAACGAAACCGGACCGGCAACCAAAGTAACCGCGGCACCACGACGAGCACATTCGGCAGCAATGGCAAAACCCATTTTCCCCGAAGAGTAGTTGCCAATGAAACGTACCGGGTCAATTTTTTCGTATGTGGGCCCTGCTGTTACAAGAATTCTCTTGCCACAGAGTTCACTGCCGGTCAAAAAAAAATCCTTCAGCACCTTCACAATGTTTTCGGGTTCCTCCATACGTCCTTTGCCGCACAAATGGCTTGCAAGTTCACCAGAAGTAGCCTCGAGAATGTGATTGCCATAACTCTTTAGAGCAGCAATGTTATGCACTGTAGAGGGGTGGGCATACATGTCAAGGTCCATGGCCGGTGCAATAAACACCGGAGCCTTCATTGACATGTATGTTGTAACAAGCAGATTGTCGGCCACACCGGCAACCATCTTCGCAATAGTTGATGCAGTAGCAGGAGCAATAATCATGGCATCGGCCCACAGACCAAGTTCCACATGACTGTGCCATGAGCCATTGTCATTGTTGAAGAACTCGCTCAGCACAGGCCTCCCCGACAATGTCGAAAGTGTCAGCGGGGTTATAAACTCCTTGGCAGCCGGAGTCATTACAACCTGTACCTCGGCACCTTCTTTCACCAGAAGACGCACCAGCAAGGCCGACTTGTATGCGGCAATACTGCCAGTCACTCCCAATACAATCTTTTTCCCTTTCAGCATCTGCGTATAAACTTGTAGTTATTTCTTGAATCCGCGCAACTTTATCCTTGTCAGAGCCTGTTTGGTATTGAGCGGGAACTCTCCGTTCATCATCCAGCCGTAATAGCCGGGGTCACGGTCAAGTACCGCATCCACAGGCATTCCTTTGTACTTCCCGAAATTGAACACTTCTCGGCCATTCTCGTCATACACGAAACGGCCCGCAAAATCGACATTTCTTGTGAATGATGACTCTTTTGAGAGAGCCTCGATATCGTTCTCGAGGTCACTGTAATGGTCAAGTTGCGCCTTAAGCACGTTGTATGTAGCACGTGTATCGGCAAGCGCACTATGCGCATTGTCAAATTCTGAGCCACAATAGAATTTGTGGGCTGCAGCAAGAGTGCGGGGCTCGCGCTTGTGATAAAGTACCTGAACATCAATGGCATTGTGACGCGAAAGGTCTATATCGACCTGCGCACGAAGGAACTCCTCGGCAAGAAGAGGAAGGTCGAAACGGTTGGAGTTGAAACCAGCAAGGTCACACCCCTCGAACTCGTTTGCAATCTCACGTGCCACGTCCTTGAACTGCGGGCAATCCTTTACATCCTCATCGTATATGCCATGTACAGCCGATGCAGCCTCGGGAATGTGCATACCGGGATTTATACGTTTCGTGTATTCTGCCTCACGACCATCGGGAAAAACCTTTATGTAACATATCTCCACAATGCGGTCTTTGGAAATATCTGTTCCCGTAGTCTCAAGGTCAAAGAATATGATAGGCTTCTTAAGATTCAGTTCCATATTATTCTGTAAGCATCATTGGCATCAACAACATAAGCAGTTCCTGCTTGTCAACCTGCTCGGCCGGCACAATTACACCGGCGCGTGAAGGGTCGGCAAGTTCAATGACAACATCCTGACCCGGAGTGTTATTGAGAATATCTATGAGGAATGATGCACGGAAACCTATATTCATTGAAGCACCCTCGTAACTGCATGCGATACTCTCCTCGGCCGATGTTGAGAAATCCGTATCCTGTGCCGAAATAATTACCTTGTTATCTTCGATATGAAGTTTGATAAGGCTTGCCTGTGAGGAGAAGATAGCCACACGACGGAGCGTGCTGACAAGCGCAGCACGGTCTACTGTGAGTTTGTGGGGATTGTTCTGCGGAATTACCGAGTTATAGTTGGGATAACGTCCCTCAAACAAGCGAGATACAAGTTTGTAATCACCCAAATCAAATGTAGCGAAGCGGCCGTCGAACTCAACAGCAACCTCCTCCTGCTCCTCCTTGCCAAGAAGATTCTTGAGCAATGTAGCAGGTTTCTTTGGAAGGATGAAAGCCGACTTTTCAGCACCTATGACAGAATAGTCACGGCAACGCACCAGCTTGTGGCCGTCCGAAGCAACAATTGTGAAGTTCTCAGGAGTGAAGTCAAAATATACACCGCACATCACTGGACGCACCTCGTCATCGGCTGTTGCAAAGAGAGAGCATGTGATACCGCTTGAAAGCACCTTCGTCGGAATGTTTATTGCAACAGCACCATCGCCAAGAACCGCTGCCGAAGGATATTCGTCGGCATTCTGGCCCACCATGCTGTATTTACCGTTCAAGTAGTAGATTGTCATCTCATAGGTATCTTTCTTGACCTCAAAACGCAAGGGCTGCTCCGAGATTTCTTTCAAAGAATCAATAAGTATCTTCGAAGATATTGCAAAACTGAAATCCTCAGAGCAATCTACAACCTCAACAGATGTAGAAAGCGTGTTGTCGGGGTCTGAGGCAGTAAGCCTGAGTGTATTGCCCTCCAGTTCAAAGAGAATGCAATCAAGAACAGGAATTGTGTTCTTAGAGTTTATCACACGGCTGATTGTCTGCAAACGAGACGACAGCAAGGAACTTGATACTGTAAAGTTCATAATATTCAGATTTTAATTGATTAATCAAATGCTCATCGCACGTACGCGCGCGTATTAATGACAAAGATAACACTAAATAGATAAAATTGAGTAAAAAGCCCCGAAAAAAATTGCTTTTCGGCAATAAATGAACTATTTTCGCCACGAATTTTTAGAATAATTATGGAAATTACAGGTAAAATCATTGCAGTGCTTCCCGAAAGAGGCGGCATATCAAAGACAGGAAACGAGTGGAAAATGCAGGAATATGTACTTGAGACACACGAGCAATATCCAAAGAAGATTTGTTTTAACGTATTCGGAGCAGACAAGATTGCACAGTTCAACATTCAGGCAGGCGAGGAGATAACAGTATCTTTTGACATTAATGCCCGCGAATACAACGGACGTTGGTACAACGATATCCGCGCGTGGAGAGTAGAAAGAGGCACTGCAGCCGCTGCACCGATGGACATCCCCGTGATTGACGCACCCAAAGTAGAAGTACCCGATTTCAGCAAGGCAGCCAACGACCCCGACGACCTGCCGTTCTAAAAGATTTTTTGTGGAATAAAAACAATCAGAGGGTAGCCACGGCTACCCTCTGACATGTTAACACAATACTAATTCTCATATATTCAAACACAAGAACCCGTTTTTACTCATGGCATTATTTATTTTGAACCAGGCAGATGCTATAACCAGCACAACAACCTGCTGATGAGATGCCATGAATTCTCATTCAACTATTCGCATCTGGCTCCAGACACAACAACATCTTTCACAGCAGTAAGTTCCTTACCGCCTGAAAGATTAATTTTCGCAGTTTTTGGAGTACTTTGATTAGGAGCTACCAATGCATTAAACGGTTGAGATACACGCACATCAGAACTTTTGACCGGTGAACCTTTCGTTGTTTCACAAAACTTTATAGTGTATGATACGTTAACGGAATGATCGCAGTCACTGTCAAAAGACAGATATACATTACCAGCCGCATCCCAATTTGTAACAGTTACAACAACAGAGGCTTCAGTTCCCTTTACTTTACATGTTGCTTGTTGTGCATTTGCTGTAAAACATATTGCAAATAATGCAATAAACACAAAAACAATCTTTTTCATATTATTCAAATATTTAGTTAGTTAACCTTCACTTTTCCTTTGCCTTTACAAGTGTTGCAGGTGTGTTGTGTTTCGATGACACCATCTCCACCACACTTTGAACAATTTGGATTACCCAGACAAGTGCAACGTTTTCTAATAACTATATACCCTTTGCCATCACAACTTCTACATTCTCTATAAAGTCCAATTTGCTCAGACTTTGTTGGCAATGAAGACTCATTAGTTACTGTAATCAAACTTGCACTTGCAGTCAAAACGGCAATAAATGCTACTGCGCAGATTATAATCTTTTTCATATTATTCAAATTTTAATTTGTTTCCCTACTCACTTAACGGCTTTTTGGGCTACTCCGTTGTACCTTAAACAACACTTTACAAATACGCACAAAAAAAAGCGCAGGACAATTTAGTATATCCTCGCTTTGGGGTGTTTGGCGTAACCTCGACAAAAGAACAACTAAAAGCCCGCGCCATAGGCACGAGCATTCCAACCGTTATTCTTTCTTGTCTTTTTATAGTCGCCAAACTTCCAAAGCAAAAGAATAAAGCTAAAACGCTTTTCCAAATATGTCTAAAATGTGCGTATCAAATTATACGCTATGCTTCATAGGCAAATAGATTTTGTATTTATTTCGCAAAAGTACAGATATAATTCAACAAAACCAAAAAACCACAAAAAAAAGTGGGCAAGATGCCATATCTCACCCACAAATATCAAAAAGGGCACACCCTTATTATTTTGGAATGAATAAAAAGATAAAATTCAAGGCTTGTGAAACCAAAGAAACCGCAGTTTACTTGAAGTAAATGAGGATTTATTTGGTTTCATATAACGCGGAAGTTTGCTTTTTAGTCATTTCAAATCTACGAATTCATGCTCATCAGGAATTCATCATTATCCTTTGTCCTTTCAAGGCGGTCCTTCACGAATTCCATTGCCTCAATCGGTGTCATGTCAGAAAGATACTTGCGCAGAATCCACATACGGTCAAGTGTCTGACGGTCAAGCAACAAATCATCACGACGGGTAGACGAGGCCACAATATTCACAGCAGGGAATATACGCTTGTTTGCGAGAGAGCGGTCGAGTTGAAGTTCCATATTTCCGGTACCCTTGAACTCCTCAAAAATAACTTCATCCATTTTTGAACCGGTATCAATGAGCGCTGTTGCAATGATTGTCAATGAACCGCCGTTCTCAATGTTACGCGCAGCACCGAAGAAGCGTTTGGGTTTGTGGAGCGCGTTGGCATCGACACCGCCCGAAAGCACCTTGCCCGATGCAGGAGATACCGTATTGTAGGCACGTGCAAGACGTGTAATAGAGTCAAGGAAGATAACAACATCATGACCGCACTCTACCATGCGCTTAGCACGCTCGAGCACAATACCGGCTATCTTCACGTGACGCTCGGCAGGCTCGTCAAAAGTCGAAGCAATAACCTCTGCATTGACTGAACGCGCCATGTCGGTAACCTCCTCGGGGCGCTCGTCAATGAGTAGCATAATCATGTATGCCTCGGGGTGATTGGCTGCAATGGCATTGGCAATATCCTTCAGCAACATTGTCTTACCGGTCTTAGGCTGTGCCACAATAAGACCGCGCTGTCCCTTGCCTATAGGTGAGAAAAGGTCTACCACACGTGCTGACAGATTGTCGTAACTTCCGCTGCACAAGGTGAATTTTTCATCGGGAAACAGCGGGGTAAGGTTATCAAACGATACACGGTCACGTACCAGTTCGGGCGAAGCACCGTTTATGCGCTTCACCTTTACGAGCGGGAAATATTTCTCACCGGCAGAAGCCGGGCGTATTATACCCTCGACAACGTCACCGGTCTTTAAGCCGTAAAGTTTTATCTGCGACTGCGAAACATATACATCATCAGGCGATGCAAGATAGTTGTAATCGGAAGAACGCAAGAAACCGTAGTTGTCTGGCATAATCTCAAGAACGCCCTCTACACGAAGGACATCGGCAAAATCGTATTGCTGTTTTGCAGGAGCCTGTTCCTCATTGTTCTCCTGACGCTTCTCGCCACGTTGGTTGGCACGCTGATTGTTGCGCTCATTCTTTCTTTGCTCCTTATTGCCATTATTCTTTTCGAATTTGCCTACAAGTTCTACAGGCAGTTCTACAGGCTCACTTGGCAGGTCCTCAATGGGAACGAATGTCTCACCCTCCTTTTCGGGCTCATTCTCTGCAACCGCAGCAACGGGAGCCTCAACAGTCTCTACACTTTTCTCGGTCTCTTTCTTTGGTTTGCGGCCGCGCTTCTTTGGAGCAGGTGCAACCTCCATGGCAACAGCAGGAGCCTCAGCAGGAGTTTCTGCAGATGCAGTCTCAACAGCAGGATTTGCAGCAGTCTCATCTGCCGGTACTTCAATCTTCTTTGGTTTACGGCCACGTTTCTTTGGTGCCGGAGTTTCCTGTGGTGCTACTGGCTCGGCATATGCAACGCTCTCAACAACAGGAGCCTCAACAACAGCCGCAACCGCCTTTTCAGCAACAGGAAGCGTATTGCCCCTATTTTCAATCTTTGCAACATCTTGTAACTCATCTTTCTTGACATCGCTTTTATCAAGTTTCACAGCCTTATCCCCGGTTGCGGTATACACCTTGCTTGGAGATTCGTTGTGTATACGGTGACGACGATGCTCACGACGGTTCATCCTGTTTTCCTCTTTAACTACTGCCGGTGCACCGGCCTTGCTGTTCTGCATTGCCTGACCATCAAGAATCCGATAAATCAATGAATCACGGTCAAGAGATTTAATTCCCTTAACACCAAGTTCTTGAGCGATAGACTGCAACTCGGCAATCTCCTTGCTCCTTAATTTTTCTATATGATACATAAGCGGAATATGGCACACACTTTACCCTGCGGAGGGTCAATGTCCATAGGTTTGAAATCTATAAAGATTAATGAATAATTTTAATGAAAAACGCAGGGGCGAATGCCCTACGCACAATACTACAACGCAAAGATAGTGCTTTTGTTTAAATTAGGATGTATAATTTGACTTTTTTTTGACTATGCGGCACTTTTTAGGCTACATTTTAGGCTACATAAACGACCTGACTGCTTAAACCGACAACTCCATTTGTTTATATCAGAGGCTTTTGTTCACATCACTTATGTACAGCAGAATCTCATCGCGGCCCGCACCGCTCTCCGATGACGACACGAATATTGGCGGCAACTCTTCCCACTCTTCAAGCAAACGCTTTTTGTATGCAGCCAGATTGCTTCCCAAGGCTGTTTTTGCAAGTTTGTCGGCCTTGGTGAATATGATTGCGAAAGGTACACCATTCTCACCCAACCACTGTATGAATTCAAGGTCTATCTTCTGAGGCTCGTGACGCGAATCCACAAGCACAAACAGCAGGGTCATCTGCTCGCGGCGGAGCACATAGTTTGATATAATCTCCTGCAATTTCTCGCCCTGCGATTTGCTGCGCTTGGCATAACCGTAGCCCGGAAGGTCGACAAGATACCATTCATCGTTGATGATAAAGTGGTTTATAAGCAACGTCTTTCCGGGTGTTGCCGATGTCATCGCAAGTTTCTTGCGACCCGTGAGCATATTGATAAGGCTTGACTTGCCTACATTCGAACGCCCGATGAATGCATATTCGGGTTTGCCGTCCTGCGGGCACTTGCGTACATCACTGTTGCTTATTACAAAATTCGCGCTTTTGATAACCTGATTAGCCATGTGGATTCTATTTTATTACAAACTTACATAAAAAAACGTTGCTTGCACCTGTTTTGGGAAAGAAATATTTTATATCGAATATATTGCACATTCTGCATCAAACAGGGAATATTGCTGATTTATGATTATATTAGCGCCCGAAAAGATGCAATCATGATAAACCGTAACAGTTACGTTATCTCCAAAGCGCTAAAGAACTTCCTCAGTGCATCAATAATGACATCGCTTGCCGGGCAATTGGCAGTGACTACTGATGCCGTCATCGTGAGCAACATGATAGGGCCCGATGCGCTTTCGGCAATAAACATGGTCATGCCGCTGACATTACTGTTCAGTTGCGCGAGCATTCTCATCGGCCTTGGCGCAAGTGTACTTGCAGCAAAGGCCATTGGAGACCATAACAAAGAACTGATAGACCGCATATTCACCACCGCCATGATATTGCTTGCCATTGCAGGCGTTGCCGTGTCGGGCATAACCTACGCCTGCAGTTCTGAAATTGCAGAAACTTTATGCGACAATGCCCGCATAGCGCCGCTTGCACTTGAATACACCAAGGTCATAGCAGCCGGCGCAATCTTTCTTATAATATCCAACGGCATAAACTATTTTGTCAGCACCGATGGCTGCCCCGGACTTGTGACAAGAGGTGTTATTGCCGGAGCGATAGCAAACATCGTCCTTGATATAATACTTGTAAAGTTCATGGGCATTGCAGGTTCGGCTTGGGCAACAGTTATAAACTACATCATAACGCTGTTGACCGTTTCATCGCATTTTTTCAGGAAAAGCAGTTCATACCACCTTGTCAACCCGCTTAAAGGCATTGCCGGCAACATCGTGCGTAACCTTTACGAAGGATTGCCGCTCATGCTCGGAAACCTGTTGCTGGGCGGTGCCGTGTTTATCATAAACAGCATGATACTGGATACAGCCGGAGCCGACGGCGTATACATCTGGGCCGTATGTCTACAGGTACTCATGCTCACCTTTGTTGTGCTTAACGGCATGGGCAATGCCATGCTCTCCATTGGCGGTGTTCTCGCCGGAGAGAAGGATTATAACGGCATACGCATCCTTACAACCCTTTCACTTAGACTGGTGGTTGCCGTACTTGCAATATTCGTGCTATCGGTAATGCTGTTCCCTGAAGTTCCTGCATACATGTTCGGGGCCGACGGAGCACCTGCATCCATTGATACTGACACACCATTGCGCATATTCTCACTGCTACTTATACCTTTTGCCGTGACACTGGTAATGAGATTCCTGTTCCAGATTCTTGAACATCGCATCCTCAGCCTTGTAATGTCGGCAGGCCAACTTGCAGGGATTGTAGCCACACTTTGGGCATTCACCAAGTTGGCTCCCGAAGGACTATGGTGGAGTTTTCCCCTATCAGCCATCGCGCTTATACTGATTCAACTGACGGCAACATTCATAATACATCTTAGAAAAAGGAATGTATCACCGCTTACCCTCATTCCCACAGAAACGGAAGGTGAACTGTCGGCCGATTTCTCAATAGCATACAGTAAAACTGCAACAGAGCATGCAGTTGCATGGATTGTTGGGTTCTTGAAACAGAACGGTATCGCAACCGGCAGAATCGAGCAATGCAAAGAGTGCATAAAGGGAATGATGCTCAAACTGCAACAGGAAGGCGAAACAAGAAAGCGATGTTTCGATATTCACATAAGAGTTATCGGAGAAGAGATACATGCCATTATGCGCGATGCCGGCAAGCGAATGGATGCACGGCATTTCACCACAGACAAACCCGACACCATTGAGTACAGATATATGTATGGACAGAACGTACTGTTCATACATATATAAATAAAGAATCGCGCGGACTGCCGCGCGATTCTTTATTTTAATCACTTTATCAATCACTCAACTTAGCCTTGATGAACTCGCGGTTCAGGCGGGCGATGTTGCTGATTGAGACGCACTTCGGACATTCCGCCTCACAAGCACGGGTGTTGGTGCAGTTACCGAAACCGAGTTCGTCCATCTTGGCAATCATTGCCTTAACACGCTTCTTGGCCTCAACCTTTCCCTGCGGGAGAAGTGCAAACTGGCTTACCTTTGCCGAAACGAACAACATAGCAGAACCGTTCTTGCAGGCTGCCACGCAGGCACCGCAACCGATACATGCCGCAGCGTCCATAGCCTCTTCGGCAATATCCTTGCCAATGGGAATTGCATTGGCATCGGGCATACCGCCTGTGTTGATAGACACATAACCGCCGGCCTGCTGAATCTTGTCAAAAGCAGTGCGGTCAACCATGAGGTCGCGTATTACAGGGAAACCTGCCGAACGCCAAGGTTCAACAGTGATTGTGTCACCGTCCTTGAAACGGCGCATGTACAACTGGCAAGTTGTAGCACCTGTTGCAGGACCGTGAGGATGACCGTTCACATAGAGCGAACACATACCGCAGATACCCTCGCGACAATCGTGGTCGAACGCGATAGGTTCCTTATTGTCATTTACCAACTGCTCGTTAAGTATGTCGAGCATCTCAAGGAATGATGTATCGCCAGGAATATCCTTCATCTGATAGGTCTCGAATGCTCCTTTTTCCTTAGGACCTCTCTGACGCCAAACCTTCAATGTAAAACTTATATTTTTGTCCATTGCTTACAAATTTAGGGATGATTAGTTCTTGTAGTTACGTTGCTGTACCTTGATGTACTGATAGTTGAGGTCTTCCTTGAGGAGTTCGGGTTCCTGACCCTGGCCGGTATACTTCCAGCAAGCCACGTATGAGAAGTTCTCATCGTCACGCTTAGCCTCGCCTTCTTCGGTCTGGTGCTCCTCACGGAAGTGACCACCGCAAGACTCCTCACGGTTCAGGGCATCGTATGCCATCAAACGGCCAATCTCAATGAAGTCGAGCAGACGAAGTGCCTTCTCAAGTTCAATATTGAGAGAATTAGCCTCACCGGGGATACGGAGGTCACTCCAGAAGATTTTCTCAACACGGTCAATCTCCTTGAGTGCTTTCTCAAGAGACTCTTTAGTACGAGCCATACCTACGTTGTCCCACATGACAAGACCGAGTTCCTTGTGGATAGAATCTACGCTGCGTTTACCCTTGATTGACATGAGCTTTGCAATCTTGTCATTGACAGCCTTTTCGGCTGCAGCAAACTCAGGAGCATCTGTACTGAAACGTGGAACCTGAATTTGGTCGGCCAAATAGTTCTGTATTGTATAAGGAAGTACAAAGTAACCGTCGGCAAGACCCTGCATAAGAGCCGATGCACCAAGGCGGTTGGCACCGTGGTCACTGAAGTTAGCCTCACCAATGGCAAACAGACCCGGAATTGAAGTCTGCAACTCGTAGTCAACCCAGATACCACCCATTGTATAGTGGATAGCAGGGAATATCATCATAGGCTCCTTGTATGGGTTTGTATCTGCAATTTCCTCGTACATGTCGAAGAGGTTGCCATAACGCTGGCGCACTACATCCTCGCCCAAGCGCTCGATAGCATACTTGAAATCAAGGAACACTGCAAGACCTGTATTGTTAACGCCGAAACCCTTGTCGCAACGCTCCTTTGCAGCACGTGAAGCAACGTCACGCGGAACAAGGTTACCGAATGCCGGATAACGGCGCTCCAGATAGAAGTCACGGTCTTCATCGGGGATATCGTTCGGGTGCTTTGTTCCGGCCTGGAGAGCCTTGGCATCCTCAAGTTTCTTTGGTACCCAGATGCGGCCATCGTTACGCAGTGACTCAGACATAAGTGTCAGTTTAGACTGTTTGTCACCATGTACAGGGATACATGTGGGGTGAATCTGTGCATAGCATGGGTTTGCGAAGTATGCACCCTTGCGGTAACATTGGAGAGCAGCCGAACCGTTGCTTCCCATAGCATTTGTAGAAAGGAAGTATGCATTACCGTAACCGCCGGTACCGATTACAACAGCATGGGCAGCAAAGCGCTCTACCTTACCTGTAACAAGGTTACGTGCGATGATACCGCGTGCACGGCCGTCAATGATTACAAGGTCAAGCATCTCATAACGTGTATAGACCTTTACTGTACCCTGGCTGACCTGATAGTTGAGTGCCGAGTATGCACCAAGCAACAACTGCTGGCCGGTCTGACCGCGGGCATAGAATGTACGCGATACCTGAGCGCCGCCGAATGAACGGTTAGCCAAAAGGCCGCCGTACTCGCGGGCGAAAGGCACGCACTGCGCAACGCACTGGTCGATGATAGCGCCTGAAACCTCAGCCAAACGATGTACGTTTGCCTCACGGGCACGGTAGTCACCGCCCTTGATTGTATCGTAGAAAAGACGATAGACTGAGTCACCGTCGTTCTGATAGTTCTTTGCAGCATTTATACCACCCTGCGCAGCAATAGAGTGAGCGCGGCGTGGAGAATCCTGAATACAGAAGTTAAGTACGTTGAAACCCATAGCACCAAGTGAAGCAGCAGCCGAAGCACCTGCAAGACCGGTACCAACAACAATGATGTCCAACTTGCGTTTGTTGGCAGGGTTCACCAATTTCTGATGCGCCTTATAGTTAGTCCATTTTTCAGCCAATGGGCCTTCGGGAATTTTAGAATCCACTTTTACTGAACTTATTTTAGCCATAATATATCTGTTTTTATTGTTTTAGAAAATAGTGTTTCACGCATTGGGGCAAACAGATGCCGCAACCTCTGCAGCCTCAGGTGATATGCAACCTGCATAACCGGCAACAACCACTGCAAGGAAACCAAGGATAACGACTGTAACGAATACGTTACCGATAGCCTTCCAACGGCAGAACCACGCCTTGTTGTTGACACCCAATGTCTGCATTGCGCTCCAGAAACCATGTGTAAGGTGGAACCAAAGAGCAACAAGCCATACTACATAAACAGCAGAATAGTAAGGATTCTTGAAGGTGTTGATGATGTGATAAGCACCATCGGCAGCATACTTTGTATCCACATCCATACCAAGATAGAGGTGCTGGATTTCAGGCAACTGCATTTTTGACCAAAAGTTGAACAAGTGGAGCCCCAAACCCAGGATTACGATAAGACCAAGGACAAGCATGTTCTGTGAAGCCCAAGAAACACCCTTAGGTCTTTCATCAACAGCATAGCGCTGCGAACCGCGAGCCCTTCTGTTCTGGATTGTGAGAATGAATGCGTAAACGAAATGCACAAGAACAAGAGCTGCAAGGCCCACTGTTCCTACAAGTGCATACCAATTGGCACCCAAAAACTTACAAATCAAGTTGTAATACTCGGCACTGAAAAGAGCAACCAAGTTCATTGACATGTGGAAAAAGAGGAAGAGCACAAGGCCAACGCCCGATACGCTCATGATTACCTTTCTTCCCACTGAAGATTTAAATAACCACATAATGAATTGATATTAAATTATATAATAAATAAATAGTTTGCCAAAAACTGTTCCGATTCAAAATCATTGATGACAGCACAAATGCAATACAGTGAGATACTGGTCCAACCCCTGCACCCTGCCAAAACGCCTCATAATTTTACACGAAACCCAATTTGTCACAAAAATAAACTATTTTTTGTAAAAAACACCAAAAGGCAGAATAATTTTGACTTTTACGGGTTTTTCGCCAGTTCCTGCATACACATTGTGCAGTTGTGCGCACTACCTTAACGCTTATACCCGAATAAAAGATTGCTGTAAAACTTTTGGCACTAAAAGAGTCATTTGCTACATTTGCAGTTATTGATACATATAAACATAAAATAAAGACAATGGCAACATTAAAAGAAAAAATCGGCTATGGCTTCGGCGACATGGCTTCCTCAATGTTCTGGAAGGTATTCAGTGCATACCTGCCAATGTTCTACACATACGTCTTTGGCCTTGACCTTTCGCTGGCCGCCCTGCTGTTCCTTGTAACAAAAATATGGGATGCAGTATCGGACCCGATGATGGGCATCATTGCCGACCGTACAAATTCAAAATGGGGAAAATACCGTCCCTACCTGCTGTGGATTTCAATACCTTTTGCTGTATCGGGAATACTGTTGTTCACCACCCCGAACATGGATGAAAGCGGCAAGAACGTGTGGGCTTTTGCAACCTATATACTAATGATGACTGTGTACACAGCCATAAACGTGCCCTACGGTTCAATGCTTGGAGTGATGACAGAAGATTCTGATGAAAAGACCGTTTTTTCATCATACAGGATGTTCTTTGCATACGCCGGTTCATTCATTGTGCTTGCCTTATGGGAGCCCCTGTGCAATATGTTTGCCGGCACGAGCGGTAAACTCACATACGACCCGCAGGCATGGCAACTCGCAATGGTCGTTGTTGGCATTGTGTGCGCAGCACTGTTTATACTCACATTCATGATGACCAAGGAGAGGCTCAGTTTCAATGCCGCAGCAAAGAAGGACACCAGTATAGCCAAAGACTTCAAATCGCTGCTGCACAACGGTCCATGGTGGATTCTGCTCGGGGGTGTGCTTTTCTTCAACTTCTTCGGTGCCATAAGATATGCAGTGATACCTTATTATTTCACCACTCTCATTGGTGAGGGCAACACCCTCTCATTCTTCTCCCTTGAGTTTGCATTCTATGCGGGTATATTCTTTACGATAGGCGAGATAGCCAACATGGCCGGAGTTGCCGTAGCAACCCCTATCACATTCAAGCTTGGCAAGAAGAACACTTTCCTGGTTTCACTTGCAGTAATCATGGCACTGTGCATTGCATTCTATTATGTACCCACAAGCGGCAGCACTGCATACTGGACACTGCTCATTCTGCAAATAGCCACAGGCATATTTACAGGTATAATCTCGCCGCTCGTGTGGAGCATGTATGCCGACATTTCGGATTATGCAGAACTGAAGTTCAAGACAGCATCGACAGGCCTCATCTTCTCATCATCGTCAATGGCACAGAAGTTCGGCGGAGCGTTCGGAACATCGGCCGTGCTATGGATGCTTGCGGCATTCGGATTCAACACATTCGCCACATCGGGCGCTTCGCTTTCCGAAGATGGCAAGGCTGTTGAGATAAGTTTCAACGACGATATAGAATACAAGGAGATTAATGGCAACGAGCCAAGCATGTTGAATCTCATGTCAATTGACAGCGAAGACGGCTACACCGCCACACTTGAAAGCGAAAGTGACGGCAAAATGCTGAAGATAGACCTTGGCGGCAGAATAGAAAAAGAGGGTAAATACACCATTACCATTCCCGAAGGTATCGTTACACGCAAAAAAGACAAATCTCCATTTGCAGGACTTGTAGAACTCAAAGCCGACGGAAACAATAACATCACTGTTGTAGATGCAAAGACAACAACAGAACAGACACCTGATGCCATTGAAGGAATACGTCTGCTCATCAGCTGGATTCCTGCCGGCATTGCAGC
Source organism: Bacteroidaceae bacterium (assembly GCA_045588345.1). Taxonomy (GTDB): domain Bacteria; phylum Bacteroidota; class Bacteroidia; order Bacteroidales; family Bacteroidaceae; genus HGM04593. Next base: position 46,237 of record JAZNDZ010000022.1, read on the forward strand.
ACTCGCGGCACTGTTCATCCTAATCTATCCGCTGACGACAAGGCGCATGAGGGAGATTACAGAAGAGCTGAAGAGAACAAGAAAATAGAGAGACCTTTTCATAATGAAGGCGACTTTTTGGAGTCGCCTTCTTTGGCTCAGTAGAAATTTACTGTGGGTAAGCATATAAATTGGCAATCCTGAAAAGAAAGAATTTCTTAGGCTCTGTAGAAATTCTGTGTGGGTAATATTGTACAAGTATGCTTGTTTTCTATCTTGAATATCTTATTCTAAGGTTAATTTTACCCTTAATCAGTTACTTTGTATTCCTCTTGCAGTCGTTCTGTCATGTTCTTTTGGCGGCCAAAAGAACGAAAAGCCCCGGCACTGAGTTCACCAGTCGCATGATGCTTTGCTCATGAATTGCCGTGCAATATCATTCGCCCACATCAGTAGTGCTAAAGCACACTCCTTTGG
>JAZNDZ010000023.1:0-4217 GCA_045588345.1 Bacteroidaceae bacterium
GTGCCTCTATGGAATTTTCCTCGTGAGGGAGATATATAGCCCTCACGAGAAAAAATTTTTTTTCTCACGAGGAAAAAATATCTTCTTCGTCGGGCTTTCCTTATTAATTTGCCGAAAAAGGTAATTTTTCTTTATTTGCTAAGCAAAAAGTAAAATTAATTATGCATTATTCATAGTTTCTCAAATAGAATCCTTATTTTTGCAACGTTCCTTGCACCGAAGGTCTAAGGGTTGGAGCAGGAACAAGACATATTGAAAGGCGTTTACTACGCTTTGGTTTTGACGTTCTGAAATCTGGCAGTTTCATATATGTTCATCAAAAACAAAGCAGCGGTGAATGTCCCGTGGGTGTGTTATATACCTCCCTAAGCTATGCCGAGTGGCCAATGGTGTCTCTACACCGTTGGAACTTTTGGCATAGTGAGGTGTTACATATCATGCGTGGGGCTTCGGCGTTGCTCGTTTCGATGGACAGGGCTTTGCCAGAGCCTCAGAACGTGGAGCGAGCGACAGTGCAGGGCTTCACGCTTTTTTTTATGCCTTCAGAATCTTATTTATTAAAACTTCGGTGCGAAGCCCCATCGTGATAAATACTTATAATTTATGAATGAAATGGATTTTATTGAGTATGAGGCTCCACAAGTCGAAGTGATTGAAGTAGAAGTGGAGAAAGGTTTTTCCGCGAGCGGAGAAGGCGATGATTTTAATATCAAATAATTAAGAACCCTTAACCAAACAAACAAGTATGAAGAAACTACATGAACTGACTTTGGGCGCAGCCATTGCACTGCTTGCGCTCTCTGCGTGTACTAATGAGGCCGAGCTCCTGCTCGATGTACCGCAAATGAGTGAACCCGGCAATCCAAATGAATGCATTCTTATTGCCGATGATTTTCGTTGGGAAGGAAATCAAACGCGTACAGCATTGGCCATTGAGGGTGATGTGGCGAAGTTTAGTTGGGCATCTGGCGATAAAATAGGTATCTTGCCCGATGAAGGAGCACAGGTTTATTTCACAATTCCCGAGTCGGAGACACTTGCTGAAGGTGATGAACTGACAGATGAACAACGTCGGAAGGCGAGCTTCGATGGCGGGGCATGGTCGCTGAGAGCAGAAAGCAACTATGCCGCTTACTATCCTTTTATTAAAGATTTCGACCTGCAACGCACGGCAGTCCCGGTGAGTTATATCGGACAGAAACAGACAGGCATTACTACAACCCACCTTGGTGCATACGATTATATGGGAGCTCGTCCTGTGATGACCAACGAAAATGGTGGTGGTGTGACTTTCGACTTCGATCACGTAGGTGCTTTGGTTCTACTTAAATTTACAGTTCCTAAGGCAAATACGGTTTTAAAGAATGTAACGTTGAGTGCTGACGGTGCAACTTTTATTACTCAAGGAACATACAATCTGACTTCCGACAAGGCAGATGGTTTCCCTATCACAGCATCTGCTACGGCTGATGCCATGACTGTAGGTATAGATTATACCACTACTCAAGCGAATGAAGAAGTGACGCTCTATTTCATGTGTGCCCCGATTGACCTTTCGGGCAAGATAGTGAATGTCTCTATCGCTTGTGGTGAAGGTGGATCAGCATCTACGTTAACCTTGTATGCTGCCGGCAAGAATATTGAAGCAGCCAATGGCTATGCTCTTACTACTGTTATGGGGAACATAATAGACCCATCGCAAACTGCTAAAGGCGATTATGCCATGAAGGACGGAACGTTTATCAAGTATGATGCGAACAAGACCTTGACCGATGAGCAGAAAGCAAACGTGGCGGGTATTGTGTTCTGGACAACTGGCGAAACGAATACTGCCGGGCGTGCTACTCCTGCCAGTCTTGCTGATGACAAGATTATGAAAACAGATTTTCCAGACTGTACACATGGCTTGATTGTTTCGCTGAAGAATGTATCGGCCGCTACGAAATGGCAAGAGAGTAATTATTATCGTGTCAATATATGGCAAAATGAAGAATTTACGGCAGAGAACAAGAGTGATTACAAATCAATCCTTTCAGGGACAGGTTCTACCGATCCTATCAATTACATCTTGGGATATCAGAATACGAAACTGCTGAAGGCGTTCAATGCGGCTGTTTCGAGTGATTATGGTATTACAGTCCTTCCGGTTTCCTTACTTACAAATTTCTCGGCAAACAATCCAGCTCCGGCCAATACCACCGATTGGTTTATCCCTTCAGTGAAAGAACTGCACATGCTTTGCTACAAGGATGTTGATAATATTGCGGAAGCGTATAATGCGACATATATTGATACCAGAACTGCTATAAATAACTCATTGAATGCTGTCGGCGGAGAGCAATTGGGAACTGGAAGTGATGTCTTTTTCTGGTCTTCAACAGAGACTTCATTTGCCGAACAATGGGCTTTTGCTTTGCGTTTCGCCTATGCTAACGTTGCATCTGCAGGTAAAAGCACTAATGAATCCACCTATTATGTACGGGCGGTTTGTGCTTATTGACAATAACCGTTTTTAATTATTCATTCGGTATTTCTCTGGTTGCTTACCAGAAATTCCTTTAAGTATTCTTTTACTTAATCTAGATGCTAATGAGGGTGTGTCGTTTTGACACGCCCTCATTTTATTTCTGCCCTTTTGTGCGTGGTAAAGGTTTACACATCTGTGTGATACCATGTTGACGGGGACTTCGCACTACCCATTACATCGTCTGTCCACGTCTTATTTGTTTTTCTTTTATGGGCCGTATAAGTTCTGCAATACATAGCCTCTCATCTTCATTCATAGAAAGCCTTATTGTAGTGAAGTTTTAAGGAGAAATGTGCTCGATGTTTTTATTCACTCATTGCATCAATCCATAAACAAACAAGGTTGTCTTCTGTCCAATCAAAGTCAAAATCGTTTGGGTCATAACTTTTTTCTATGCCATACCAATTCAATCGTTCCTTCTCTTCGGCCGATTTGCGTTTTTTGCTGAGTATTTCCAATAAATAGGCATATCCGCCAATGCCGCCACAATCTTCGGGAGGACACATACCTATCCCTTTAAGCAGTTTAGGCTCTTTAAGCTCGTAGGGTTGGTATTCGCTGATACCTTTCAGCCAAATGTCATGATACCAACTATCTCCAAAGTCGTATTCAAATTCTATTCGGTCGCCTTTTTCTTTAAATATGGCCGAGATGGGGTAGTCTTCGGAAGATAAGGTAGTAATTTGTGGACTGAAGAAACCGAACATTTCTTGCTCTCGCTTAGTGCAAACACTATTTTGGTAGATTGTATTTCCTTTCTTGAACTGGTGTAGGTGTTCATTTTCCCATCCCATAGTTTCGATAACCACAAAAGCAAAGAACTCTAAAGAGATGTTGGAGGGTACTTCTACTTCACGCCAAATGGGCACGGGTGCATGATTCAACTTCATGCGAAGGTGATATTTCTGCGCAGGCAGTTCTTCAAAAAGAATTTTGCTTGGTAGTAGAAAAGGATTCATCTCATCATCATTCTCGTCATCAAATATCTCTGCAGTCTCTGCATCTTTTAACTTGCGATATAAATTGCCGACTGGATTCTCGTCATCGAACATAACTTCTTCTATTGTAGGTAATTTGTTTGGACTGTTTTTTAAGCGGTAATCCATCACTTTATCCGGGTCGATACCCGCTATTATGGCAAGTCCCAATAAATCTTCTAAACTGCTGATGTTAAACTCGTCCAACATTTGGCGAATCTCTTCAGGTTGTTGTGCATATACTTTTTGAAAATCCAATTCTTCTTGGGGATTATCCGTCTTAATTTTTTTAGCCATGGTATTACTGTTGTTTCTGCTTTTTTTGCAAAGGTATGATATTTTGCCACTTTATCGACATTTATGTCGTTTTTTCTTGTCGATTTATTAAAACACGGATTCTAATAGCATGCATAGACTATCGAAATATTTTATTCTTTTGTTTGGAGATACCATAAAAAGCATTACCTTTGCCGCGCAAAACAAAAGCATGGTGGATTCGTCTAGCGGCTAGGACACATGCCTCTCACGCATGCAACACGGGTTCGATTCCCGTATCCACTACACTTGCGATGATGCACTCTTAGCTCAGTTGGTAGAGCAACTGACTCTTAATCAGTGGGTCCAGGGTTCGAATCCCTGAGAGTGTACACAGAAAAGCCGAACATTCCGTTCGGCTTTTATTTTATCCAATAAGGTATTTGCTAAAGGGTAAG
>JAZNDZ010000024.1:0-31543 GCA_045588345.1 Bacteroidaceae bacterium
TATAGGGCGAGTTTCCTCACAAGTGGCAAAAGCATTTGCAGAGAGTGAGTTTGAGAAATACAGGATTATTCAAGATAGATTATTTCAATCTGATTTTGATAAATATTATACTGATAATCTTCTTGATTTTGACACACAAGAGAAGTAAATAACAATGGCGACCACTTGATGATGCGGTCGCCATTACTCATTTAGAGTCCTCCTGTCTATTTAATATGAGTATGTTTCTCAGTTGAGTGTGTGGAGTATTTCCTCAATGACGTGCGGGAAGTGCTCATACTCCAATGCATGCACTTTGGCTGCAACATCATCAGGGGTGTCGGTAGGCAGTACCGGGCACTTTGCCTGGAAGAATGTAGTGCCTTTGTCATACTGCTCATCAATCAAGTGAATGGTGATGCCGCTTTCTGTGTCGCCGCACTCTACAACAGCCTTGTGCACACGGTCACCATACATGCCCTTGCCGCCATGCTTGGGAAGCAGTGCCGGGTGAATGTTCACAATCCTTCCCGGGTAGGTCTGTATCAGTTTTGCGGGCACGAGCAACAGGAATCCCGCAAGCACAATAAAGTCAATATCACGCTCCTTGAGCATCGCAATAATGCTGTCGGCCTCCATGAACTGTGCTTTTGTTACAACAGCACACTCAATACCTAATCTCTTGGCACGTTCTATGACGTATGCTTCGGGGTTATTGGCTATGATAAACGAAACTTCGGCATAATCGGAACCGCTGAAATATTTGGCAATGTTTTCGGCATTCGAGCCGCTGCCCGATGCAAGGATGGCAATCTTCTTCACTTTTGTTCTATTTTTTTTGTTTATGAAAAATGTACAAGGCGACGCAATACGCCCTCGCCGTATGTCTTTGAAATAGGTATTTCCTTGACGTTCGGAACACCCAATTCAAGGAATATGTTCTCCTTCTCGCGGCGCATAACCTTCACGAGGTCAAGGTTTACCATGTATGAACGGTGGCAGCGCACGATATTTGTGTCGGCAAGTTGTTCGCTTATGTCCTTCATGGTGATGCGCAGGAGTTTCTTCTTTAGCATCTCGCCTTTCTGGTACCAAATACAAATATAATTGTCGGCCGATTCAATGTAGAGCAGGCTCTCTTTTGCTACCGACAACTGCAATACCCCGCGTGAATCGCATATAGATATCAGGTTCCCCGATTTGAATCCGATGTTCTCTCCCATGAGTTCCCTTAGTTTCACGTTCTTGTTCTGGTACGAGAAGTAGAGGATGCAGATTATGTAGGGGATGAAAATGATGCAAACGGTATTCCAGAATGCAGTGACGAAAATCTCTATAGGGTCATTTGTGGGCAGGTTCAGGTTGTTTCGCACAATAAGGGCCAGAATTGTGAACGAGCCCGACAGCAGCAGCACTTCGCAGAATACCCAAATGATGTACTTTAGTATGGTGATGTTGTGGTTAGGCTTTTTTGAACGCACATACATTATAATGCGGCTCAATGCTACTACTGCCATTCCAATGAGCACAAGAAGTGACGACCACGCAAAGTATTTTGTCTCGGTAATGGTCGTGCCCTTAATCCACGCTCTTGAATCAAAGGGGTTGAATATGTTGATGAAGGCTATGGCGAAAACAGACACGAAAAGGACCATAATAATCTGGTTCCTCTTCTCAAGCATGTATTTCGGTACCTTCTGGAAAAATGTTGAAGTATATTCTATCATGTTTCAGATGCAATTAATTGCCGTTTGTGCAGCGGTGCTGCAAAAATCTCTGCAAAGTTAGTAAAAAATATGATTTATTCAATTGCCCCCGTGCGCCTATATGCTTTTTAGGGAGAATTAATATCAATAAACTCTATATTAAGAATTAATAAGTCCGGGAATGCCGATTTTATAAAAAATATCTCTAATTTTGCAGAAATTTGCAACTGTAAAAAATAAAAGTCATGCGTGTTATAGATTACCGTAATGTTGATATCCAGATTGATTCCAAGATAATACTTGATGACATCACTTTCTCTCTCAATGAGGGTGAATTCGCATACATTGTGGGTGCAGTCGGCTCCGGGAAGTCGACATTCCTCAAAAGTATATATGGCGAAGTTGAGGTCGACTGCGGTACGGCCCTTGTCTTTGACGAATATGACATGACCGAAATAAAAAACAGGCACTTGCAACAGTTGCGCAAGCGTTTGGGTATTGTATTCCAGGATTTTCAGTTGCTCACCGACCGCACAGTCAACGACAATCTTGATTTTGTGCTGCGTTGTACCGGTTGGGATGATGAAGCCGAAAGGGAAATGCGCATTAAAGAGGTGCTTGAACTGGTGGGCCTGCCGCAAAAAGGGTACAAACGTCCTCATGAGCTCTCGGGCGGTGAGCAGCAACGCATTGTCATTGCGCGTGCGATACTTAACCGTCCGGCACTTCTGTTGGCCGATGAACCTACAGGAAACCTTGACCAAGAGACTGGTGACCACATAATGAAATTGCTGCATGGAATATGCAAACGCGAGAATATGGCAGTGCTCATGATTACCCATAACGAGCAGTGGCTGAAGGCCTATCCCGGTACAGTATACCGTTGCGAGAGGCAAAAACTTGTGAAACAGAGCCTCGCTGCCGATGAACATGCAGCACCATGCTGCGAGAGTACTGTTGAACAGAATAATGAATAAACAAAAAAACAGAATATAAGATGAAAGTATTGAAATTTGGCGGTACGTCAGTCGGTTCGGCTGAGCGTATGCAGAATGTAGTGAAACTGATATCGGACGGTGAGTCAAAGATTGTTGTCCTTTCGGCAATGTCGGGTACGACAAACTCGCTCATCGAGTTTACGAACTATTTGAGGAACGGCAATCCCAACGGAGCATGCGAGCACTCTACAGTGCTGCATACAAAGTATATGCAGACAATAAAGGAACTCTACAAGAGCGAAGAGTATGCTTCTGCAGCAACAGAGAAAATAAACAGCATCTTCGCCCACCTGCGCAGTCTTGCATTTGAACCGTTGAGCGATGAACTCGAGAAGGAGATTGTGGCACAGGGAGAAATAATGTCTACAAACATGGTGACATTCTACATGAAGGAATTGGGGCTTGATGTAGAACTTCTCAATGCTCTCGATTTCATGCGTCTTGCTGTCAACGGAGAGCCCGACCTCGGTTACATACGCGAGCATCTTCTTCCGCTTGTCGACCTTGAGGCTGCCGGCAAGATATACATAACACAAGGCTTTATATGCATGAACCACGAAGGCAGTTACGACAATCTGCAACGTGGCGGCAGCGATTACACAGCGACACTCATAGGCTCTGCTGTCAACGCTGATGAGGTGCAGATTTGGACTGATATTGACGGTGTGCACAACAACGACCCCCGCATTGTGGATGGTACAACGCCCGTGCGCAATCTTCATTTTGAAGAGAGTGCCGAGCTTGCATACTTCGGTGCAAAGATTCTTCATCCGACATGTATCCTTCCTGCAAAACTCACCGGAACTCCGGTACGCCTGCTCAACACAATGGACCCTGCAGCCGAGGGTACGCGCATAGACAACAACCTCACTCGCCCGGGAGAAATAAAGGCCATTGCAGCAAAGGACAATATCACTGCAATCAAGATAAAGAGCGGTCGCATGTTGTTGGCATACGGTTTCCTTCGCAAGGTCTTCGAGGTCTTTGAGGCAAACAAGACCTCAATTGACATGGTTTGTACATCAGAGGTCGGCGTTTCTGTTTCAATAGACGATGACAAGCGGCTTGATGACATTGTTGCCGAGTTGCAGAAAATCGGTACCATCACAGTTGACCGCAATATGTGTATCATCTGTGTGGTAGGTGACCTCAATTGGGAGAATGTCGGCTTTGAGGCACGTGCCATGGAGGCTATGAAGGATATACCGGTGCGCATGGTATCATACGGCGGAAGCAACTACAATATCTCGTTCCTTGTACGCGAAGAAGACAAAGTCAGGGCTCTGCGTTCATTGAGCGCAACCATTTTCGATTCAAATAAGTGATTTAGCAATGAAGATGCAGTTCCCTGTTGAGGCCTTTGCCTCTATTGAGACACCTTTCTACTACTATGATGTAGACCTGTTGAAGGCAACGCTTGATACCGTAAAACGTGAGGCAGCAAGATACGAAGGCTTCCATGTGCATTATGCTATTAAGGCGAATTACAATCATCGTCTGTTAGAGATAGTGAACCAGGCAGGTATCGGTGCCGACTGCGTGAGCGGTGGCGAGGTGCGTGCAGCCCTTGATGCCGGAATACCGGCCGGAAAGGTCGTTTTTGCCGGTGTGGGTAAGACGGATAAGGAAATAGCCTTTTCGCTCGATGCCGGCATATTCTGCTTCAACGTGGAGTCTGTGCCCGAAATCGAGGCTATCGAACGTCTTGCAGCCGAGCGTGGGGTAGTGGCACAGGTTGCCGTGCGTGTTAATCCCAACGTAGGGGCACATACACATGCAAACATCACTACAGGTCTTGCCGAAAACAAGTTCGGTGTGAACTATGAGCAACTTGACAGTGTAATTGATTTCATAGAGTCAATGCAGCATGTAAGGCTCATAGGCCTTCACTTCCACATTGGCTCACAGTTGCTTGTAATGGATGACTTCATTGCCCTCTGTTGCAGGATAAACGAACTTCAGGAACTTCTCATGGATACTCGCGGGCTGGTCCTGCCACACATAAATGTAGGCGGTGGCCTTGGCATACGTTACGATTTTCCCGATAAGTATCCTATACCCGATTTTGAAGCATATTTTGCAACATACGCAAACAATCTGAAACTTCATCCCGGGCAGCAACTCCATTTTGAACTCGGCAGGAGCCTTGTGGCGCAGTGCGGTGCACTCATAACACGTGCAACATACATAAAGAGCGGTACATGCAAGAAGTTCATCATAGTAGATGCCGGCATGAATGACCTCATACGTCCGGCACTGTACGATGCTTATCACCGTATTGAAAACCTCAATTCAGATAAAGCCGATGAGGTGTATGATGTTGTAGGCCCGGTGTGCGAATCGTCTGATGTCTTCTGCAAGGACCGTCGCATTCCCTCTACACAGCGTGGCGATATCCTCGCGATACGCTCGGCCGGTGCATACGGTGAGGCCATGGCATTCGGGTATAATTGCCGTGAGTTGCCAAAGGCAGTGCTGTCAACGGATATCAGATAATGTTGCTTCTCAACTTCAGGGAGGCACTCCTTGTGTTTGAATAGCAAAATAGCGCCGGCGGCGCTATTTTGCTATTCAAACTTTATTGCCTTTGTCGGTTCAATCTTGGAGATAATCATAGACGGCAGCACCAGCGTTGCTACTGAAATTATGAACATGGCTATGTTCATTGGCAGGAGCAGCCATGTAAATTCAATGGGTACACTCTCCATGTAATACATTTCGGGGTCAATGGCGACAATGTTGAACTGTTGCTGTATGAGGCACAACGCAATTCCGATGATGTTGCCTATAATAAGTCCTTTACCTATTATGAAACTTGCATAGTAGATAAAGATTCTTCTAATGGATACATTCTTTGCACCAATTGCCTTCAGGATACCTATGAGGTTACTCTTTTCAAGTATTATTATCAGCAGACCCGATATCATTGTAAATGCGGCAATGGATACGACGAGTACAAGTATCAGCCACACCGTCTGGTCAAGTACGTCAAGCCATGCGAATATGGCAGGGTAAAGTTCCTCTATTGTCGGCACTGCAATAAATTCGCCGTTTCTGTGTGATGCTCTGTATGCCACGTCGTACACAGCATCTCTTACCGGCTCCAGTTGCGAGTAGTCGTTCACAGTAAGTTCAACGGCCGAACAGTTGTCGCTTTTCCAATTGTTGATGCCGCGTACCGTATATATGTCGGTAAAAGCAGTTACCGCGTCAAACTCATTCAGGTGGGTGTTGTATATGGCTGCCACGGTGAACTTTCGTGCTTTTATGCCCTTGTCAAGGAAATAGATGTTTATCCTGTCGCCGACTCCGGCACCGGTTCTGTCCGAAATGATTTTTGATATTACAATGGCACCCGATTGAACCGAATCTTCAAATTCCGGCATTTTGCCATCAATTATATGCGCCCCGATGAACGAGTTGTCATATCCTTTGCCAATTCCTTTAAGAAGCACTCCCTCGTACTCCTTTTCGGCAACAATTATTCCGGTCTTCAGTACGCATTGCTGTAGTGCGGATATACCGTCGATGCCGCGTATGTCATCAATCAGTTTGTCGTCTAAAGTCAGGGGTGTTTCGCCTGCAGCACCGTTGTTGTATCCCAGTAGTTGTATGTGTCCGCCAAAACCGAAAACCTTCTCGCGTACCTGTTGCTTGAACCCCACGATAATGCATATCGATGCTATCATGATGATTGCGCCGACAGTTACCCCCCATTGTGCAATTGCGACAGCGGGGCGCGATATGCGGCGCGCTCCTTTTCGCATGCCGTATAATCTTCGTGCTATGAACAGTTCAAGATTCATTCTCCAATACCGTGCTTGTTATTTCTCTTTAATGGTTTTTCCATCGCTGAAGGCATTTCCGGCTTTTTGCCAAAATCCTTTCTCAAAGTGTAATACTTAATTTTAATACAAAAATATATCTTCCTTTTTGGAAAAGCAAATATTAGCAATTATCTTCGTGTGTCAAAAGAATACAAATCATAAATATATTCTAATATGAAAACCGTGAAAATATTTTCCCTTATGGCTGCATCACTGATGCTGCTTGCATCGTGTGGCAATGCAAACAAGAGTGCTGCAGAACAGGTTGACAGCGATGCCGGGTGCAAGAGTACAAAGCCTGTAGTGTACATGACCAAGGAGATTACTGCAGAGTCTCTTGTAAGGATTTATGATGCCCTTGGAGTTGTGCCGAGCGGCAAGGTGGCTGTCAAAATCTCTACCGGCGAGCCCGGAGGGCACAATTTCCTGCAGCCGTCCCTTATTAAAGGACTTGTAAACAAGGTGAACGGTACAATTGTGGAGTGCAATACCGCATACAAAGGCCCGCGTTTTGAAACAGAAACCCACATGAAGGTTTTTGAGGACCATGGCTTTGCGGCCATTGCCCCCGTCGACTTGCTCGACGGTTACGGCGAGACCAGAATCCCTGTAAAGGATACAACATACATAAAGTATAATATTGTGGGCGAGAACATGCTCAAATATGACTGGATGATTAATCTTGCCCACTTCAAGGGGCATGCTATGGGTGGTTTCGGCGGTGTCCTCAAGAACCAGTCCATTGGTGTAGCCTCGGCAAATGGAAAGGCTTATATCCACTCAGCCGGTGCTACCGAAGACAAAGAGGTTATATGGAAGCACACAGCCGAGCAGGACAAATTCATCGAATGTATGGCTGTGGCTGCCCAGTCGGTACACGACTATTTCCAGGGGCGCGTATTATATATAAATGTCATGAACAACCTGTCGGTTGACTGTGACTGCGATGCAACCCCTGAGGACCCCGAAATGAATGACGTGGGTATTCTTGCTTCTCTTGACCCGGTTGCACTTGACCAGGCTTGTGTAGACCTTGTGTTCAATTATCCTTCGACCGATGATGACAATGCCGCACCACTTATCGAGCGCATAAATTCACGTCACGGTATACATATACTTGAGCATGCCAATGCAATAGGTCTCGGCTCAAGAGAGTATGAACTGCGCTGTATAGACAAGTGATGCACAGGTTTTTTTGTACGTTAATACTTTTTGCAGCAGTGTCATGCACCGTGGCTCAGGAGTCTTGTGTCAATCGGCAGAGTGTGAAGGATGCAGTAGAGCGCATGCTTGCCGACTATCCGGAATCAACGTTGCAGGATATATACAAGAGTTTCTTTCAGGACCGTTTCGGTCCAGGGCATATTGTCCCCGACAGCGCTAAGGCTGCATCATATCTGCAACGTGAACTTTCAATGGCAGGCGACACTTGTGTGCTGTTATATGAATCTACGGGCGAAAAAGGCAACTATGTGCGTGTTGCTTTGGCTGCCATTTCGTGTGGCAAAGTACCGTTTGACAAGTATCTGTCTTGTTTTTTGCGCAGCGTGCGTGAGGTAAAGACAGTTGAAGTTGCAGAGTGGGCGGTTGAGTGGGCGCAAGTAGAAAAGATTATTGCTGAATTGAACCTTGGACTTCCCGGTTACAGCAAAGATGTCGCGGCAATAAAGGAGATGCTGGCTGCTGGGCACTATGCAGTTCACCATAGCAGGGAGTACAACAAACATTATTCACCGCACTATCGCATAATGTCAAGGGAAATTTTTGAAGCCGAGATATTGCCTTTGCTCCATATTGCCAAGGAGCGTTAAAGAGTTTTTTATAATGAAAGAGAACAGAATTACTATAAGAAAGGCAACATTGTCCGATGCACCTCTGATTGCCAGAATCGTGCTTATGGCACTGCACTATGACGAATCGCATCCGTTCTATGATGTCTTCAAGGAACTTGCTGCACGTACCGATGCGCAATACAGTTACTGCAATGCTCTTGTTGCCGAAGTAGACGGTGAAGCAGCGGGTGCAATTGTGGGGTATGACGGTGCGCGCCTTTATGAATTGCGCAAGCCATTATTGGCTATTGCGAGAGAGCGCGAAGGACGTGAACTTGAGATTGAAGACGAGACCTCGGCCGGTGAGTTTTACCTCGATTCTCTTGCAGTGCTGCCGGATTTCCGCGGTTGCGGGGTAGGTAGCATGCTGCTTGCAGCCGCTTCGGAAAGAGCCTTTGCCGACGGCTTTGAGAGGGTAGGGCTCATTGTGGATTTTGACAATCCTCGCGCCGAGGCGTTATACTCATCATTGGGCTTTGAACGTGTGAATCCGACAACGTTCCTTGGGAACAATATGTGGCACATGCAGAAGAAAAGATAATTCAATACAGAATTATGATAGAACACCTTTTGCAACAGCATGTATGCGAACACTTTATTGCCGATGCACGTTACCGCGAAGGGCATCTGCGCGTGGTGAATGCCCTGCCTCAGCGTCGGGTGCTTGGGCTTCATACTCCTGAAATGAAAATGTTCGCCAGACAGATATCCCGTAATGGTGCCGAGGTTATCCTGCCCGGGGGATTACAGCGCCGTTGTTGTAACGGTTCCGAAGTTATTGCTTGCTTCGAACAGGTTTCTGCAGCATCGCTCTGCTACGAGGAGACTGTAATTTGGGGCTTCCTTATAAACAAGGAGAAATGCACTCCCGAACATCGTTTTGCCATGCTATCAAAGTTTGTTCCGGTGCTTGACAATTGGGCTGTGTGTGATGCTTTCTGTGCCAATGCCAAATGGATGACAAAAGTTGACAAAGAACTTCTGTGGCATTGGTTACAGCAGTGGTTCGATTCCAAACGCGAGTTTGAGGTGCGTTTCGCGCTTGTGACATCTATGTGCTATCTGCTTTGTGACGGGTGGGTGTCAAAGGTCTTTAACAGGATAGAGACACTCCCGTTTGATGATATTGTATCCCCGTATCGCACCATTAAAGGCAAGCCGAAAACCATTCAGGAGGGCTGTGTACAGGGCGCTTCTCCCTATTACGTGCGCATGGCGGCCGCTTGGCTGCTTGCGACTGCACTTGCAAAGTTTCCCGAGCAGACACGCGCCTTTGTCGGCAGTTCGCATTTGCCGGCCGATGTCATAAAGCTTTATGTGCGCAAGGCACGTGAATCGTTCCGTACACGCACGGTCAAGGCATTGTAGTTCTTATAATCCGAAACTGCAACTGATATATCCGTAGTAACGGTTCTCAATTCCATTTGCTTTGGGTATGAATATCCTGAAATTCGGTGCAATCTTCACAAATCGTCCTAATTTGAACTGTGCTCCGGCAATTATGGCAATCTCATCGTTCTGCTCATTCCAGTCATCGCTTGACATCAGCCCGTCTGTGCGGGCATATATGCTTAGCCAGCGGTTGAGCGTTCCCGTTGCATATAGCGAGAAACCGTAAAGGTTCTTTCCTGCCATTCGGCTGCTGTTACGCATAATACTGTATTCAAGGGCTGCAGAAAAGTAACGGTGCTTGTAACCGGCAAACATTGCATAGTTTATTATATCTTTTGTTCCATTTGCACCTTCGTTAAGGCTTGCATAGAGCCTGAGTGACATTCCTTTGAATGGCATAATGGTAGTTCCGATGCCGTAGAGCAGGCCGTCGTTCACCTGTATCTGCTTGAATCCTTCACCGTTTGCTATTATCACATCGGTGCTAATCCAGCGTGCAAACCGGTATGAGGCTGAAAAGCCAAGGTCTGCGCTACTGCCGAACTTGTACCTGTCCTGGAAAGAACTGTACACATAACGCAAACCCCAGAAGTTCTCCTGGTAGTTGAACTGTGTTGTCGGTATTAGTCCTCCATTCAGTGCGAGGCTTTTCCACTTCCAGCCTATGAATGCATTCTTTATGTATGCGATACGCTGGTAGTCATTTACGTCATCCGATTGCCCGATGTCAAGTACTCCCTTGATGCTCAATCCTCTCTTCAGGTCATACTCGTATCCGATGTAACTTCGGTCAAGTACGAAGCCGCGGTCATCATTCACGGCTCCGAATCCGCTGTGGAAGTTAGTGTAAATTTGTACTATGGCCCTGCCTCGCGGTTCATTGTTCTTCCCTTGTGCTGCAGTTTCAATGCCTGACAGAATCAATAATGCTGTTGTAACGTAGTTGATGATTTTCATATTCGGTACAGTTTGTATACTGCAATGTAACACATGAACTTGCAGAATGTTTGTATGGATTACCTGTTTACGTTGTTTCAAAATAAAGAGGGCAATATTTTTCCGCCTGCCGTGTGGTGACTCGAAGAGATCATATTCCTAAAATCTTGTTTTGTTGAAGCATATCGCATGTTAATTATATTATTAACACAATTTAACAATTGGGGGGGGTAAAACACGGATGTTTGTATTAAATTTGCCTAATTAACATAAATAATAACGTTATAATGGCTAAACTATTTAAAATTATTCTATTGTCGGCCTGTGTAGTGCTGGCGTTCCCGTCGGTTCTCTATGCTCAAGAGAATATTGAAACATTTGAGAACGATAATTCTGTGTGGACTGTAAATTTTGATACAGGCGTGTTGGAGATAGTCGGTAGCGGTGAATTGACCGGAACTGGAATGACAAGAACTTTTATGCAGATGTTGACATCTCAAAGTCTAAAGAAACTTGTCATCGGTGAAGGGTTCACATCTGTTGCAAATAATCTCTTTTCATCTTATCCGTTTCAGTTTACAGAAATATTGTTGCCATCAACCATGACTGAAATAGGGAGGAGTGCGTTTTCCGCTTGTGACTCAATAAGGAATCTGGTATTGCCCGAAGGGGTAAACATTGTTCATGCCAGTGCCTTTGATTGTGAAAACCTGACAAGCATAACAATTCCTTCAACAGTAACGAAAATTGAGAGTGGGGCTTTCGGGCGCTCAATATCGTCGGTTTATATATCGGACTTGGTTGCATGGTGCAATATTGATTTCGGCATCGAAGTTTATGGTAATCCTATGTTCAATTGGGTTTGGTTTGAAGATGGGGTTACGACATTCTCCGAGCCTTGTGACCTTTATCTTAATGGCGAGAAGATTGTGGACTTAGTCATTCCTGCGTCAAACGTGAACGCGAATGCTTTTTATGGATGTTCGGCAGAAAGTGTGACGTTTGCACCGAATTGCTGTAACGATGGTTCGGTCCAAATTAAAATAGGCCGTAGTGCTTTCAGCGGTATGACAAACCTCAAGAGGGTTGTTATACCCGATAATGCGGTAGTCGCATCTGCTTCATTTGAAGGCTGCAGTTCCTTGGAAGAACTGGTGCTTGGAGATAATGTAAGTTTTTATAATTATTTGCATAATGATGAATTGGTCTACACTTTTGCAGGATGTGACAACTTGAAAAGACTGGTCATTGGAGAGGGCATTGAAGTGCTTGGGGATATGTTCGGTCATAAGCATAGTTTTAAATCTAATATGAGCAGCAACATTGGAGCGACTCCTTTAATGTTGGACAGTATTGTAATTCCTTCAACATTGAAAAGGATTGATTGCTACATTCTTTTTAACCATAGAGAGAAACAAACGAAGGTCTGTTTCAAGGATGAGTTATCATGGTGGAAATCCCCGTATGGAATCCGCGAATATGATTGTTATGTGGCTGGTAAAAAGTTGAATAACCATATTGGTGATGTTATTGTCCCCGAAGGTGTGGAGATTCTCTATGCCGGAAAGGTTACTGATGGCATTACAAGTGTAAGGCTTCCGCAAAGTCTCAAGGCAATTCGTCATGATGCTTTTTACAATTCTGTTGACCTTGCAGAAGTAAATATTCCTGAAAATGTAACGGAGGTCGGTGAGAATGCTTTTGTTGGCACTGCGTGGTACAATGCACAGCCGGACGGTTTGCTTTACCTTGATAACTGGCTGTTGGGTTGCAAAGGGGATTTTTCCGGTGCGATAGTGGATGTCAAGAGCGGTACTAAAGGTATCGCTGCAAGTTCTTTTAAGGACATCAATGCATTAGAGGAAGTCTTGATTCCCAGGTCACTTGAATATATTGGAGAGTATGCTTTTGCGAATTGCGGAGTCCTACGTTACTTCGGGTCCGCACTGTATAGGACTGATAATGTGTTGAACCTTACATCGGGTATCAAGAGTGTCGATTCCAATGCGTTTGTCGATTGTAATTCTATAGAAGAAGTCTATTTTGGCGATTCCTTGAGGTCAATAGGAAATTATGCTTTCGGTATCAATTCTGCAAGGAAATTCGTTTCATATGCAGAAACACCAACGATGTTGGTGGATGGCTCCCCATTTTCTAAGAGTGTATGTGACAGTGCTTTATTGTATGTTCCAGAAGGGGCTGTCGGGGCTTATGCTAATATTGCCGTATGGTCCGACTTTGTATATATTCTGGAGATTGGCAATCCTGTAATAACAAAGGAGTATAATGAGACAATAACCTGGAGCCTGAATGTCGAGACCGGTAAACTGTCCTTAACTGGTTCAGGAGACTTGGATGCAAGCAATGTTTCTTCTTCTTGGGACTATTGTGCATGGCGTGTGAATGATATTGAGATAGGTGATAGTATATATGTTTTGAATCCAAGTGTTTTCGAAAAGACAAAATGGTATAATGAGTTGCCTGATAGCATTGTTTATGCCGATGGCTGGCTGTTGGGACTCAAAGGCGATGCCGAGGAAACTGTTACAGTAATTGATGTGGAAAAAGGCACGCGTGGAATAGCTGGATTGGCATTCAACGGAAATGGATATTTAAGAGAAGTCAATGTACCGGGAACGGTAGAATATATAGGCAATTCGGCTTTTAAAATGTGTCAAGCGCTCGAGAGTATTAATATAAATGGAGTAGGCGAGATTGCAGAGTCGGCATTCCGGTATTGCACTTCTCTGAAGAGTGTACGATTGGACTGTGGTATTCGGGAAATTGCCACACATGTATTCGCGAACTGTACATCACTGACATCGCTTGAAATTCCTGCTTCAGTGGAGTATATAGGTGAGGAGGCATTCCTGAATTGCACTTCTCTGAAGGATGTACGACTGGACGGTATTCAGGAAATTGCCACACGTGCATTCGCGAACTGTACATCACTGACATCGCTTGAAATTCCTGCTTCTGTGGAGTCTATAGGCGAGGAGGCATTCACGAACTGCATTAATGTCAAGAAAATAACAGTTGCGGATGGTGTTGAGACAATTCAAGTCAAGGCATTTGCCGATATTGACAGCCTGCAGACAATAACACTTGGACGCAATGTCAAGACTATAGGTTCAAGGGCATTCTCATTCACCAAAGAACGAGAGATTGCATTGTACTCAAATGCGATGACACCGCCTGATTTCGTATATGAGAAACGTACCGATAATGTTTTCTTTGCATCGACATTAAGAAAAGAGGCTACGGCACGTGCTCTCATTACCGTTTATGTCCCTGTTGGCTGTAAGGCCGCATATGAAGAGAAATGGACTGGTTTCAAGGAGATTGTTGAACTTGAGACATTGGGTATTGACGATGTTGCCGGCAATGTTCCTTCTATTGACTTGATATATAATCTGCGAGGTGACAGATTACAACAAATAACAACCCCTGGAATTTACATTGTCAACGGCAAGAAGATATTTGTAAAGTGATTCATAATGAGGTTGAATATTCAGCCTTTCATAAGGAGGCTGACTAAAAAGTGTATTTTTTGCGTTACGCTTGCCTTCAAAATCCTCATTTACGCTTAGTAAACTCCGGTTTTTACAGGCTGCACAAGCCTTGAACTTTACTTTTTATTCACGCCTCATACAAAAGAAGGAGACTTTTGGGTCACCTTCTTTTGTTTATGTTGCAGTTTGTCTGCTTGTCATTCTTCAAAGAAATGCAGCAGATTATACCATTCCATCTTCATTTTGGCTCTTTTGTTGCCGCCTTGTTGCGCCAGATTGTACCATTTTGCAGCATGTGGCTCATTCTTCTTTACTCCACGGCCTTTTTCGTAGCAGTAACCTACGCGCTCCATGGCATCGGTGTGTCCTTGGCTTGCTGCATGCATGTACCAGTTGAAGGCCTTCTTCTTGCTTTTCCTGACATATACTCCGCTCTCGTAACAACGTCCGAGTTTGTATTGTGCTTCGGGGTGTCTCTTTTCGGCAGCCCTTGTAAGGAATTTGATTGTCTGGCGTTTGCGCAGTTGACGCTTGCTGTAACCTGCAACAGAGTCCTCCTTCTCCATGATGCTTGCCAAGGCATAGAGTGCTGCCGGCTCGTCCTGGTCGGCTGCTTTGCTGTACCACTCGCGTCCTTTGATGCTGTCCTGTCCGACACCGGTACCGTTCATGTACATGTGCCCGAGGATTGCTTGTGATATCGCTGTCCCGTTATTGGCTGACATTGTGTAGTAATGTACTGCCAAGGAGTCGTTCTTTTCGGTTCCGACACCATGCATGTAGCAGCTCGCGAGGTTGTGGAGTGCCTTGCTCTCGCCCATGTTCGCAGCTTTGCGGAAATGACGGAATGCCTCTACGCTGTCCTTCTCCACTCCCTTGCCGTCAAGGTAGCATACGGCTGTGTTGTATATTGCAGGGGAGTAACCAAGTGCGGCAGCTTCGTTGAACAACTCAAAGGCTTTGTCATAATCCTTCTGCATGTATCGTGTACGGCCATCCTCGGTCAGTCTGAAGCAATGAGTAAGCAGTTCGGGTGTGTGTATGCCGATAATTGGCGTTACATCTTTTCTCTTTATCTCTGAAAATGCGCTTTTCTCCGCTTCGCGTGTATTGATGCTGCCATTGTTGGCATAGAATGTGCCCGCAGCATATCCTTCAATATCGACAGCAATCTTCTTGGTCTGTGCGCTGTTGTACAGCTCGACTTCAATCCTGCCCTCATCGGTAATGCCGGCATCGGCTGTCCAAAGCAGTGTGCGGCGGTAGTCGTGTGTGGTACTGTCGGGGCGCATGGTGCTATAGTCCGGAGCATAGAACTCTTTGCTCTCGGTATAACCGTAGACCATTGTATAGCGTGCTGTAGTGTAGTGTGACAGCATCGGGATTATGCCTTTTGTTGCATCTTCGTCTTTGTTGGGTATAAAGCAGGCAACGTAGTTCGGAATGCTGTTGTTGTCCATTCTATGCAGGCCGTCAGATACATAATTCTGGAATTGTATGGCATCGGGGGCATTGTCAATACTTCCGTTCCTCGGGTCTATGCTCGTTTTGGTTGTGAACGAGTCATAGAATGATGAGTATGAGTAGTTGCCTCTCTTCTTTTGTCTGCTGCCGCGTGTGAGAATGCCATTGGCGGTTTGAGTCCTCTCTTTGTATTCCCACAGCAGATGCCGCTTGCGGGTGTTCTCATCGGAGCGTATGACAATCTCCTTGAAGTTGGTCATGTCTATCGGTTTTATACCTTTCAGGTAATCATGGTCAATGGCAGGAACCGAGTCTGATGAATATTCGCCGTCAACAACAATGCTCTGAATCCAGTAACACCAGTTGAAGTTATGACGCCAGAATGCGCTGCGCAGAATATCGTATGCACTCAG
Organism: Bacteroidaceae bacterium; assembly: GCA_045588345.1. Taxonomy (GTDB): domain Bacteria; phylum Bacteroidota; class Bacteroidia; order Bacteroidales; family Bacteroidaceae; genus HGM04593. Next base: position 16,060 of record JAZNDZ010000024.1, read on the forward strand.
TGTATGGTTGAATGCGGGGTCGGAGATTACCATTGGCGAAATACCTGAACTTCTTACTCCCGTAGGGTCGGGTGCGGTGGCATCACTGCCAAAATAACCGCTGTTGCCCATGACATATCGGTCAAAGGATGAGAGACCCGGATTGTTGTCAAAGGCTGACGGGTAACTCCAACGAGGCTCTGTGGCAACCCAGCTGCTGCCATAGGTGGTGGGTCTCCATGTTGCTTTCCTGTTCAGGTAAGTGACATCCTGAGCGTACTCCCACTCATCAAGGAAATCAAGCCTCAGTTCGCTGCGCGGAGGACGGTAGAAAGCATCCTTCTTTCTCTTGGAGATAACCTCAAGATTGGTCAGAAGGTACTCAAACGGGTTTATCTTTATCATTTCCTCGTTATGCCCTTTCAGTTCCTCTGCTGTCATTGCATGACCAACATTTCTCTCCCAGTAGTGGTAAAGTCGCATCTCGGGCGAGAAGTAACGGTCAAGGACAAAGGCAAACAGACTGTCGCGCGGGCTGTTGTATGTACTTAGAGTGGGTACCAATTTGGCAACACGCTTGCCGAAAAAGTCGTTTGTCAGTATACGGAACTCGCCGTTTGCATCGGTAGTGAAATCATACATCGTGAGTATGCTGTCACAGTAGGTTATGTTGAAGTTGACCTCGGTATTGGGCCTGTTGGTAACAATCATCTTGTCAAGATATCCTGTCTTGCGGTTAGGTATCTTCTTGACATATCGTCCTTTCACCATGATTCCCTTTTCTATCGGTTGCTCAAGTCTTGCATCTTTACGGCTCAATTTGTTCCAATCGTATGATGTCCAGCCGTGTGTGAGCATTATAAGGTCCAGTTCGGCTGCGCGGTTGGCATTGGCTGTATCAAAATAGCGTGCTGCATCGGGGATATATCCCTTGACTTCGCTGCCCAACAGCATGTAGGTATAGATGTTGTATGAATATGATGTCTGTTGGCGGTTGTCGGCATCGCTGACCGATATTGAGAAACTGCCGTTCTCTATTGGCTTGCCGTCCTCGCGCTCTATGCTCAGGGATATCTTCCCGTATGGCTCAAGAGCAATGGAGTCAATGCTGTTCCCGTTGCTTGTGACGGTGAGACGGGCACTCTTGTGGTCCTCGGCAAGAGTCTTGTCATGTGTGACAAAGAACATCCTCTCGGCAAGTGGAATACCGTCGCTGACGAAGAGTACCACGCGGTTCACTCCCTCGTTCAGGCTGTTCTTGTCTACGGCAAAGGTCATCTCCTTTTCGGTTGACGGGTAACTTTCATAGAAGAGTGTCTTTCCTCTGTAAAGTACTGCACAGCCTATTTCTGTCTCGAGCATAAGGTTGTTCTTCACGTTTATGGTGATGTTGCCGGCTATTTCTCCTATACGTATAACAGCGCCCTCATCTTCGACCTCAGGCAAGTTGAATCTTCTCTTTTTCTTGCCGTCCAACATTATGGCTGTGTATTTGACATCGGCTTTGGGCGTGAAGGTAAATGTTCCCATTCCCATGTGTGACGGTGTGGCGCAGAGCAGTTCATCATCATCGGCAAGGAGTGTTATGCTACGGCTGCTGTTTATGCCGTCGGCTCCGAATACTTCGAATGCGACACGGCACTCAATGCCGTCGACAAGGTGTCCGCCTTCGGGGAAGAATTTCAGGTCTGCTTTGGGCTGCTGTGAGTTTATCCATGCAACCTCCCGTTCCAGCCCTTTCCGCGTGCTGTCCTGCTCAATGTCAATGAGGAAACCTCTGCGGCGGTCGAGCATGTTCTTGAAGTCATAGTTGTCGGCGTGTACTTTGTCAAATACAGGAAAAACCCTGCTGAATATGGCTTCTTTGCCGCGGTTGAGCATGTAGCGTGTGTATGCGCGCACCTCATAATATCCCGACAGCAACAGTTTGTTGAGTTCGAACATCCCACAGCATGTGCCGTCCTCATCAATCTTGTACTTGTTGGTGCGCACCACATAGCCTTCGGGTGCCACCAACTCGACATAGAGCACACGGCTCATATCGGTTGGGGTATCTTCTGTGCCGCTCATTACGTATGCCTTGAACCACATGCTCTCACCAAGGTAGTATGCGCTGTTGTCAAAGTGGAGGTATACACGTTCCTCGGGAAAAAGACTCTGTTTTACAGCAGTGCGTACAATGAGGTTGTCAAGAGGATTGCGTTCAATCTTGTCCTCTGTGCTGCTCTTTTGTGCTGCTGCCTGCAATGATATTATTGCCAGTGCTATTGTTGATGCATATTGTATAATCTTCTTCATACTCTATGTCAGTTAATAGGTGTTGAACCAGCCATCATTGTGCGGCTGTCTATTTTTTTGCTTTCACTATCTCCGTAGTTCAGTATCATGTGTGCATCATATATGGTGCATATCTCTTTTCCTTTACTGATTGCGGCCTGCCACTTCTTTGCAAGGATATACTGTGTTACTGCATCTGTTGCAATCTCCTTACACTCCTCGATGTTGTTGTCGCTGCTTCCTGATATTGAAATGTTGCAACCTCTTGGGGCGATACTGTGGGCATTGCCATTCTTGTCAACAATGAACTGCATCCTGACACTGCATCTCCTTACGTTCATTTCGCTAAGTGCGGTGCCAAGTTCACTGCCTTCAATGTTTATATACTCGCAGTATGTCTCAACAGCATGTTCTTCATACTTCTGTACAAGCCTTATTCCCTTTGCACTCAGCGGAACTTCCTTTATCGGTTCAATCTCCTTTGGCATAACCGGCACTGCGGCGGGCTGCAGATGCAAGGATATCGGCGTGCTCTTCAATGCTGTCGGTACATACGTGCATATATCTTCCATCGTATTCTCATCATTGGCCGGTGTTACTCTCTTCTCAATTATGCAGTATACATACTCAGGCTCTGCAAAGATGAAAAGAAACAGAAATGTCATTGGGACAAGCGACAGTGCCTTGCCTTTGTTCATCCGCTTCGAGGGCTTGTGTGCCATCATTATTATTCTTTTCCTCACGCTGCTTTGGTTGAAGTTGTTGGCAAGGTTGAATGCGGTTTCGCCTACAGCCTTCTTCAGCAGCAACAGTTGATAGGCGCGTGTGTCGCCATGTTGCCTGAGTACATGCCTGTCGGCCTCATACTCATGTATATCCTTCATGTCATTGGCAAGCATGTATACGAAGGGGTTGAACCACTGGAGAGATTTTACAATGCCCAGCAGAAGCATGTCCCATGAGTGCCTGTTGCGGAAATGTCCTTCTTCGTGCAAAAGAATCTCCTTTCCGCACTCATCATAATCACTCTGCGACATTATCACATGACCGAACCAACTGAACGGTGCAGTTTTCCCTTTGTGGCAGTGAAGTGTCATGCCGTTGTGCTTTCCAATAATTGATGTTCCGCGTCTTATGCCTGTTATAATCCTTGCTATCTCCACAATGCGCATTGCAAGGCCTATGGCAACACCTATTAAATACATTATGGATAGTGTCTCGATTGTAAAGAATTCTCTTCTGTTGCACTCTTCTACTGCAGTTGTGCCGGTAATGCTTGCCGGCGCTGTCTGCGATTCTTTATTTGCCATTGTGCTGCCTGTTGCGTCAATGAACTTTATAATCTCAACCTCAACAGGGTATGTGACTGTTACTGACGGTATTATTGCCGATAAAGCAATGATACCGATGAGAAACCAACGGTTGAATGTAGCGAAGGTCTCCCTGCGTAGCAGCAATGCAAAGGGAATGTAAAACAATGCAAGGCATAGTGCCCATTTGAGTATGTATATTATACATGTTGACATGGTTGCCGGTTTTTGGATTTTAATAATTACTGCAGTCTAACCTTAAGCGGAACGAACAGTTTTTCTCAATCTTTTTGCCGTCGTATATTCCGGGTGTCCATCGTGGCATTTTTTCAGTTATTTTATTTAACTCATGGCTGATGTCATTTGAAATCTTGTCCCAACTGTCCATGCCTTCATAACTGAATGTTCGTTCATGGATATTGACGTTCTGTAGTTTGGCCTTGCCGCTCTTCTTGATAAGAAGTTCTATATTCACGTTGCCTTTTATCTTATTCCTGCGCAGCCTTCTGCTGTATTTGAAATTCTCGGCATAATACTCTTTAAGGGCCTTTGCACCACCTGGGTAAACGGGGTCAATCTCTTCTATTTCAATGTCTGATGTATCAATATGTATCTCTATGCATATATATCCCTCTTTTCCTGCAAGTTCACTGAATAGTTTTCCTTTGAGTTCACGTGCTATTTTCTGCATGTTCTTTCTAAGTTGTTTGTCTGCGTGGTGTACCCTCAGTTCCCATTTGTCCATGTATCTTGCCGGTTGGGATTTTGGCTTGAACATCATACTATTGTGTGCATTGCCGTTCCTGTAGTCTTGCACTGCTGATACAGATACCTCTTCTGTGCTGCATCTCCATCCGGCTTTTCCTGTTTCCCAGAAAATGTTACCGATGTGCTTAGCATTGAGAATCCTGCCTTCATGGTCAAACTGCAGATGTATGAATGCACTGCAATCATCTCGGTGGAGTTTTCTTTTGGTCTTGTCGGTAATGGCTTCCGAAATGAAAGAGAGTAGTTCTCCTTTTTTCTCTTTCTGTTCAATCCTGAGGTTATGTCTGGGTTTCCATCTGACCGTGCATTCACTCTTGCCGGGTTTCCATTTGTGGTTTCTTATTATGTTCTTGCTGCTCTCTTTTAAGAGTTTTTCGGCTGTTTCAAGGGAGTATGGGTCACTGTTGCCCGATAACAATGTCTTGCATCTCTTTATTTTTATCTTTTCGGCAATGCTGTCATCGTTGGCATATACCTTGGCTGTAATGTGTGACTCAGAGAAAAAATCGTTGAAGTTGAGATTGCAACCGTGTATGGCAGGTGCATTATCAAGGAATACCTCAATGACGTTTGTTTTATTCTTTGGGCAGCCCGCCTGTCCCTGCATTGTGGCAACAGCCAAAATGCAGGCAATCAATGCTGTTATGCATCTTCTCATTCCCATGATTGGTTATTGTTCCCTTTTATTATTTCAATAAGTTCCTTAACCTCGCTTTTGCTCAGTTTCTCTTTCTCTACAAAGAATTTTACCAATGATGAACCTGACCCGCCGAAAAACGAATCCTTTACATCTGTCATAACCTGATTGGTATAGTTCTCCTTGCTGACGAGAGGGTAGTATGTGTGTGTCTTTCCGCTCAACTTGCGGAATTCAACGAATCCCTTGTTCAAGAGAATCTTCAAGAAAGTAGACACCGTTGTATATGCCGGTTTTGGGTCGGGGTATCGTGCTATTATGTCATGTATGCATCCACCGTCGGGCATTTCCCACAAGGCATTCATTACTTGCATCTCGGATTTTGTAAGTGTGTCGCTCTTTTTCATGTGCTGTTTTATTTGTTTACCTCCAATATATTTTCTTTCATGAGACAAATGTAAAACGAATTTTTTAGAAATCTAATTCTTTAGAAATTAAAAATGCTCCTAATTCAATTATTTAACATTCATTATTAGTAATTGGTAATCGTTGCCTTCGTGACAATATATGTTACGCGAAGATGTTGTGAACTCATTATAAATCTAACGCGTATTGTATATTACCTTCCAATCATTGTTCTTTATGATAAAGATTTTGTTATGGGCGGATGAAACAGAAATTATGTTTATGTTTACACAGATTGAAGGTAAATCCACAGTGGAAAAGGTTAATAAACTAATCAAAGAGCATTCGTTTTTCAAGCAATAGTGGTTTCCTTGCAAAGAAGTTGACGAAAAAGTCATTTTACAAAGAAAGCAATCCCTGTTAGAATAAACTCTATCAGGGATTGCTCGTTTAGAAAGTGGGCTTAATTACCCTCTTTTTTGTGCGTTATTGCAGGTTTACTTGAAGCGGTTCTCAACCTTGAAGTTGGTAACCTTACTTTTGAAGTTACCGGCCTTCTCAAGTGGGAATACGAGTGTGCGTACGTAGTACATCTTGTCTTTGCCGCCCTCGTTGTGGTAGAGTGTCTGCTTGTCGAGTGTCTCTACCAATTTGCCGTTTACAAAGAGTTTTGTAACCTGCTGGTTACCGCTGATTGTAACGTGTGCCTTCTCGCCTGGGAAGAAACTGTAGTTAAATGTCATGAGGTAACCGTCGCGTGAGAAACCGAGCTTGCCGCTTACGGGGTCAGCAAGGTAGAACACTGCGTCGCGTGAACTTGTCAGTACAGTGCCAAGGCTCTCTTTAGTATAGTCAATATTGAATGATACGCTGTACTCGTAACCAACTTCTTTGATGCCGGTCTCCTTTACAAGGTTTGCAGCAGGCTTGAGTGACGGTTTCTCGACGAGGGTTCTCTTCTCACCGCTGAAACGGCCTGCTATGTTAAGGCCGGGAGCATCGCTCAGTGCAAGGCGTGCCTTGTCGAACTCTTCGAAAGGAACTGCAGGTTTTGCACCAGTCCACATTTTTACAGCCATTGTCTGCATAGCGGGGAATACGCGGTAGTGAATGTCCTTGCAGCTGATACCGTTGCCGGCGTGGTCGTTCCATACTGCGAATGAACCGCCCTTAATCTGAGGGTGTTTTTCCTTGAATGTCTGGTTGCCGATAACTGCCGGTGTCCAGTTGTTGTAGAGATGCTGGCAGTTAAGGTAGTCATAATAGTAGCCTGCAGCGGGTACAATGTATGTCCAACCGTCGGGGATGCTGATTACATCGTAACCGAGAGCTATCATGTCCTTTGGATCGGCATAGCCGTTGTACCACTCATACATAAGCACGTTGTCAACTTTTACAGGTGTGTTGCCCTTTGCGTGTGTCAATGCACCCCATACGCAAGCCTGCTTGCCATATTTCTCGGCTGTGCGGATGCAGAAATCGGTGAAGTGGCGGAACTTCTCAACGACAGCCGTGTCGCGGTTTGAGTACTCATCGGTACCTACGTGGAAACGTGGCCCGCGGAATACTGGTTCCTCGCCGCCAAGGTACTCCATGAAGAGTGAGTCTACGAATGTGTATGTGTTGGGGTTGAAAAGGTCAAGGTGGTCAAGACCATAGTCCTTGCTGCCAAGTTCCGGGCGGTAGTGTACGAATGCGAGCGAGTGAGCGGGAACGTCAAACTCCGGTATTATTTCTACACCCATTCTCTCTGCATGCTTCTGTAACTCGATGAACTCAGCCTTTGTATAGTAGCCGTCGCGTGATGTGAGGCCGGGGAAGAAATCGCTCTCAAGGCGGAATCCTGATGGAGTCTTTGCCCAATCGTGGTTGAAGTACTGCTTGAAGGCATTGTCGTTCAGGTGAATGTGGAATGTGTTCATCTTGTAGTATGCCATGAAGTCTACATACTCATGGAGGAAACTGATGGGAATGAACTTGCGGCCACAGTCAAGCATGAAACTGCGCATCGCGTAGTCGGGGTAGTCTACGATGTTGCCCTTAGGCAGTGTGTTGCCGTTGTTCTGCTCTGCAATCTGCAAGAGTGTGCGTGTGGCCCACATTGAAGCACGTGCTGTAGCGGCTGCAATCTCAATCTTGTTTGCAATCTTGATAGTGTAGCCCTCGTTGCCGAGCTTCTTGTTCTTCTTTACTGAGAAAACGATGTCGCCTTTTGAAGATTTGCCTTCGACAACCTGAAGTTCAACACCGGTCATCTTCTTGTAGTCGCATGCGAACTGCTTTGCAACCTCAGCGATTTCGGCATTGTTCTTTGGATAGACAATCTTTGTTTCTTTGGTGATTGTGAACTCGCCTGTTGCACCTTTCCACTCACGCAGTTCAGGAATTACAAAAGGCTTTGCATTTTTTTCGGCTGCAGATACATTTGCTGCAAATGTGAAGCAGATTACTGCCAGCAGGAATAAAATTCTGTTTTTCATGATTATGATTTAGGGATTTAAAAAAATATTCAATTATGCAAATATAGTGAAACATTATGACAAAGAGGTAATATTTTGGCAAATAATGCTGTTCTTTGGGATTTCAGTTGATATTTTCATTGATATCTCTTTCAGTCTTTTTTTCTCAATTCCCAAAAAGCAATGGCAGCTGCCGCTGCAACGTTCAGCGAGTCAACGTTGTGGAACATCGGTATCTTTACTGTATAATCGGCTTGGGCAATTGTCTCCTCGGGCAGCCCATCCCCTTCGGTGCCCATGATTATTGCAAGGCGTTTGCACTGCGCAAGCTGCGGGGCGGTTATTGAAATGGATTTGTCGGTCAGTGCCATGGCTGCAGTGGTAAAGCCAAGTTTCTTCAGTTCTTTCATGCCTCCATTGAGCCACCCCCAAGGAACAAGAAAAACACTGCCCATGGATACTCTCACTGCTCGGCGGTTGAGTGGGTCGCAAGAATTGGGCGTAAGCAGTACAGCGTCTATACCTAATGCCGCTGCGCTGCGGAATATCGCACCTATGTTTGTCGTGTCTACAACGCCGTCAATGACAGCAATCCTGTCGGCTCTATCGCAAATCTCTCCTATGGTTCTCTCTACCGGGCGTTGCATTGCGCAGAGTACACCGCGTGTGAGAGTATAACCTGTGAGGCTTGCCAGCAGGTTGCGCTCGCCCGTATATACCGGTATGTTGCTACAACGTGCGATTATTTCTGCTGCGTCACCTGTTATGTGCTTCTTTTCGCATAACAGCGCAAGCGGTGTATAGCCTGCGTTAAGCGCAACGTTTATAACCTTGGGGCTTTCGGCTATGAAAATTCCCTCACAACTTTCGTGTTTCATTCGCAATTGGGCTTCGGTAAGTGTGCTGAAAACCTCAACGCCGGGGTGGTCCAGTGATGTTATTTCTATTACGGGCATTACTGTTTTGTTTATCGCGAAGATAGGAATATTGTCTGCATGATGCAAATTTTGCCGAACCTATTCCTACTCAGGCTGGTTTTATTGGGAAATTTTGCTATCTTCGCGCTGAATGATATATGCAAAAGGTGTTGTTATATGGATTATAAGACAATTCTTGAGAATATATACGTCGCGGTCAAGCCATATTCCAATGTTGGAAAGGTTGCCGATTATATTCCCGAACTGGCAAAAGTGAACCCCGACAAGTTCGGTATATGCTTGAATTCCATAGAGGGGGATGTATATTCCGTTGGCGATGCTGAAGAGCGTTTCTCTATCCAGAGTATATCAAAGGTGTTTGCACTGGCAATGGCTTTGTCGTTGAAGGGTGAATCTCTGTGGTCGCGTGTGGGCAAGGAACCTTCGGGTACTGCGTTCAATTCCCTTGTGCAGCTTGAGGTGGAGCATGGTATACCGCGTAACCCTTTTATAAATGCCGGTGCAATGGTTGTTGCCGATGTCCTTCTCACTTCTTTTGGCAATCCGGCCGAAAAATACCTTGAATTCGTGCGTGACCTTTGCGGGAGCAACGATGTATGTTATAATGAACAGGTTGCATGCTCTGAGCGCGAGACTGCCTATTTGAATGCAGCCATAGCCAATCTGCTCAAATACCACAGGAATATCGAGTGCGATGTTGAGGATGTGCTGCGTCTCTATTTCCTTACATGTTCGGTTGAGATGAGTTGCACGGAACTTGCAAGGGCATTCATGGCGTTTGCAGACCATACTCTGCCATTCAGCCATGCCGGTGTAGAACTGACACGCTCGCAGATAAAACGCATGAATGCAATAATGCAGACATGCGGTTTCTATGACGAGGCCGGGGAGTTCTCCTATCTTGTAGGATTGCCCGGGAAGAGTGGTGTGGGGGGCGGTATTGCTGCTATATGCCCAATGCGTTACTCGGTCGCGGTGTGGAGCCCAAGACTCAATAGCAAAGGTAACTCGGTTATGGGAATGAAGGCGTTGGAGGAGTTGACTACATTGACAAACGAATCAATCTTCTGATATTGCAACAATATTACACGTTGCGCTGTTTTTTGTGTAAGATAAATTAAACTAACTATAACTAAAACAATTGATTTATGAATTTCCTTAAAAGATTCGGTGTGCTTTCTGCCATTATGCTCATGGCAGTTACAATGGCAGCCCGGGAGTTGCCAAAAGTATATATCCTCGCAACCGGCGGAACAATTGCAGGTTCGGGCTCTTCGGCTACAAAAAGCAACTATTCGGCCGGTCAGGTCGCAATAGGTACTCTGCTTGATGCAGTTCCTGCCATCAGGAATGTTGCTGACGTTGAAGGGGAACAGGTAGTTAATATCGGCTCACAGGATATGAGTGACGAGGTGTGGCTCATACTTGCAAAGAGAATCAATGAATTACTTGCGCGTGCCGATGTTGATGGCATTGTCGTAACGCATGGAACCGATACAATGGAAGAGACAGCCTTTTTCCTAAGTCTCACAGTAAGCAGCAGCAAACCTGTAGTGCTTGTGGGTGCAATGCGTCCTTCAACGGCAATAAGTGCCGATGGTCCTGCCAATCTGTACAATGCTGTCATTACAGCCGCATCGCCTGAATCCAAGAACCGTGGTGTTATGGTGTGCATGAACGGCAAGGTGTTCGGTGCCTCAGATGTTACAAAGACCAATACAACAAGCGTTGAGACATTCCAGTCGCCAAATGCAGGTCCATTGGGTTATATACACAATGGAGAGGTCCATTACTATAATCAGGCACAGGCACGTAGCAATGCCCTTTATTTCAGCGTTCTAAACTTGAATTCGCTTCCAAAGGTAGGTATCGCATACGGTTACTCAAATGTCGAAGGCGATGTGGTACGCATGATGATAAAGAAAGATTACAAAGGTATAGTATATGCCGGTGTGGGTAACGGAAACATCCACAAGAATGTGTTTCCCGAACTTGAAAAGGCACGCAAGAAAGGTATAATAGTAGTGCGCTCAAGCCGTGTGCCTACGGGTGCAACTACGCTTGATGCCGAGGTTGATGACAATAAGTACGAGTTTGTCGCTTCTTGGGGACTTAATCCGCAGAAAGCCAGAGTATTGCTCATGTTGGCGCTGACAAAGACCGATGATTGGAAAACCATTCAAAAATATTTCAATAATTACTAAATAAAAAATTTGATATGAAAATGAGAAACACTCTGTTTGTGCTGTTACTGTTTGTTGCAGGTTCTGTAACAGCACAGGTGACATCGCGCAACGCTCTGGTGCCCGAAGGTGAAAAGTCGCTTTTTGAGCGTGTGTCGAATATTGAAAAGCAGAATGATTGGTTCAATCTGTACATGAACATGCACGGTGCTTTTGATGCGAAGTTCAATCAGGATGGGCGCAACGGGTTGAGTGAAGGGGCTTTCAGTATGCGCCAGTTGCGAATTGAAGCAAAGGGTCGTGTGAATAATTGGCTCTCATATCGTTGGCGTCAGCGTCTTAACCGCAGCAATGACGGTAACGGTATGATAGACAATCTTCCGAACTCAATAGACATTGCTTCCATCAGTATACAACTGAACAATAAGTTCTCTTTGCATGCCGGAAAGCAGTGTGTGGCATACGGTGGTTTTGAGTTTGATGCCAACCCCATTGAGATATACCAGTACAGCGAACTCATAAACAACATGAGCAACTTCATGACTGGTATCACGCTCACATACGATGTTACTCCCAACCAGCAGTGGCAGTTCCAGATTCTTGACAGCCGTAACAATTCGCAGGACGAGACATACGGCACTGGTCTTGAAGAGAGCCGCCTGCCTCTTGTCTACAGCATTAACTGGAACGCGAACATGTTCAAGAATCTCTGGCAGACACGTTGGTCGGCTTCGGTAATGGAAGAGACACAGGGCAAGTATATGTATTATTTTGCCCTTGGCAACCAGTTCAATTTCTCAAAGCGCTGCAATATGTACGTAGACCTTATGAGTTCTTTTGAACAGGTTGACCGAAAGGGTATAATGACAGGAATCCTTGGCGGTCAAGGCAATTTCGATGGACACAATATGTTCAATTCAACATACAATTCGCTGGTTGCCAAAATAAACTATCGTGTAAAGCCCAAGTGGAACATATTTGCAAAGGGTATGTTCGAGTCTGCCGGTGTGTACAAGGCAAGCGACAATGTAGCAAAGGGCAACTACCGTACATCAATAGGTTATGTCGCGGGTGTGGAGTATTATCCTATGGATACCAATCTGCACTTCTTTCTTGCCTATGTAGGCCAGAACAATTTCTTTACTGAAAAGGCCAGGAAAGTCGGTCAGAGTGATTACAGTACCCAGCGTGTGTCGTTGGGATTCATATACCAGTTGCCTCTGTTCTGATTTCGGCAGGGCCAAAATGTAACGGCTGATGATATTCCTACAGTTAGTTGTCGTGTTGATGTGCATAATCATAGGTGCACGTTTGGGCGGTATTGGTCTCGGCATAATGGGAGGTTTGGGTGTTGCTTTGCTGACGTTCGTGTTCGGGATGCAACCCGGTGCATTGCCCATTGATGTGATGATGATGATTGCCGCTGTGATATCCGCCGCCGCCTGCATGCAGGCGGCAGGCGGTCTTGACTTGATGGTGAAACTTGCCGAGAAGATTCTGCGTTCTTGTCCGCAACTTGTGACTATACTTGCTCCGCTGGTGACATATACGTTTACCTTCCTGGCCGGTACCGGCCATGTTGCCTATTCTGTGCTACCGGTTATTGCTGAGGTGGCGGCAGAGACCAAGATACGCCCTGAACGTCCTTTGGGCATTGCTGTCATTGCTTCACAACAGGCGATAACAGCATCTCCAATCTCGGCGGCAACAGTGGCTCTGCTCGGTTTGCTTTCGGGCTATGACATTACGCTTTTCGATATCCTCAAGATAAGTGTTCCTGCAACATTGGCGGGTGTTCTTGCCGGTGCCCTTGTGTCTATGAAAGTTGGCAAGAATCTTGTTGATGACCCTGAATACCAACGCCGTCTGAAGGCTGGCGAACTTGATGCCGGACATGTGGAACTGAAGGGTGCAGACAATATGTTCAAGGCTTCTTCATCGGTAGTGCTTTTTGTTGCTGCTACGTTGCTTATCGTCATTTTCGGTTCTATACCTTCACTGCGTCCTTCGTTCAGTGGCGAGCAGGTGGGAATGCCGCTGATAATAGAGATGCTGATGCTTGCAACGGCTGCACTTATACTTCTTGTAACACGTACAAGCGGCATGAAAGCCGCGCAGGGTAGTGTGTTCTCGGCCGGAATGCAGGCCGTTGTGGCTATCTTCGGCATAGCATGGATGGGCGATACATTCATAGGCGGCAATATCGTTGAACTGAAAGGTGCAATAGAGGGTGTTGTTACAGAAATGCCGTGGCTGTTCGGTATTGCGCTTTTTGTGATGTCGATACTGTTATACAGTCAGGCTGCCACTGTGCGTGCCATTGTTCCGTTGGGCGTGGCCTTGAGCATATCTCCTATGATGCTTATAGCGTTATTCCCTGCCGTGAACGGATATTTCTTTATACCTAACTATCCTACATTGGTTGCAGCAATCAATTTCGACCGCACGGGTACAACCAGAATAGGACGTTTTGTGCTTAACCATTCATTTATGTTGCCAGGACTTGTAGCGACAGTGGTTTCTATTGGAACCGGTTTGCTGCTGATACAACTTTTTTAACAGACGATGATATTCTTTACTTCCGAAAACATACTTTTCGTAGGTTCAATTCTGATATTCTGCAGTATCCTCATTACCAAAGCCGGAGGACGTTTCGGAATGCCTACATTGTTGCTGTTCCTGGTTGCCGGAATGTTGTTCGGCAGCGACGGATTAGGAATACACTTTGACAATATGAGGCAGGCTCAGTTTGTGGGAATGATAGCACTGTGCGTCATACTGTTTACCGGCGGTGTCGAAACAAGGATTGATGACATCAGGCCTGTGTTAGGGCCGGGGCTCACTTTGTCCACCGTTGGGGTGCTCTTGACGACGCTGTTTACAGGAGCGTTCATTTTCGGACTTTCTGAATGGGAGATGTTCTCGTTTGAACTTCCGTTGATTACATGCTTCCTGTTGGCTGCGACAATGTCTTCTACCGATTCGGCTACGGTATTCAATATTCTACGCGGCAAGAGTATGCGGCTGAAAAACAATCTGCAGCCGATGCTTGAACTTGAGAGCGGAAGCAACGACCCCATGGCGTATATCCTTACAATTGTTCTCATACAGTTGGCATTGAGTGTAGGTGCTGCAGACCTCTCCGCCCTGAATGTTCAGCAACTTGTGGTAGACTCGTTGACGGTACTTGTACAACAGTTCGCTGCAGGCGCAATGATTGGTGCCGGTGCCGGCTTTGCAACTGTATGGTTCATGAAGAGGATAAATCTTAATAATATTCCTCTCTATTCAATCATGCTCATGAGCATTGTGTTCTTTACTTTTGCTCTCACTGACATGTTGGGCGGGAACGGTTATCTTGCTGTTTATGTGACCGGAATAATAGTAGGAAACAACAAGATGAAGAACCGCAAACAGGTTGTGGCTTTCTTTGACGGCCTGACATGGATTGTGCAGATTGGAATGTTTCTTTTGCTTGGACTTCTTGTGAACCCGGCTGAAATGTGGAAAACAGTGCTTGCGGCACTGCTCATTGGTGTCTTCATGATTCTTGTTGCACGTCCGCTCAGTGTCTTCATCTCTCTGCTGCCTTTCAAGAATATAAATTTCTGCTCAAGACTGTTTGTGTCATGGGTTGGCCTTAGGGGTGCTGTACCCATAATATTTGCAATATACCCGGTTGTAGAGAATGTACCGGGCAGTAAAGAAATCTTTAATGTCGTGTTTTTCATAACCTTGCTTTCTATGGTGCTGCAGGGTGGAACAATTGCTTTGGCTGCCAAGAAACTTAAACTATTGCTGCCGCCCGAAGAGAAGAGGCATTTCGATGTTGAATTGCCCGAGGAGGCCGGCGAATTGAGCGAGATTACCGTTACTGCTGAGTTGCTCGAAGAGAAGGGAAATACTTTGCAAACGCTTGGACTGCCTAAGGGTGTGCTTGTGATGCTGGTGAGGCGTGGTGACAAATACGTTGTACCCGACGGTTCACTGGAATTGGAGGAGGGGGACCACCTGCTCACCGTGGCAAGTTCTGAGGTGGAAGGCTAAAGCATACTCCTTTGGGAACATAAATGTTCCGTCGTCGCAAACATTGCTCGCTCGCAATGGTGCCTCAAACAACTTTTCGTCCAAACAGCGGGGAGAGGACAATTCGATGTTCGCGAAAAAACATCATCACGTATATGCACCGCTCAAACAATTCCTCTCCTTATCCGCTGTTTGAACGGTTGTTTGCTGTAATTTGACTTTGTCTAGCCTGCTTGCGTTCGTGGTGCAATTACAAACGGGTTTGTATTGCACTCACTTACCCGCAACCTTTATCGGTGACGGATATTAAGGAAATTACCTTTGGCGGTTGTATAGCAGAAGTAATTCCCCAAAACCTCCGGCACTGTGTGAGACACAGCAAGTATTAGTGCATATAGCCGGAATGAGGCGTGAATTTGTTTGAGCGATGCAATATCGCGTTGCTGCTTGTGCGTGAGAAGCGAGTTGTCGCGCCCCGGCTATATGCGCGTTAAGATACTTG
>JAZNDZ010000025.1:0-20501 GCA_045588345.1 Bacteroidaceae bacterium
TCTCCTTCTTTTGTATGAGGCGTGAATAAAAAGTAAAGTTCAAGGCTTGTGAAGGCTTCAAAACCGCAGTTTACTAAGCGTAAATGAGGATTTTGAAGCCAAACGTAACGTAGAAATTTGCTTTTTAGTCACCCTCTTTTGATACCAAGTAAGCCAAATACAGGAAACAATGAATGACATTTTGCATTACTTATTAAAAAACAGACTTCTGCCAAAAGAAGGACTTCGGACAACAGAAGGAGAAACCATATGCATAATACAATATGGCAATGAGGGTGAAAATGAGAACATCTTCTGCAATGCCCAAATATTCATAGGAGACAAAGAACGGTACGGAGATATTGTCACGCACAATAAAAGCAGCGACTGGGAAAAGGACACCGGTATTGACCCTTGCATGAGCGGGAAGATAATACTGCACATTACTACAGAGAATGACTGCGAAAGATTACGAAGAGACGGAAAACTTGTTCCGCAACTATGCATAGAATTGCCAGGCAATCTGCAAGAAGAGTTCAAAGCAGCACTACAGCACAGCCGTTGCCTGCAATGCAAGATAGACAGGCAACGCATTGGAGATATAAATATCAACAGCATACTCTCGCGCTTGCTGGTAGAGAGAATTGAGGATAAAGCAGACAACATACAACTGTCGTTCTCTGAGTGCAACGGCCGATGGGACGACACACTGCTCAAGACAATAATACGCAGTTTCGGATTCGGAATACAGGGCGATGTATTTGAGAAATGGGCAAAGATACTTGATATGAACGCCTTGGGCAAGCACAGAGACAATCCCCTACAGGTAGAAGCCATAATGTTCGGACAAGCCGGGTTGCTTGACGAGAAGAGCATACCGCACTATTACCTTGCCGAGGCATTGAAAAATGAATACTACATGAGCCTTTGCAATGAGTACAAATTTCTGAAGAACAAGTTCAACCTACAAAGCATCGGGCACGAGGAGTGGAGAAACGGCAGCAATGCAACCCCGCATGTACGCATCGCCAGGATTGCAACTCTTTACATATCGCGGAAAACAGACATTGCACACATAAGCACCTGTAACACGGTCAACGACTATTACAACCTAATTGACACCACATTAAGCGGATACTGGAGCAACCATACATGTTTCGGAGGCACAGCAACAATAGGCAACGGAAGCATGAAACAGCGACAAATGGATGTCATAATAATAAACGCCATTGCACCCACATTGTACATATATGGCAAGCATCGTAATGACAATGCCATTTGCAGCAAGGCCGAGGACCTGTTGCACAACATTAAAGGAGAAGAAAACAGCATAATAAGGAAATGGCGCGAAAAGGGACTTGTTGCAGAGTGTGCTGCCGACTCGCAGGCCATACTGCAACTTGAACGCAAATACTGCCGCATGCACGACTGCACGAACTGCCGTTTTGCCTATTATTATATAAAGGAGAGGATGGCAGAACTTTGAAGCGGGAAGAACGCGTGCCGTCTGGTAATAATACAATAAAAGCGCCTCACTTGATGTGAGGCGCTTTTATTGCAATTGTATATGATTACTTTTTCTTTCTGAGGCAAGCCAAAGCAAGCGGCGCAGCGATGTACAATGATGAGAGTGTACCGAATACAACTCCAAGAATCATTGCGAATGAGAAACTGCGAATGCTGTCGCCACCAAGGATGAAGATACACAACAACACTATCAATGTGCTGACAGATGTATTGATTGTACGTGAGAGTGTGGTATTCAATGATGTATTGAACAACTCATACTTGTCACGCTTCGGATAAAGGCCTGTAAACTCACGTATACGGTCAAACACAACCACCTTGTCATTGATTGAGTAACCGATAGCGGTAAGGATAGCACCAATGAACGTCTGGTCAAGTTCAAGCGACATTGGCAATATGCCATAAAGCAATGAATAGCAACCCATAATCATAAGCACGTCGAAAAACAACGCCACAATAGAACCCAAACTGAATGCGATGTTGCGGAAACGTACAAGAATATAAAGGAAGATTGCAATCAAGGCAAGAAGCACTGAAATGATGGCACCGTCGCGAATGTCGGAAGCGATACTTGGACCAACTTTCTGTGAACTGATGATTGAACCGCCCTCTCTGTTCTCGATATCACGGAAAGTCTCAAGGCTGACTGCATTTGCATCAATGAGCTTACCCTCGGTAAATGCCTCATAGAGGAATACCTCTATCTGACGGTCAGCAGTCTTTGCTGTATCGTTAATCATGTAGTTTGTAGAGATACGGATAGTCTTGCCGTCTGTGCCAAGAGCAATAGCCTGAACATTATCATCGGTAATTTTCTCCTTCAAAAGAGCACGTACATCCTCGGGTTCTACCTCTTTCTCGAACTGCACAACAAAGTTGCGGCCACCGGTAAAGTCAATGCTCTGCTGCATGCCACGGAACACGAATGAACCAACCATTACAAGAGCAAAAACAGCGAACACGCCACCAACAACCTTTGAAGATTTAATAAAGTTGTATGTTGTGTCTCTCATAAGGTTTCGTGATACTGGAGTTGTGAATGTGAGGTTCAACCACTTGTCACGGCTCATGAAGAATTCATAGATTACACGTGTCACGAACACTGCTGTAAAGAATGAACAGAGCAGACCGATAATCAATGTTGTAGCAAATCCCTTGATTGGGCCTGTACCGAAATAGAACAGGATGACACCGGTGATGATTGATGTAAAGTTTGAGTCAAAGATTGCAGAGAATGCATTCTTGTAACCGTCAGAGAGTGCCATGCGCACATTCTTGCCTGCACGGAGTTCCTCTTTTGTACGTTCATAGATAAGCACGTTTGCATCAACTGCCATACCAAGCGTGAGCACGATACCGGCAATACCCGACATTGTCAATGCTGCCTGGAAAGATGCAAGGATACCGAGTGTAAAGAACAAGTTGAGCAAAAGAGCCATATTTGCAACAGAACCCGGGATGAAACCATACATCGCGCACATGTATATCATAAGGAGTATAAATGCCACGACAAATGAAGCAAGTCCCTGGTTGATTGACTGCTCACCGAGTGTAGGACCGACAACGTAACTGTCGACAATGTTCATTGGTGCAGAAAGTTTACCGGAACGAAGCACATTAGCCAAGTCCTGTGTCTCTTCAATGGTAAAGTTACCTGTGATTTCAGAACGTCCGCCGGTAATCTTGCTGCTAACGTTAGGAGCACTATACACACAATCGTCAAGTACAATCGCAATTGCCTTGTTTATGTTAGCCTCTGTCAGCAATGCCCATTCGCGTGCTGCATCAGAAGTCATCTTCATGGTCACGCATGGCGCACCGTTCTGAGAGAACTCGCCCTTTGCATCCTCAATAACGTTGCCATCCATAGCCGGTCTGCTATTCTCAGAAGCCTTGAGGGCATACAGCATGAATACCTGCTCACCGTTGACATCTACCGGTGACACACTCCATGCAAAACGTACTTCACTCTTCATGAAGTCACCGCTTGTATATGCCTTGGCGATAACGTCATTTACAACCGCTGTATCTTTTGTCAAAGAGTGACCTACAATGGCATTTGCAGTTTCAAGAGTCAATGCCGGGAAAAGTGCTTCTTCTTCGTTAGCCAAACGGTTGGCATTAAGTTCATCCAACACCGGACGAATATCTGAAATGATTTCCTGAGCATCATATGTCTCCCAGAACTGGAGGTTAGCGGAACCTTGCAACAACTTCTCAACGCGGTCCTTGTCTGTTACGCCAGGGAGTTCAATAAGAATACGTGGTTTAGCCCCCTCGACAGTCTGCATGTTTGGCTGAACAACACCGAAGCGGTCAATACGTGTACGCAATACGTTGAACGAATTATCCAAAGATGCCTTAACCTCCTCGGCCAGCACCTTAGCAACTTCCTCATCAGAAGAATCCATTGCAATTCTGCCGTTGAGTTGCTCTGTAGCAAACAACACTGCAACCTTCTCTGTCGGATTCTGGGCATTGTAGTTTCTTATGAACGCAGCAATGAAATCACCGTCGGCACGGGTTTCTTCTGCTGCAAGTGCGAATGCCTGCTTGAACGCCTCTTTCTCCTTGTTGCCACCGGCAAGAGTCTCAACAACACCTGGCACTGACACCTCCATTGTCACGCTCATACCGCCCTTAAGGTCAAGACCCAAACCAATCTCCAACTCCTGGCACTCCTTCAATGTATATCCAAGCCAAACCTTTTCGTTTTTCATGGAATCAAGGTAGTGCTGCTGACCCTTAGGGTCTTCTTTAGCCTTGCTCATGTGACTGCTTGTCACAAACGAGAAAGACATGTAAAACAAGCACACCAATGCTAATAGTGCCGCAAAAACTTTTACAAATCCTTTGTTCTGCATTTTTTATAAATTTTATTTATGATTTATTGTTCCATATTTAAAATCGCGCAAATATAGTGCTTTTTTCTTAATAAATCAGCGAATTGTACATTTTTCTTTAATATATAAGGCAATTTGCCGACAAAAAACAGACCGGCAGCACCAGAAGGTCTGCCGGTCGATAACTTTTGCATGGTTGGAACCCTAACAGGGAAGACAACCCGGACTATATTATTTTGAAGAGGCTTCGAACAGCCGTTTCTTCTCATCCTCACTCAGCGAAGCATAGCCGCCTTGCTTAATCTTTTCAAGAATTCTGTCAATTTCGGCCTCATCGGCTTTCTTGCGCGCATTGTACTCATAATCGGTATTCCGGCCGCCTTTTACGTAGGTAAACTTTGATTTTTTACTTTTTGGACGGGAGAACAATGACGATAACCACTGCAAAGGCCTGTTCATTATCGACACAAAATCTACGCCCTTGTTGAGCAGATAAGCAACAAGCCAACCGGCAAAAGCCCCTCCAAGATGCGCAAAATTCCCCCCCGCATTATCGCCGGAAAGCAACAGCAACGACAAAACGACTGTCACAATCGCAAGTGTTGAAAATTTCACACTGCCTACAAACAGCATATTGACTCTGTACTCAGGAACCCGCACTGCTGTAGCCACAATCACAGCAATCACTGAGGCCGAAGCACCCACCAGACACGAGGAATGCAATACGCCATGGAAGTAGGGGAAAATATTATACGCTGCCAAATAGAAAAATGCGCCGAACAGACCGCCTATAAGATAAACAAGCACAAGATGGCTTTTGGAATAGAAGTTGAGGAATATTTTGCCAAAAGCATAAAGCGCCACCATATTCCATAGCAGATGCCATGGACCGGCATGAACAAACATATATGTTAAAAGTGTCCATGGACGAAAAAACAGATGCGGAAGATATGCCGGCAATTCAACAAACGAGCGCATATACACCGCCAGTTGACCGACATTGAAAAGCACTGAGAAAACCCCGATAAAAAGGAGCAAAATATAAACTGCAACATTTGCAAGAACAAGCCTGCCGACTATGTTGTCAAGCAGATATTCCTTGAAGAAATTCTTATACATAAGGACCGTTTATTTTCCCTTTTTTACGCCAGACCAGTATCAGTATAAAGCCGAACAGCATACCTCCGAGATGAGCAAAATGAGCAACTCCATCAGGGCTGCCTGCCGTACCCAAAAGAAGTTCTATAACCGCATAACCGATTACAAAATATTTTGCCTTTATTGGCATCGGAAGCGGAAACACAAAAAGACGTTCGTTAGGGAACAGCATTCCGAATCCAAGGAGAATCGCATAAATTGCACCCGAGGCACCAACCGTAGTTGAGTTCAGAACAATATTCAGTTCCGCCAATGACGGGTCAACAAAATTCTTTCCTTGCCTCAAGGCATCAAGGCCACTCTCAAAGACCGCATAAACCGCAGCCTCATCCATAGTAACGACCAAAGAACTATAACGTACAAACGCTACAGTCTCCTGGATCAAGGCCGCACCGACACCAGCCAAAAGATAGTAAACAAGGAAACGCTTGCCACCCCATACATACTCCAAAGTGCGACCGAACATATACAGCGCAAACATATTGAAGAAAATGTGTGAGATATCACCATGCATGAACATATATGTCACGAGCTGATATGGCATAAACTCTTCAGACATAAAAAAGTGAAGTCCCAGAATAGAGTTCAGGTCCACGCCCTGCTTCTCAGCAACCAGCATTGCGAGAAACATCAAGACATTTATTGCAAGAAGATTTTTTGTTATTGTCGGAATATTATTCATTATACAACACAATTACCGGTCAAATACCGTTATACCGATGCAAATATAATACAAAATATATTTTCCGACTTTAGAAAATAACACTAAACGCTTATATTTAAGTTTCGTAAACACTTTCACAGCAAAAATGTCCCATCTGTGAGATAATATTTATTATCTTTGCATGATTATTTATAAGTATTTATATACACAACGCCCACACCCGAGGCATACAATTTGGAGTACAAAAACAAAAAAACAGAATCATGGATATTGAAACAACAGTAGTAAAAAGTGTATCTGAGGCTGTAAGAAGCCTTTACGGTGCAGAAATCAGCACAGAAAAAATACAGTTGCAGAAAACACGCAAAGAGTTTGAAGGTGACTTCACTGTCGTTGTATTCCCATTCCTGGCACTGTCTAAAAAGCGCCCGGAGGAAACTGCGCAAGAAATTGGCGAATACCTGAAAGCCAACCAGCCGGTAATCTCATCATTCAATGTTGTAAAGGGTTTCTTGAACCTATCAATATCAACAACATACTGGATAGAACTGCTCAGCAACATTGACAAGGCCGAAAAATGGGGAACAGTCGCTGCCGACGAGAATTCACCGCTTGTCATGGTTGAATATTCGTCACCGAACACCAACAAACCCCTTCACTTGGGACATATCCGCAACAATCTTCTCGGCTACGCACTATCAAATATCATAGCAGCAAATGGCAACCGTGTCGTAAAGACAAACATTGTAAATGACAGGGGCATACATATATGCAAGTCTATGCTGGCATGGCAGAAGTGGGGCGAGGGTGTTACACCCGAGAGTTGCGGAAAGAAAGGAGACCACCTCATCGGCGACTATTATGTAGCATTTGACAAACATTATAAGGCCGAACTTACAGAACTCATGGAGAAAGGCATGAGCAAGGAGGAGGCTGAAGCCGCATCACCCCTAATGGCCGAAGCCAGAGAAATGCTTGTTAAATGGGAAGCCGGTGACAAGGAGGTGCGCGCTCTTTGGCAACAGATGAACAACTGGGTTTACGAAGGCTTTGACGAGACATACAAACGCCTTGGCGTTGACTTTGACAAGATATATTACGAGAGCGACACATACCTTGTCGGAAAAGAGACGGTTCTTGACGGACTGGAGAAAGGATTGTTCTACCGCAGGGAAGACGGTTCTGTGTGGGCCGACCTCACCAATGAAGGACTTGATGAAAAACTGTTGCTCCGCAGTGACGGAACATCGGTATACATGACCCAGGACATCGGTACTGCACAACTTCGTTTCCGAGACTACCCTATTGACAAAATGGTTTATGTTGTGGGCAACGAACAGAACTATCACTTCCAGGTACTTTCATTGTTGCTTGACAGATTAGGCTTCTCATGGGGCAAGGGACTTGTACATTTCTCATACGGAATGGTGGAACTCCCCGAAGGAAAGATGAAAAGCCGCGAAGGTACTGTTGTCGATGCCGACGACCTCATGGATGAAATGATTAATACCGCACGCGAGACATCGGAAGAACTTGGCGGCAAGTTGAACGACCTTTCTGCCGATGAAAAGGCTGAAATCAACCGCATAATAGGCCTGGGCGCACTGAAGTATTTCATGCTCAAAGTCGATGCAAGGAAAAACATGCTGTTCAACCCTAAGGAATCTATTGATTTCAACGGCAATACAGGCCCGTTTATCCAATATACATACGCTCGCACACGCTCAATAGAGCGCAAGGCTGCCGAAGCCGGCGTGGACATCGAAAGTGCAAAAGCGCCTGAAAGCATAAGCGAGAAGGAGTGCACACTTATACGCATGCTCAATGATTTCCCGGCTATCATACGCCAGGCCGGTACAGACTTTTCACCCTCGGGCATAGCGAACTACACATACGACCTCGCCAAGGAGTACAACCAGTTCTATCACGACTACAGCATTCTGCGCGAAGAGGATGAAAACAAGAAAGCATTCCGCGTACTCCTCACACGCAATGTCGGGAAAGTGATAAAGACCGCCATGAATATTCTGGGAATTGAGGTTCCGGAAAGGATGTAACAGCCTTAATATTATGGCAAAGAAACGCTACTATGTTGTTTGGAACGGTGTTGAACCGGGAATCTACCAAAGTTGGAATGAGTGCGAAGCGCAGATAAAGGGTGTAAAGCAAGCCCTCTACAAGTCATTCGACAACCTCGCCGATGCGGAAAGAGCCTACTCATCGTCTCCATACGACTATGTAGGTTCCAAAGCCAAAGAGAAAAGCAAACCCCGAGAACTGCCGGCAACAGTCATCAAAGGCGCTCTTGCCGTCGATGCCGCATGCAGCGGGAACCCCGGTCAAATGGAATACCGCGGCGTATACATCGCTACCGGCGAGGAAATCTTTCATTTTGGACCCATGTTCGGGACAAACAACATTGGAGAATTTCTGGCCATTGTACATGGACTTGCATTGCTCAAACAGAAGGGTCTTGAAATGCCGATATACTCGGACAGCCGCAATGCCCTCTTGTGGATAAAACAGAAGAAATGCAAGACCAAGTTGCCGCGTGACAGCAAAAGCGAAGAACTGTTCGGTTATATTGAACGGGCCGAAAAATGGCTCAGACAGAACAGTTTCCAAACCAGTTTGCTCAAATGGGAAACAGACAAATGGGGGGAGATTCCTGCCGATTTCGGAAGAAAATAGGATATAACTCACACATCAACACAGGCACAAGAGATGAAAGAGAGAATTATTTTTATTGCAAAGTACTATTTTTCAATAGTTGCACTTTCGGCTTTGTATAAGGTTCTGTTTCTGTTTGCTGATTGTAGTGACGAGGTCTTCACATTTTCTGATATCTGTTGCGTAGTATATCATGGAGTGAACCACGACCTTGCCATTGCCGGGTACTTTACAGCAATTCCGTTGCTCGCTTCAATAGCATCACTCTTCATCAGGTTCCGTTTGAGAAGAACACTCACACTCTACAACTGTATAATCGCATTCCTGCTTGCACTCTCT
This sequence comes from Bacteroidaceae bacterium, assembly GCA_045588345.1. Taxonomy (GTDB): domain Bacteria; phylum Bacteroidota; class Bacteroidia; order Bacteroidales; family Bacteroidaceae; genus HGM04593. Next base: position 9,181 of record JAZNDZ010000025.1, read on the forward strand.
TTCCTTGCAGACCTCACACTATTCCCTTACTGGAACTTCAAGCTCGATGCATCGGTACTGATGTACCTTGACTCTCCGGCGAATGCTTTTGCGAGTATCTCGGTGTGGCATCTTTTACTTCTTGTACTGCTACTCGCAGGCTGCACATACGGCATATTCCGTATACTTAGGCTGGTTTCACCGGAAAGAGTACCGGAGGCTGGCAACAGGTTAAGACCAATAAAAGAAAACAGATGGGTAAATCTGGCACTCAACGCCTTGATTGGGGGAGTGATATTTCTGGGCATAAGAGGCGGAGTTACGGAATCCACAAACAACATAGGGACTGTTTATTTCAGCGATAGGAACATACTAAACTACGCGGCAGTACACCCCGCATTCAGTTTTCTGTATTCATATGTAAACATGGAGAACTTTACCGAGGAGTACCGTTTCCTTGACGAAGAGGAAAGAGGTGACCTTTTTAACGGACTGTACCCTCAGGACAATTCAATAACCGATACCCTGCTCAACAACCAAAGACCCAACATTATCACAATTATACTTGAAGGCATGGGTGCCAGATTTATTGAAGAATTGGGCGGAATGAAGGACATTACGCCTAATTTCAAGAAACTGTCAGAAGAGGGTGTACTTTTTACGAACTGTTTTGCAAACAGTTACCGTACGGACAGAGGGCTCATTTGTGCTTTGAGCGGATACCCGTCATTCCCTAAGACATCGGTCATGAAATCCACAGCCAAGAGCCAACAGTTACCATCTTTGGCATCATCGCTGGCCAAAGCAGGATATACAAACACATTCATATACGGAGGCGACATCAACTTCACCAACATGCGTGGATATCTCTACTCAACAGGCTACAGCAACATTGTTGCAGATACCGAGTTCACAGCAGCCGAACGCGGCATACACCGTTGGGGAGCAGGGGATGAGATAACATTCGACAGGCTATACGATGTTATAATGCAACAAGAATCAACACCTTGGCATATAACATTGCTTACGCTCAGCAGCCACGAACCATGGACCGTGCCATACAACAGAATAAATGGCGACAAGGTTGCCAACTCCTTTGCCTTCACCGATGAAGAACTCGGAAAATTCATTGACAGGCTCAAGGAAAGCGGCAAATGGGAAAGTACTCTGATAATATGCATCAGCGACCATGGATTAAACAACTATCCGAAAGGAATAACACAGACTGACAGAAGCCGGAACCACATACCGATACTTCTTTCGGGAGGAGCAATAAAAAAGGCCAGACGAATTGACAAGATATGCAATCAGCAGGATTTTGTGGCAACGATATTGCCGCAACTGGGACTTTCTAACGAGGAATTCCCATTCAGCAGAAATATCCTTTCGCCAGAGTACAAATATCAGTTCGCATACCACTGTTTCAACAATGGCTTCTCCATTATTGACTCTTTGGGCTTCACGGTGTATGACCTTGACAGCAGAAAGCCGATACACAATGAGCCGGCTAAGGGAGGTGAAGAGCGTATGAAAAGAGGAATGGCTATACTGCAGACAACATATCGCGATTTCTTCAACAAATAGGCATGCCAACAATAGCACAACAATAGAATTTTGAATATCTCAGAACAATCAATATGTCAACAAAAGAACAAGGCAAGAAGATGAAACCGCACTATCTCTTCAAGGAGAACAAAGCCAAGCAAATGGTTATTGCAATGATATGCAACATTGTTTTAGCCTATGCGTTGCTCTTTGCCGCCCGACTTATATTTGTAATGACAAATTACACGATGTTTGCCGATACGATGGAATACAATCAGATGTGGCTCATGGCAAAAGGAGCACTGCTGTTCGATACGTCGGCTGTGTGTTATCTGAATACACTCTACCTGCTGTGTCTCCTGTTCCCTTTGCACATCAAAGAAGGCAAGGCAATGCAGGCGATAACCAAATGGGCATATATCATACCAAACGCAACCGGCATAATAGCCAACCTTTGCGATTGCGTATATATCCCTTTCACAGGCCGCAGGACAACATGGAACGTATTCTCTGAATTCGGCAACGAAAGTAACCTTGGGGCTATAATAGGAACTGAAATAATAAATCACTGGTGGCTCGTCTTGACAGGTTTATTGCTGATGTGGCTTACATACAGGTTGTACTCACCGGCAAAGGACGAGACAAGAAAAGGATTAGCTGCATATTATATCTGGCATACAGCGATGCTTGCAGTGGTTGCGCCATTATTGATTTTCGGAATACGTGGCGGAATCGGCAAGGCTGTACGCCCGATAACGCTGAGCAATGCTAACCAATACGTATCTTCACCTAACGAGGCCGCTATTGTACTTAACACACCATTCACGCTTATACGCACAATAGGCAAGAAACCTTTTACCGAAAAGAACTATTTTAGCGAAGATGAGCTTGATGCAATCTACACACCATTGCAACAGTTTGCTGCACAAGACAGCACGAACAAGAAAAACATTGTCATATTCATTGTAGAGAGTTTCGGAAAAGAGTACATCGGTGCGTACAACCCGCGTACAGAGGGTTCCTTAACGCCATTTCTGGACTCGCTGATAACAAAAAGCAGGAGTTACCTCCATTCATACGGCAACGGAAAGAAAAGTATAGACGGAATGCCCTCGATACTGTCAAGCATACCTATGTTTGTAGAGCCATTCTTTGTTGCCGATGCATCACTGAACAGAGTCAGCAGCGTTGCTGGAGAACTGAAGAATATAGGATACAGCAGCTCATTCTTCCATGGTGCACCTAACGGTTCCATGGGTTTCCAAGCATTTGCAAAAACCAGCGGTTTTCAAGAGTACTACGGCATGGACGAATATTGCAGTTCGCCCAAACACAATGGAATGAACGACCATGACGGCACTTGGGCCATTTGGGATGAGCCGTTTCTGCAATATTTTGCAGAAAGCATCAACGAGATGAAAGAACCGTTTGTAACATCGGTATTTACCGCATCATCACACCACCCTTTCAAGATTCCAGAAGAGTACAACAAGGAGTTTAAAGGCGGTGATGACCCGTTCCTCAAATGCGTCCAGTATACCGACTACTCGCTGAAACGTTTTTTTGAGCATGCAAGCAAACAAGAGTGGTACAACAATACCCTTTTTGTAATTACAGCCGACCACACAAACCACAGCAGCGCTCCACGCTACAAGACAGCCGCCGGTTGGTTCGAGGTGCCAATAATATTCTTTCACCCTAACGGCGAGGCACCTTTTGCCCCTGGCCTGGACAGCGCCATGATAGCACAGCAAATAGACATAATGCCTACTATACTTGAATACATCGGATACAACAGGCCTTTTGTCGCCTTTGGCAAGAGTCTTATTTCCACTCCGGCGCAGGAGAGTTATGCAGTGAACTACACAAATGAAATATACCAATACTACAAAGGTAGGAATGTACTGCATTTCAATGGCGAGAAGAGTGTTGCACTCTATGACCTCAAACACGATGAACTTATGAGAGAAAACATTTTGGGAAAGAGTAGCGTTCAAGAAGATATGGAACGCGAACTTAAAGCAATAATACAGCAGTACATGAGCCGCATGGTACATGACAGACTAACAGCAGACAACGGTAAAGAATAACATATATGCCGACAATAATATACCCGTCCCCGATATTCGGGCCCGTAAAAAGCAGAAGGTTAGGAATCTCCTTAGGAGTAAACTTGTTGCCGAAAGACGGCAAGATATGCACGTTTGACTGCATATACTGCGAGTGTGGTTTCAACGATGATAGACGACCGAAGGAGAGGATACCGAGCCATGAAGAAGTTGCTGTACTCCTTGAAAAGAAACTTGCTCAAATGCGGAATGAGAATACACTTCCGGATGTAATAACATTTGCCGGCAACGGTGAACCGACAATACACCCCCAATTCAGCGACATTATAGACAGCACCATTGCATTGCGTGACAAATATTGCCCAAAAGCCAAGGTGAGTGTACTCTCCAATGCGACAATGATTGTCAAACAATCCGTCTTTGATGCATTGATGAAAGTTGACAATAATATTCTGAAATTAGACACCGTAGACATCAACTACATAAGACGCGTTGACAGACCTGTCGGGAAATATGACCTTGAGCAGATTATTAAAACCATGAAGACCTTCAAAGGTAAATGTGTCATTCAAACCATGTTCCTGAAAGGTACACTTAATGGAGTAAGCCTTGACAACACCGGCGATGAGTTTGTAAAGCCATGGATAGATACCGTAAAAGAGATTGCCCCACGAGAAGTGATGATATATACCATTGACCGTGAAACCCCGTACAAAAATCTTGAGAAGGCTACACATGACGAACTGGACAGGATTGTGAGAATGCTTGCAGAAGAAGGTGTAAAGGCTACGGCATCATACTGACACCACCCCCGATTAAAAGCCGAAGAAATTCGCCAGTCCGATAGCAGAAATTGTAATTATAGAATAGCGGATTACCTTCCCCAAGGACATATAAAGAAGTACCTTCGTCTTGTCCGCGCGCATAAAGCCAAGCGAAATAAGCAGAACTTCCCCTATAACCGGAACAAAAGAGAAGAAAGCAGTCCACAAACCATATTTGTGGATGAGCCTGTCGGCACGATGCATCTTCTTGTCCGAAATCCTGAAAAAAGCCTGTACACGCTCCCTCTTGGCAAAACGCCCGGAAACATAACAGACAACTCCTGCCAATGTATTGCCTGCTGCGGCAGAGAGTGTAAGCCCAATTGCATTCAAACCCGTACCAAGGAAAAACACCAAAAGCACTTCGCTTGCAATTGGGAGCACTGTTCCCGAGAGAAAAGCCATTATTCCCATGCCCAAATATCCGTAATCCTTAAGAAATTCAATAATCAGTTCATCCATATACTTACAATTGCAACAGCCAACCAAAAAACAAGAACTGTGATAAAATATATATTGGAAACTTTAGTAATTTTAAAAGACAGGATATAAGAAAGCATAAGCACACAACCGGGTACCCTCCACGAGTAGAACATGTCATAATTTGGTCCTGAAAGCCAAGAAAGCGACAGCAGATACGCATTTGCAATCAGAATAAACATCAACCTCTTGCGCAGATATGGTTTCCCCGGAACTGACGAACGCGCAAATAGCATTGCGGCCGGCAGAAATATCAAGAGTTCCATTGCAAGCAGCAGCAGCCTCAAGGGAGTAATATCCGCTATCTCGAGGAAGGCAATGGAAGCCAGAAAAGAGCCGGACGACGGAACAGCATCTGCAATGGCAGGCCACACATATATTGCACCGAAGAGAAACCAAAAAGGCATGAACATACCCAACAGAGCCGCCAAGAACCTTTTTATACCTGAAATATTTGCCATAGGTATGTATGCCACAAACAATGGCAATACATAAAGAAACTGTGGCATCAGGAACGAGAAGATTCCCAAAGATGCAAACGCCGCAAACAACGAAGCCTCAACTCCAACTCCTGGCTGGCAATTGAACAACTGTGCTATCGCTACGGCAAAAAGCAACGAAGACAACGCTGCCATTGCATTGTAATGGAGAAACACAGACGCTGCAATCTGAAGCAGGAAAGCCGCAGCCAACCATCGTATGCGCCTTTCATGCACATTAAGCATCCCTAACATGAGTGCAATGGCAACATAGCACAATGGTGGAACAAAAGCAGGAACATACCAACCTTGAATGGAGTACTGACCGGCATGGTATACTACAGACATCGGGAAAGGGAGCAATAGAACACCCACAGCCCAAATTAATGCCGACAAAAGCAGCAGAGACAACGGAGTATGCTTTCCTGAGACAAAACGCCCTTGAAATGTCCTATTACAAGTCAAAGCCAATATCTCCTCTAAAATATTTCTTTTCAAAATTAATGGCATTCGCAGAGCGGAAAGATTTTTCAAGCGCCTCGCTTCGTGTAGAACCGTATGATACAGCAGCAATGACACGACCGCCAGCAGTCACGACCTTACCTTCCTTATCGGCAGTACCAGCATGGAAAAGAATACTATCCTCTACATTCTCGAAGCCTGTAATCTCAAAGCCTTTATCATAATGCTCCGGGTAGCCGCCGGAAACCAGCATTACACACACAGCATTCCTGGGGTCAAACTCAACTTCTGTGCCTGCAAGCGTGCCTGCATCAACCTTCTCGAAAAGTTCAACGATATCACTCTTTAAACGCAACATTACAGACTCCGTCTCTGGATCACCCATACGCACATTGTATTCAATTACCATGGGCTCGCCCTGAACATTTATAAGACCAAAGAAGATGAATCCCTTATAAAGCAGATTGTCTTTTACGAGACCGTCTACAGTAGGACGTATAATACGCTCCTCTACCTTCGTCATCCATTCCTCGGTCGCAAAAGGAACCGGAGAGATTGAACCCATACCTCCTGTATTGAGACCTGTATTGCCTTCTCCGATACGCTTGTAGTCCTTGGCTTCGGGCAGTATCACATAATCCTTGCCATCGGTGAGCACAAACACTGAACATTCTATTCCGTCAAGGAATTCTTCAATGACAACTGTGGCCGAAGAATCGCCGAACATACCGTCAAACATCTCGTCAAGACTGCATTTTGCCTCCTCAAGAGTAGGCAATATAAGGACACCCTTGCCGGCGCAAAGTCCGTCAGCCTTGAGGACATAGGGAGCTTTCAGCCCCTCAAGGAATTTATAGGCCTCATTTTTCTCTGCTGCGGTGAAGGCACGATATGCTGCTGTCGGTATAGCATGACGCTGCATAAAATCCTTGGCAAAACTTTTGCTTCCTTCAAGTTCCGCAGCAGCCTTAGAAGGACCGATGACAGCAATGTGCTGCAGACGGCTGTCAGCCTTGAAATAATCGTATATTCCTTTTACTAATGGGTCCTCGGGGCCGACAACAACCATTCCCACCTCATTTTCAAGGACAAATGTTGCTATGGCATCAAAATCACAAACAGAAATGGACACATTCTCGCCTACCTCTTTTGTTCCGGCATTGCCGGGAGCAATGAACAACTTGTCAACTTTTGGACTCTGAGAGATTTTCCATGCCAAGGCATGCTCACGACCGCCACTACCTAAAAGCAATATTTTCATAGTATCTATTGTTTTGCTGCAACCCATACAAATATCAAAGTTGGCTATGGATTGCTTTATTTGTTTACTTTCAGTCTCTTTTCACACGCTTGCCACCACGCAAAGGCTTGAAGTCGCCGCCCTCACGGCCGAATGGCCGCCTTGCATCATCGTCTTTCCCGTATGAACCGCGCCCCTGCGAAGGTTTCCGCACATTGTCACGTCCCCTTCCAAAGGCGTTATGCTGCTCACGATGCGAATTGCCGCGTTCTTTGCGTTCGCCATTATAGCGGGTATCATTTCCCGCACCACTCCATGGACGTGAAGAAGAAGGAGCATTCACTCTGTGCTCATCATCACGACGCACTTCCTCGCGGCGCTTGCGAGCAATAGCGCTTCTCTTGCTCTTGTATGAACTGAAGTAGGATTCCAGTTCGCGACGACGACGCATAGACTCCTCATCTATGTCGCCGGCAAAGTTCTCCGGTGCATGCTCCCTTGAACGTGGAGGACGCTGTTCGCCATCAACGCCAGTCAGGCGCGACCTGCGCTTGAGTGGCGCAAAATCTTTCTTGAGTTCATTGCCCTCATCGCGGAATCCTTTATATTTACCCGAGAAGAGTTCATACTTACGGAACTCACAGTCAAGGTCACCGTTGTACAGAGGTATTCTTGCTGAAGCCTTTAGGCCTACTTGGTCAAAACAATCGTAACTGCTGCTGATAATCCAAGCCTCATTTCCCTGGAAAGCATGTTTAAGGCGTGAGCCCAATTCCTTATAGACCTGAAGCAAGTTCTCAAGTTTGAGACGCTCGCCGTAAGGAGGATTGACAACCATGATTGCCGGAGCAGACGGTTGCACAAAATCCTTGATATCGCGACATTCTATTTCAATGATGTCGGCCATCATTGCAGATTTTACATTACGCCTTGCGCAAGCGACCATGCGCCCGTCAACATCATAGCCATATATCCTGTGAGCAAAGTCCCTCTCCTGCGAGTCATCTTCGTATATTGACCGGAACAGTTCACTGTCAAAGTCTTTCCATTTTTCAAAGGCATATCCTTGACGGAATACACCGGGAGCTATGTTGCAAGCAATAAGCGCTGCTTCTATTGGCAAAGTTCCGGAACCGCACATAGGGTCAACGAAATCGCACTGGCCATTCCAGCCAGTGAGCATGATAAGACCGGCTGCAAGAACCTCGTTTATAGGTGCCGAGCCTGTTTCTACCCTATAACCGCGACGGTGCAGAGATTCGCCCGAACTGTCAAAGGCAAGAGTGCACTCTTCGCCTGCAATATGAATGTGGAACACAAGATCCGGGTTATTCAAGCGCACAGACGGGCGCTCGCCGTACTTTTCATTGAAGAAGTCTGCAATAGCATCCTTCACACGATAGGCAACGAACTTTGAATGGCGGAACACCTCGCTGTAAACAACAGAATCTACTGAGAATGTAGAGGACGCATCAAGATACTGCTCCCAGTCAATTGACTTGATGACATCATATACTTCATCGGCATCTGTCGCCTTAAAATGCAGTATCGGCTTAAGAACACGCACAGCTGTCCTCAAATGAAAATTAGCCTTGTACATCAAAGCCTTATCACCTGTGAAAGATACCATTCTGCGTCCAATCTGCACATTGTTGGCACCAAGAGCAACGAGTTCTTTCGCCAAAACTTCTTCAAGACCTTGAAAGGTCTTTGCAATCATTTCAAATTCTGCCATAAAAGTAGTTAAGATAACTTTAGAGAATCTCTAATATTTTGCAAAGGAACAAAAAAAAGCGATGCAAATCAATAAAAAGAGTTGATATTTGATGCTATTTGAGTTATCTTCGCAAAAAATAAAAAAGAGGCATAACCATGATAAAAAGAGAGAAAGTATTGACACTATTGATTGCAGCAATCATTGCATTGCTACATATAACACAAAGTTCTGCTTCAAGAGGGATGTTTGACATAAAAAACAACGATGAAAAGGGAAAAAACGCGCAGCAATTTACACACAATTTCTCACCAGAAACACCCAAAAGTGTAACTTTTGCAGGAGAGAAGATTGACTTGACCCTGCAGGACCGCAGAGAACGCATGGACCGCGAGATGCTCTCTTTCTGCTATTCTCACATCAACACCATGCTGCAGATAAAACGTGCAAACCGTTTATTCCCGATAGTAGAGCCCATATTGAAAAAGCATGGCATACCTGACGATTTCAAATATCTGATGATAATAGAGTGCAATGGCGATGTGGAAGCCCGTTCAGGCGCAGGAGCAGCAGGTCCATGGCAGTTCCTTGAGAAAACCGGACGGCAATACGGGCTTGAGGTAAACGGAGAAATAGACGAACGGTATCACATTGAAAAAGCCACTGTGGCTGCATGCAAATACTTGAATGAATCTTATGAAATGTTCGGCGATTGGTTGACAGTCGCAGCCAGTTACAACACCGGCAGAAACAACGTCACCAAGAGAGTCAACGCACAGAAGCAGAAGAAAGCGATAGACCTGGTACTGCTACCGGAGACCTCACGTTATATATTCCGCCTACTTGCCGTAAAGACCATATTCGGCAACCCTAAAGCATACGGATTCATGCTCAAAGAGAGCGACCTGTACCCGGAAATTCCGGTTGCAAAGACCATTACAGTAAACAAGGCCGTAGACTGCTGGGCCGATGTTGCCCAAAAATATGAAATCACCTACCTGCAACTCCACGAGATGAACCCATGGATAAGAAGTGCATCGATGACAAACAAGAATAACAAGAAATACAAGGTAAAGATACCCGACAAGAACAGGCTGAAATATGACCCAGAAAAGACAAAAGCCCACAACAAGCGCTGGATAGCAGAATAAAATCATACAACAGGCAACATAAAAATAAACCCCAAAGTTTAGTAAACTTTGGGGTTTATTTTTATGCGAAATTCTCGCCCAACTTCATTTTAGCATCATTCAGGAACTTGCGTATTTCCCTCTCGTCTTCTTTACGGCATACCATCAGCACATTCCCTGAATCAACCACAAGCAAATCATCTACACCTTGAAGTACCGCCAACTTGCCTTTAGGAAGCACAACCAGATTGTTATGACTCTCATACTTCAGTACTGATGAATTTATTGTGACATTGCCCTCACCGTCTTTGGGCAACGTACTATAGAGTGTATCCCATGTACCGATATCGGCCCAACCGAACTCGCCGGGCAGCATGTATACATTATCGGCCCTTTCCATGACACTCATATCCAATGAAGCATTCGGGAAAGAGGTGTACACCTCGTATCCACGTGAACGGCGACTGTCACGGTCGGGTATCTTGGCATAAATATCCTCCAGCATCTGCATCATCTCGGGAAGATACTTTGACATTGTATCAATTATTGTCTGTACGTTCCATATATACAATCCCGAATTCCAAAAGAATTCGCCGCTCTCCATGAAAATCTTCGCGAACTCATACTGAGGTTTCTCGGTAAATGTCCTCACTTTATGGAATGCGCATTCGTCGGGGTCACCCTCAACCTGAATGTATCCATAGCGTGTCTCGGGACAGGTAGGCTTGATTCCTATCACGACGAGTTTACTGTTCTCGGCAACAAATTCAAGGCCACGCAATATCGTATCGGCAAACATTGCCTCATCAAGCACCAATTGGTCACTCTGTGCTACGACAATATTGGCCTTGGGATTCAATGTACGTATGTGACAAGCAAGATTGGCAAGACTTGGGGCTGTGCCGCGGAAGGCCGGTTCATGTATTACCTGTGAAGAGGGCACATCGGGAAGTTGTTCGCGGACAATCGCCTTGTAGTCGACATGAGTGGAAACAAGAATGTTTTCCTTGGGCACTATACGGCAATAACGGTCGTATGTAAGTTGCAGCAACGTTCTTCCGCAACCCAGAACATCCTGGAACTGCTTTGGAAAAGCCTTGCGGCTCATAGGCCAAAGGCGAGTACCTTGACCGCCTGCCATAATTATACAATAACTGTTCTTGTCCATAATATACCGTCTTTTTATTCCATAACGCAAGTATGACATTTTTATTGCAGGGGAAAAGAGCTTTTGAGTTTATCCCTTGCTGTAATACATAAAAAAAGAAGGTGACCCAAAAGTCTCCTTCTTTTGTTTGAGGCGTGAATAAAAAGTAAAGTTCAAGGCTTGTGAAGGCTTCAAAACCGCAGTTTACTAAGCGTAAATGAGGATTTTGAAGCCAAACGTAACGTAGAAATT
>JAZNDZ010000026.1:0-19090 GCA_045588345.1 Bacteroidaceae bacterium
AGAAATAAATAAGATGAAACTGCCAGGAATTTTTATTACGGTTAAAGGAAAAGAAGAGGTGTTGGCCTGTATTGATGCTTATATCTATAAATATAAAAACAAGCACGCAGTTAATGACCGTCAAGGTGTTGCAATATGCAAAGAATATTGTCATGATGCTATATCATTGGTAAACGAATGCTTTGCAGCAGAAATGTGGGGACCTCAAAAGTGTATTAAACGCTTAATGGAATTTCAGAAAAATGATAATATTAATAATGTTACCCCCATATTGTTCAATGTGATTGATTTACTAATGGAGCTTCGCAGAATTGTTGAGAATTCGGTTCTCATCAAAGACCTTCCTTCTTGTAAAGAGTTGACAAAGTTGTCATTTGAAGATGCTGTGTCTGCAGTCAAGGATTTAACTAAATGCAAGTTCCTAAAAAATGTTGTTTCATTTGGATTGCTGATAAAGGACGGATGCGATAGTGTTAAGATTTCAAACGTTGAGGATTATTATATGGAGGAGATGAAGCAGTTGCAATTTGAACTCTCAGAGTTAGGTCGTGAAATGAGCCCTGTGGAGATTTTTCTGATGAAGAAGTATAAGGCAGAACTTGCTTATTGCCATCAAGCGCGAATTAAAACAAATATAGGTATAGCCAAAGAGGTGTTAGGCTTGATTAAAGACACAGAAGAAGCAATTCGTGATTATGAAGAGTCATATAAGCCATACGACAAACTTGTTGCAAACAATAATGTATTATCCAACTTGGGTTGATGGGCTTTTTATTCAGGACATTCACAATGGATGCTTCTACGTCGGCTATACTAATCATCCTCACACCTATCTGTTTTAACTTCATTGGTCATAGCCAATTATAAACTTCTGCTACTTTGCTGTCGCGTTAGTAGATGTTAATGACGTGTAGAGATCCCTCGTCGCTGCGCTCTGTCGGGATGACAAGGAAGGGTACCGGAACTCCCTCCGCTTCGCTCGTCCCTCTTTTCAAAGAGGGACAGTTTTGTCTTTGCGAAGGTCTTATGTGCTTTTAACTTTGTTGAATCTGCTTTCGCTCGCTTTGTGTGTAAGTGAACTTCCACACTCTCGCTTATTCGCAGATTTGTACTTATGTCTAAAAATGTTGAATTATGTACTATTTCTTGCCGATATCGGCAAGAAATGCTATATTTGTGATGTTTTTTGATAAAATAACTTGCCGATAGGTTTTATTTATGGATTATATTTCGGTTACTGAATTTGCGAAGAGGTTTGGAGTTGCTGAGCGTACTGTGCGTAACTATTGTGCTCAAGGTAAGATTGCCGGGGCTGTACTTGTTGGCAAGACCTGGAGTGTGCCTGTGGATGCGCGGCTGCCAGAGCGCAGTGTGTGCCGGCGTAAGCCTATGCCGTTGCTCCTTGCTCTCAAGGAGCAGAAGGATGCCGGGTTGAAGGGGGGCATCTACCATCGCACGCAGATTGACTTAACATATAACTCTAACCGCATTGAGGGTAGCCGTCTTACTCACGAACAGACGCGCTTTATTTTTGAGACTAACACTGTTGGTGTTGAGGGTGAGGCCTTGCGTGTGGATGATATTATTGAGACTGCAAACCATTTCCGTTGCATTGACCTTGTTATTGACAGGGCACAGGAGCGTTTGAGCGAGGGATTGATAAAAGAGTTGCATGCTTTGCTGAAACGTGGTACAAGCGATAGCAGAAAAGCGTGGTTTGCGGTAGGGGAGTATAAACGCTTGCCCAATGAAGTGGGTGGCAACGACATAGTTGCTCCCGAGGATGTGCCATTGGCAATGAGGGCTTTGCTTAAGGAGTATAATGCAATAAAGCGCAAGTCGTTTGAGGATATTATTGATTTTCACCAGCGATTTGAAGCGATACATCCGTTTCAGGACGGGAATGGCCGTGTGGGGCGTCTTCTTATGTTCAAGGAGTGTCTTGCCAATGGCTTTGTGCCGTTTATAATCACTGATGAACTGAAGATTTTCTATTATCGTGGCTTGCAGCAGTGGAGCAGTGTGCGTGGGTATCTTTTGGATACTTGCCTCACAGCTCAGGATAATTACAAGGCATTGCTTGATTATTTCAAGATTATGTATTGATTTCCCTCTACGTAGGGCACTTTCCGTTTTCCGCATTCAGCTTATCAGGTCTACCAGCAGTTGCAGTTCTGTTTTGCTTATTCCGCGGTCAAGCAGTACTTCTTTGTCATTGAGAATGTGTTCTGCAACCTTTTCTGCGTTGCCGCAAAGTTCTTTTGCTTTGTTGTAGTATTCTACTGCCTGTTGGTTGTTGTGTGTTGCCCATTCTACGTGACCGGCGTTGAGGTAGTCTTCGTAGCCGGGAGTGGGAGCGCTTATGAGGCGCCGGTAGTAGGTGCGTGCCTGGCTGTCCTTCCCGGTGATGAATGAGCACCATGCTATGGCGCGAATTGCACGGCGCGAGTCGGGCCTCAGGTACTCTACCTTGTAGAATCGTGCGAATGCTTCATCATATTGCTTCAGTGCGGCATGGCTCTCGCCTGTCTGCATGAGCAGGGATATGTTCTCGGGAGCTATTTCCTCGGCCATCAGATAGTAACTGAGTGCTTTCTCCGATTCGCCTTGCAGGCGATAGCATTGTGCTATGTGTCGCAGGGTCCACAGTGTGTCGGGCTTCACGATGTCGGCTTTGGTGTAATAGTCTATGGCGGTGCTGTAATCGCAATCCTTCTGTGCGCAGAAACCCATTTCCTGGAAGAACTGCGCATCGCCCTGTCCGCTCTTCTCAAAGAGGCTGCCGGCTTTGAAGGCTTCGCTGTAGTACTCCTTCTCTACAAGGTAACGGAAGGTGCGCAGCATGGCTTCGTTGCTCTCTATTAGTGATGCGAGTGCTTTGCTCTGCAACAAGTTGAGAGACATGTTGAATGGGTCGTTGAACTCATGACGGTAATTCGATACCTTGAAGAAACGGTAGAGGTCCTGTATGTACTGGTTGCTTTCTATCTCAGCACGCTTTTCGGTGGGCACCTCGGTTACGGTATCGGGCATTTGTTCGGCAGGGTCGCCCATGCCGGTCATTTGCTGCATCATTGCGTCGCGCTGCTCCTTGGGTACGCGCTCGAATGTGAGGCAGAAGGAGTATTTGTCGCTGTTGCAGAAGAACTGTGAGGCGCAGATAGCACCTATGATGCTTTTCTTGCCTGCCTCCTGTGGTACAATCTGTGCAATGGCCGGAACGGCTGTGTCGAACGGGCGGAACCAGTTGCACATTTCGCTGAAGAAGGAGAAGTTCTTGAGTTGCGAGAAGGTGCTCATGTAAACGTCTGCACCCTCAATCTGCCACTTGCTCATCTCTTCAATTTTGCCTTTGATTTCGTCTTCCTCAATCCACTTCTTCCATTCGGGGTTCTTGTCCTCGTCGTCCTCAATCTCCTTGAGTATGTCCATGCTCAGTTTGTTGCCCCTGAGGTTGGGGTTCTTCATCATGGCCGGGATAATCTCTTCTCGCATCTTGCGGTCAATCTTCTGTGTCTCGCGGCAGCGCAGCAACTGTATCTGTATTGTCTGCACACGGTGCATGATGACGGCATTCTCGCGTATTGTGTCAAGTGCGGCGGTTATTTCGGGATAGTGCTTTATTCGCTCCCGGTACATGAAGAGCACTATCGTCAAGCCAATTATGGCGCGGGTTGATAGCAGGCTGTTGTTGCTTGCTGCAATGTTGCACAGTGTGGTGGCCTTGAGCGGCTCGAAGCACTTTAGAGCACTTAGCATGACGGCACTCACAGCCACGGCGCGGTCAAAGATGTTTATATCGTTGCCAGTGATTATTTCTGTGACTTTCTCGGCATCGCCCTTGCTCCAGCAATTGCTGCTCCACAATGCACCGAAGAACTGTGGCAACAACTGTTCGTGCTCCATTGCCAGTGTGGCATTGAGCGAGCGGCATTCCTGTGCCGGGAGGCTTTTGGCTACCTCCATGTTGGAGTGATTCTCCTTGAGTCTTGAATATATGCTGTCAATGCCTGACAGGCTCTTGTACTTGCGGCGCATCTGGCAGTATACCTTTGTGGAGTGTTCTGTGAGCCTGGCAACGGCTATCTGGTCGTTCAAAACGTAGCACTTGCCTATGAGTTCACCATGCAGGCGCTCTCTATCAGGGTCGGGCATGCCCATGCGAAGGTATTCCAGCATGTATTTATATGCTGTCTGCAGTTCATTGTAACGGGTACGCAGTTCCCAGTCCTGCAGCGCCTCTATCTCCTCGCCCAAGATGTCAATGGCTCTCTTGAGTCTCTCTTCGCCAAGCGCACCAATGACGCTCCTCTGAATTTCTGTGATACGTTTTTCGTCCATAAATTATAGGTTGTTCTACTCCTCACCGCTTTGCTGCAGTTGCCTTTGGCGAATCTTGGCTGTGAGGCAGCTTTGTCGAAACTTTATTTCACTTTTCCGTTATATAATAAACAGCGCGGCCGGCCGCCCTGTTTATTATGAATTATTCGAGCGGGATATTATTCGCCCTTGATTGCAGCAACGCCCGGGAGAACCTTGCCCTCTATAGCCTCGAGAAGGGCACCACCACCTGTTGAGATGTATGATACCTGGTCGGCCATACCGAACTTGTTGATACATGCTACTGAGTCACCGCCGCCAATGAGTGAGAACGCACCGTTGGCAGTTGCCTTGCCGATAGCCTCAGCAATAGCACGTGAACCGGCTGTGAAGTTGTCGAACTCGAACACGCCTGCAGGGCCATTCCAAAGAATTGTCTTTGCATCGACAATTGCAGCAGCGAATGCCTTCTGTGCCTCGGGGCCTGCATCAAGGCCTTCCCAACCTTCGGGGATTGCACCTGCCGGGCAAACCTGTGTGTTGGCATCGTTAGAGAAATCGTCGGCAGCAACGCAGTCTTTGGCGAGAACCAGGTTAACGCCCTTTGCCTTAGCCTGCTCCATGATGCTGATAGCGAGGTCGAGCTTGTCGTCCTCAACGATTGAACGGCCAATCTGTCCACCCTGAGCCTTTGCGAATGTGTATGTCATACCGCCGCAGAGGATTAGGTTGTCAACTTTGTCCATGAGGTTCTCTATGATACCAATCTTTGTAGAAACCTTAGAACCGCCCATGATTGCTGTGAAAGGACGCTTGATGTCCTTGAGTATGTTGTCGACAGCCTGAACCTCTTTCTCCATCAAGTAGCCGAGCATCTTGTTGTCAGCGTCGAAGTAGTCGGCGATGACTGCTGTAGATGCGTGACGGCGGTGTGCTGTACCGAATGCGTCGTTGATGTAGCAGTCTGCATAAGAAGCGAGAGTCTTTGAGAACTCCTTCTGTGACTCCTTCATAGCCTTCTTTGCATCGTTGTATGCAGGGTCCTCCTTATCAATGCCTACAGGCTTGCCTTCCTCTTCGGGGTAGAAACGGAGGTTCTCAAGCATCAATACCTCTCCGGCCTTCAATGCCGCAGCTGCCTCGGCTGCCTTAGCGCAGTCGGGAGCGAACTGTACGGGTACACCCAACTTCTCTGATACAGCGTCAACAATCTGGCTCAAAGAGTACTTTGCGTTTACCTTGCCCTTGGGCTTGCCCATGTGTGACATGATGATGAGAGCGCCACCGTCGGCCAAGACCTTCTTCAATGTGGGAAGAGCACCGCGGATACGTGTGTCGTCAGTAATCTTACCTTCTTCGTTCAAAGGTACGTTGAAGTCAACGCGAACGATTGCCTTCTTGCCGGCAAACTTGAAATTGTCAATTGTCATAGCTTAATTGATTTTATGTTAGTAATGGTTTTGTTAAATGCTTGTTTTGTTACAGTGCTGTTCTTGTCATTACGTGCGCTTTGTCATTCTGACGGAACGGAAGAATCTCTCTTTTCCTTTTTTAGATGCTTCGCTCCGCTCCGGCATGACAAGTGCTTGTTGTCATCCTGACGGCTCTTTTTCTTTACATGTTGCGGATAATGACAATTCTGTACACTATTTCATTTTGCGAAGATAATGTTTTTTAAATAAAAGAGGTAATAAATTCAAATAAAAATTCCTTAAGGAAAAATGAATTCTTGTCATCTTTCTTTGTTGCTGAAATATTTGTATAGCGGAGCAACCATAAGTGCCTGACAAATTCCACCATTTTCGAGCAGTGTCCTCACTTCGCCTTCGCTCATCAGCAGCACCTCCAGTTCCTCGTTCTCGTCGAGCGACTGCTCTGCTGTCTTTTCAACTCCTACAGCCAGAAAACAGTGCGAAAGGTTGGTCATTGAACCGGGATTAGGCGACAGTTCCATCAGTTTGCTCCACTCGCCGCCGCTGTAGCCGGTTTCCTCAAGCAGTTCCCGTTTGGCAGTTTCCATGGGGTCTTCGCCTTTTTCCATTACACCGCATGGCAACTCGGTGCTGTACACGCCAAGTCCGTGACGGTATTGTCTTTCCATTACAAACTCGCCATCCTTTGTTATAGCAATGACATTTACCCAATCGGGGTATTCAAGGACATAGTATTCGTCCATGACCCTGCCGTCGGGCAGTTCAAGCCTGTCGCACCGTGCTGTGAGCCACGGGCGTTTTATAAGGTACTTGCTTTCAAGTACCTTCCACTTTTTGTTATCGTTGTTCATTGTTTTTTAATTTTGTTGTACTCCTTGCACACATCGGTGAGGCCGCACTTATCGCATTTTGGGGCTCTTGCCGTGCACATGTAACGTCCATGGAGTATTAGCCAATGGTGTGCCTTTGGGATTATGTCGGCAGGCAGATGCTTCATGAGTTCCATTTCCACACTGTAAGGAGTGGTGCAACGCTTGGGAACAAGCCCTATGCGGTGGCTCACACGGAACACATGCGTGTCAACGGCCATGGCGCTCTTGTCCCACACGACCGACAGTATTACGTTCGCTGTCTTGCGTCCCACACCCGGCAGGGTAATGAGTTCCTCCAGAGTGTCGGGTACCTCGCCGCCAAAGTCACTGCACAGTTTCTGCGCCATGCCCACAAGGTGCTTTGCCTTGTTGTTAGGGTACGATACGCTTTTTATGTAGTTGAATATCTCATCGGGGTGTGCCTGTGCCATTTCGTGCGCATCGGGGTAGCGGGCGATTAGGTCCGGGGTGACCATGTTCACACGCTTGTCGGTGCATTGCGCCGATAGTATGACTGCTACAAGCAGGTCGAATGGGGTGGAGTAATCCAGTTCTGTCTCAGCAACCGGTATGGCAACTTCAAAGTATTCAATGGCTTTTTTGTATAGGTCGGCTTTTTTCATAGAGGTGTTTTGACGTGAAAACGGAGATGTAAAATCTCTATGCTTGCATAACTTCTGCTACACACGTTGTTGAAAGCTGGATTTTACAGTTTTTACCTTTCACTTTTCAGTTATACTATAAATTCCCTTATCTCGCAGTTGCCGAAGAGGGTAACATCCCTGTGGGTCACACCCTTTATTTCGGCCTCCATAATGCGGCAGAAGAATCCGTGGCTGAAAGCAAGAATTTTCTTTCCCGGGTACTCGCGGCGCACTTTGTCAAGAAACTTGTGCGCACGTTCCTTCATTGATTCCTCGCTCTCTACCGTCTCGTTGTATACAGCACCTTTGATGGGTGTGCCGGCAAGGTTGCCAAGGTCGCGCTCGCGCAGCAACGGTTCCTTTATAAAGGTGCATTCACGTCCCTCAAGGGCAATTTGGGCTGTGTCAAGGCAACGCTTGAGGTCACTGCACAGCACAACATCAAAATCCAGTTCGGCAATGCGCGGGCGCAACGAATGTGCCTGTTCAATACCGAGTTCCGACAAGTGCCCTGGTGTCTGTCCTTGGAAAAGTCCTTTTGAGTTTTCTATTGTCTCGCCGTGGCGGGTCATATAAATTGTTGTAGCCATATTCTTCTTCCTGGTTTGTTTGCATTCTATTCGCGAAGATATAAAATTCTTTTCAATGAACGGAATTGTCGGTGAATAAGATTGTCCATAATGCATCACAGTAACGATAAATTTGCTAATTTTGCAGTATCTATGGAACATGACAACAAAAAGACCCCAATATTCCAGCGCCCGTTGTGGGTGGTGCTGTTTGCCCTGTCGGCTGCTATGGCATGGGGCTGGGCCTATCCGCTAATAAAACTCGGTTTTGCTGAATTCCAGATAACACAACTGATGACCGGCAGCAAAATGCTCTTTGCCGGCATACGTTTCATGCTATCCGGTGCCATAGTGCTTGCCATTGCTGCTGCAACACGCCGCAGTTTTGCATTGAGCGGCGGGGGCAGTTTGTTCTATGTGCTGCTGTTTGCCCTGCTCAATACAGGTCTGCACTATTATTTCTTTTATGTCGGCCTCTCCTATAGCGACGGCGCACGCGCTGCAATCCTCAACTCTTTGGGCACTTTCATGCTGGTGCTGCTTGCCTGTATTTTTTTCAAGAGCGACAAACTCACAACCAACAAAATCATTGGCTGCGTACTTGGCTTCACCGGTATAATGGCTTTGAATATAGGTGTGGGGCAGGACAGCGGCTTCACTTTCATGGGTGACGGCATGATAATACTCAATGCGGTTTGTTCGGCATTGGCAGGCCTGATGACTCGCGGCCTTGGCAAGCGTGTCGACGTGTTTGTGGGCACCGGCTACAGTCTTGCCATTGGCGGTGTGATGCTTGTTGTGCCCGGGCTGTTAATGGGCGGCACTCTGCCTGCCGTTACGTTGGCCGGTGTTGCAATCCTGTTTCTGCTTGTCTGCATTTCTGCCCTTGGTTTTACTCTCTACAATAAACTGCTCACATGCAATCCTGTGGGAAAGGTCGCTATCTTCAACTCGCTAATCCCCGTAGTCGGGGCTGTGACATCGTGCCTCTGCCTGGGCGAACCATTCTATTGGAAATATGTTGTTGCAGCCGGGCTTGCCACTGCAGGAATATACCTCATCAACAGAGCAAAGGAATCTGACTAAAAAGGCTCTTTTGTTGTTACGCTTGCCCGGAAAATACTCATTTACGCTTAGTAAACTGCGTTTTTTCGTGCTTCGCAAGCCTAAAAATAGCTCTTTTTATCCAACCTCCCTACAAACGTGGGTGACCCAAAAGTGAAATGGGTCACCCACATGCTTTTTCAGTCAAAGCACTTTTCTCTTATCTTGTTCGATAAATGTGGGTTTTCTATGTCGGTGTTGCCGACCAGCACCTCTATGACCTTGTTGTTGAACAACTTGTTTATGAATGAACCACCGTTCCTTTTTACAATGCAGAATGTCTTGTTTGCATCGCCCCAATAATATTCCGGTGCATCATTCTTCTTTTGTTCCAATGTCGTAACCGGTTCGCCGAACCTGTTCTTTATAAAAGAGATGAATTCGTTACCCTTTTCGCCTTTTTCTCCCTCAGGTACGTTGTATTTCATAAAAACAACCTTGTTGTCAAGAAAACTTGCTTCAATACTATTGTATTCGATGTTGTCTATTGTGGCATCACCTGTTTTTATGTGTTTTACATTGGTATAGTCATCATCGGTCTCGCATTTATACTTTATATTTTGGCCTTTCAGCAATTCTTCAACTTTGGCAATGTCATCTCCAAGTCCAAACGCCAATTTGTAGTTGTTGGTACAAGATGTCATGAGTGCAATGGCTGCAAACGCAATTGCAAAATAGAACTTTTTCATAATAGGTAATTGATTTTAGAAGCTGTTTAAATTTATTTCAAAAAAATGATTACATTGCCCGCGAGTTGTGCTTGTCTTTTTATGCTCTTTGTCTTATTCATACTTTTGATATCACCTTTTCTTTTCAGATAGCGTCATCAGCACTTTATCCTTTCTTTTGACCGTGACTTTCCAATCCTCAGGGCCGGTTGGCGTGAACTGGTAAGTGAACTTCCAAGAAACTTCGTACGTGTATTCTCCGTTGCTGAATTTGTACCTTTCAATGTACTCTTTATCATCTGAATTCTTTCCGGTGCTCCCCTTTGTGTATGTGCCGTTTTTTATAACCATGTCGGGTACTTCTTTACTTTCCTTGCCTTTCCACGATGCATATCTTGTTTTCCCGTCGGGCATTCTGTCTATACGTATTTTCCATGGAGCCTGCTCAATGAGTACAATATTGTGCTTGAAGTTACGCAGGCTGCTGTGCAGTTCATCGGGGTAATTTATCCCGGTGTAGTTGAATGTCTTTCCGTCGAATTGATAGTATAGCCTGCGCCCCGTTTCCTGGTCACCGCCATAAGGGTTACTGCCATTGCGTGTTTCGGGTATGTAAAGGTCGTTGCCGTCAAACTTTATATCGCCAAAATATGTGCTGCAAGGATTTGTAAAATATGTCAGCGTGTTGCTTCTCTTTTGGCCATGGACAAAAAGACTGTATTCCTTCAACTCGCCGTTGCTTATGGTGTATGCTTTCATGCTTGTTGAATAAAGTATGCTTGACCCCGATGAAAATGAGAACACTACATATATTCTCCTTCCGTCATTGAGTTCCACTTCCTTTATGTCGTAAGCACCGCATGCTATGGAGCCAATCTTCTGCTGCTTGTTGAGCCCGGCTTCCAACTCGGAATAGTCAATGTCTTCCGTTATGAACGAATGGCTGTATACCTTGTTGCCGTCCTTGTACGATGTTATTCCTGAAAAATCGGACATTGTGCCGCCCGAAATGTCCCATGAATAGAGTCGTAGTGCGCCGTCTTCCGATGTCCTTACCCTGAACGGCATGTTTGTCACTCTCTCTGCCGCCTTTTCAAATTTGCTGAAGTCGTATGTCAGGCAGCGCTCGTCGTTCTCAATAAGGTATGTAAAGTACCTCTCAGGGAAAGCGTTGTATCTCTCTTTGTGCTGCTCAATATACTGTATGAGTCTGTTTTCGGCATCGGCAACAGTGTTGTAGTATATCTTCTTCTTCCCGTCGTACATGAAACGTTGCTTCTGCGCCGGAACTACCAGCGCAACGAACATGGCTACCAGTGCAATAAGGTTTCTCATCTTTTGTGGTTTTGTGTTATTGTGCGAATATATACAAATTCCAGAAATGATGAAACAAACTCATGCTTTTATTGTATTATGCTCTGTCAGTTCGTAATATTGCGCTTGCAGGTTGACTCTGCTGGAGTAAGATTAATAGTAAAAATGGTTAATTAAGTATGTTAACAAAAAGTTTTTTTGCTATATTTGCGGTAAAATCGGGAATGTAGTTTGCACTTGCATTGAAAAAATATTGAATGTTTTTTTTGATATTACTCAGTTGTTCGTGTTATATATATGCTTCAATCATTATAATTCTACGTGTCAAAATATGCTCGATAGTATCAAGGATATTCAAAAACAATATGAAACAGGAGAAAATCCTGTTCTTGTAATGTGTAGCGACAAGAATGAGTATGTGTGTAAGTATATGCGTTCTTTAAATCCTGCGTATAAACTTGTGTGTGAATTTATTGGTTCTCATCTTGTTGAAAAATGGAATATCCGTTCTCCGAAAATGAACCTGGTGAAAATCAAGGCTGAGCATTGGAGTAATTTTTTATCGACAAATTGTATCCGTACCGCACCTTCGTTGGGGTATATGATGCTGGATAGTGTTGTTGATATTACACAGACAACGTATAGTCATATACAACTGTCAAAGAAAGTTCTTGTACAATTGCTAAAGATTGCTCTTTTTGACTTTTGGGTAGCAAATGAAGACCGTACATATAACAATGCAAATTTGCTGTACGATGTAAAATGCGATGAACTTATTTCTATTGATTATGGCGGAATATTCAATACCTCGACATTTGAATACCCAATGTGTCAGTTGACAATGACAGATACGATATTGTATGCAGAAATATTCAAACAATTTATAAATAGATTTTCAAAGAATGAAATTAGGACTGTTGCTGTAGGGTTGGAAGACTATTATAGAAAGTCTGTCGATAATTGCAGAGGTGTGCTTGAAAGTATGATTTCGGGAATACCATCAGAATGGAAAGTTGATAATGATATTATACTTAATAAACAGATGCAATTGTTTGATGAATCGTGGGTGGATGAAGTATGGACGAATTTTGTTGAATGTTTAAATGATAATATAAATGAATAAGTTACAATATAGCATAATTTTTGGTGAGATTAGACCCGAGATTTCTGAACGTTTAAGTCTTGGAGTCATTGTAGTAGATGGTGAAAAGATTTCTGTCAAATACTCAAACAAGAAATTGCAGGTGTTAAAAAGTCTGTACTCTCAAAAAGAATATGAGTTTGTAGGAAGAGTTGTTAGAGGGTTGTCAAGAAACAATAAGATTCCTTCAGAAGGTATAGTTAATTATTTGTCAAGATACTCAAATAATTTGCTCTCAATATCAAAATTACAAGGGATAGATTTGGAAGCAAATGAAAAGAGTAAACAATGGTTGTATGATACATATGTAAAGGTGGGTTAAAAACAACCCTTTGGAAATAAAACAATAAAGAAGCCGAGGCTTCTTTATTGTTTTATAGTCTTTCTAAGTACTACCTATGCGATACCACCTTGCGACACTGCGCGTGACCAATGGCTCTGCGATTAGCTCGGAAGGAGTAATAAAAAATGGAACCTTGCGGTTCCATTTTTTGTGGAATATAGTCTTTGTCCCCTTCAGGGCCATCCCATTGACCAACCTTTTGTTGCCTTTGGCAATCGCACCCCGCGTGGCACTATCTTCGTCAGTGCTACACGCGACTAACTGCTCAAAAGGTTGCTCTGTAGTCGTAAAAAACGCTGTTTTTTACTCCCACTCGACTAGAACTGTTAATTTGTTGCTAATTGTTTTAACTTTATTATCAATACTTTAACACAAATTTTTGTCCTTAATTTATCGAACTGGTGTCGAAGACTGGTGTCGAAAAGAAGATTATGGGTAATTCGATGTATTCCGATTTTCTTGAATAAGGTATAGATTTTACAATGACAACTGCATTGTATGGTGCTGGATATAATTCAATGGTGTTGTTTTCTATCTTGGTTAAAAGCAAATCAATTTCTTCTGTGGAATACTCGCCTATATCTTCCCATTCGTTTCTACATACGAGGAATATATCCTTGCCAATGTTATTGTTCTCATAATCCGTTTTGCGACAGACAGCAACAAATTCTTGCTCGTTGAACATACATATATATGGTGTTTTCATATGTAACAAATTAAAAATCTGCAATTACAGGAGCTTGCATTTCTTCCTCTTCGTGTAAAATCCAACAGACTTTAGAATTTGATAAAATAAACTTTGACATCATTGGGTGCTTGGGTATTTGTTCCACCATAACTTCTCCCTTAATGTTATTATCACATTCAAAGAATAGCAATCCTGTGTTACTGTCTTTTTTTACATCAATTCTTGTAACTGAAAGTTCTTGCTTAAATTGCTCTATTGTAAGTGTTTCTTTTGGGTAATTCGGTATCCAACCTGTTTGTGGGTTGTAGTCGATTAAATGGAATCTCTGCCAACGTTCAAATAGCGTAATTGCTTCTAGTCTTGCGATTTTTAATTTCTCTATGATTTTTTCAATGGCAATGTCTTTGCTATTTGGGAAAATGTCTTTTATGTATTTGTCAAATTTGTTGGTATGAATGTTTATTTTTGTTTTATTTAATAACCATTTGTAATTATAATAAATATCGTTTAATCGCATTTTAGGGAATAATTCATCTGCAGAAACGTATATTGCGTGATACAGCATTTCTGCTGTTACAATGCTGTCGCTATCGCACTGCATTGATAGAAAGACATCTATTTCTTTGGGATAGTTGACATCTTTGCTTATATCATCTGATATAAACAAGTAATCTTTTTGATTGATTTTTTCTAAACTGATTTTTGTTAGACCCCTACAGGCTGCTACTACTACAAATTCAGATTGTTTTGTGATATTATGTTGGTCAAATTTATTGTGATACTGTATAGTAAATGAAAATAACTCATCAATTTCTTTATAAGTGATTTTTCCATATTCTTGGAAAATAATAGTCTTTTTACTCATAAGGTTTTTTCTTTGAGTCTGGTTGTAAATTAATATAGCAAATATATCAATAAAAACGATGCTCTTATTAAAATGTGGAATAATTTTGATTATATATAAATAAAGTTATTGCTCCCGGCTTCGCCAGGAGCAATAACTTACAAATTCAATTAAATTCAATTAAATTAAATACAGAACTCTCTCTTTACTCTTTGTACTGTGCTGACGCTAACATTAGCGAGGGTTGCTGTGTTTCGTACAGAGTAACCACGCTTTAAGAGTGAAATAACCTCTTTGTATTCCTCTTTCTTGCGCTCTGTGGATTTTACAGAACCTTTCTTGCGACCTAACTTGCCACCGCTTGCAATATAACTTTCTCTGCCACTATTTAGGCGATAAACGATGTTAGAACGTTCTATATTCACCATTTCTGCAAGAACAGTTACCATTATGCTTGCAACGGGGTTCGCCTCTCCTGTGGCGTTCAGGGTGTAAATGCCAAGATTTTGAATGTAAACGCTAACACCCGCCTCGTGCAACATTTGTCTGTCGTTGGTCGATGATACTCTGGCGTAAATAACTGCTGTACTCATATTTCTATCTCTTTGGTTCACAGGCTAAGGTACCAGGAAAGTCCTGTTCCTGCAAACTCCAGAGTCTAAAAAATCAAAGAATATTTTGAATACATAAAAACATGTTTTTTTGATTGAATACAGATTTTTTTTTTGAATACAAATAATATTTGAATACATAATAAAATAAGAAGTGCTAGCACTCCTTATTTTATATCTTTCATTTTGATATTTTAACGCTTTGTAAAAGTTCTTCCATTCCTATTATTGGTAGAGGATATTTTGATATGTTTGTTCCTATTGTTCGTGCTATCATTATTCCTCTAATAGCACCAATTGCAACACTTAAAATTATATTTAGAATATCTTGGTTGACTTTTATTTCGTTTTCATTTTCTATAACGACACTACCATTTACATTTTCTTCGTATTTAAAAGTAAAAGAATAATGGCACTCTAAAATAGGACTTTCGTCGTATAAATATTGAATACCTGATGTGATACTAATTGTTTTATCTTCAGAATTTGGAGTTATTACGTTCAGATATCCGTATTTAAGTTTTTCGGTGTTGATGTCTTCTTTGGGCGTGTTTATTATAAACTTTATCTCATTGCTTGAATCTAAATGGATTCCTATGTTTAGTTTTTCCATATTTTTGAATTTGATGTATTGGATATCAGTGTAAATTTGTTAAGACTTCTTTTACTCTTGCGGGTTGATGGTTTTATGGAGTACATAGGTGTTTCACATCTTACTGATATCATTTCCTGTTTATAGTCTTTTTTTATATACTCTGTATGTTGCTCTTTGGTGGTTACTGTTATAATAGAAGTGTCAAGAGCGGCTGATATTATTGCTAATGTTCTTAATGTAAAGTTGTGTGTACCTTTAAGCCATTTACAGACCTCTGATTCTCGTTTACCTACCATCTGTGCGAACTCTTTTTGAGTTATTCTCCTTTCTTTTAATATTGAATCAATACGATTGGAGATTTCAAATGCCCAATCAACTTCAAAATGAATTTCATTAGGAACATTGTTTAAGCATTCAAAAAAAAGATTCTTTGTGTCCATTGCTCTATATTTCGATGTTTATACTATTATTTACAACAATCCGATTGTGGTTTAGCTTTATATCGTTTGTCCTTTTATAAAATTTAATAGCTTGCTCTAAACTTGCTAGGTCTTCAGTATATTGTACTATTAGTGGATTGTTATTGTAATTCTGAAATTTAGTATCTCCGTTGCCAATAATTATTAAATGGTCAGAAAGTCTCAGGCAGTATAGCCTTAATGTCTTGTGATTTTTTCTTTTTGTAATATATAAAGGAATCGCAACAACATTATCTTTGTATTTTCCCTCTATTCTAAAATATCTTTCCAAAGCTCCAGATTCGCTAATTTTTTTAATCGCCATAATGATTCTGTTAAAATCATCTTTTATTAAATCATCATCTGTATCTTTGAATTTATACATAAATTCATCAAATTCCGTCAAGGTTTTATTTTGGAATTTAAATGTATATATGCCTGTTGATTGGGTTATGAGAAATTCTTTTAATTCAATCTTTCTTTTCATTATTTTTTATTTGCTTGCAAATATAAGTCATTTTTTTTTTCTATACAATTTTTTTATGTCAAAAAATTCACTTAAAACTAAATTTGTGGCTAAATAGCAACTCCAATGTAGTAATTGGATATAGTCACAAATAAACACAAAGATCTTTTTATACAAACTTTTTTCAAAGGTACCAGGAAAATCTCATCTGCTCAAATGGTGGCAACTGCTACTGGTGTCAAAAAGTGGTGTCAATTTACATTCGTTAACTATAATGTTAAAATATCCTCCAGAATGGTTTGGAGGGTGTATATCAATAAAATAGCCTCAACTTTTTTGTTGTTGAGGCTATTGAAATATGCTTAAAAAACGCTGTTTTTTACTCCCACTCAATTGTGGCGCTGGGCTTGGGTGACATGTCGTAGCAGACGCGGTTGACATTGGGTACTTCGGCCAGGATACGGTCTGTTATCTTCAGGAGTATCGGCCATTCTATCTGCTCGATGGTTGCTGTCATGGCATCAACGGTGTTGACGGCGCGGATGATGACGGGCCAGTCGTATGAACGTGCGTTGTTGCGCACGCCAACTGACTTGAAGTCGGGCACTACGGTGAAGTACTGCCATACGGTCTTGTCAAGTCCGGCTATCTTGAACTCCTCGCGAAGGATTGCATCGGCCTCACGCAGTGCCTCAAGACGGTCGCGTGTTATTGCACCAAGGCAACGTACACCCAGGCCTGGGCCAGGGAACGGCTGGCGGTATACCATGTCGTATGGCAAGCCTAACTCAAGGCCGCATGCACGTACCTCATCTTTGAATAGTTGGCGTATAGGTTCTACCAACTCAAACTGAAGGTCTTCGGGCAGGCCGCCTACGTTGTGATGGCTCTTTACCATCTTGGCTGTCTTTGTACCGCTCTCAACAATGTCCGGGTAAATTGTGCCCTGACCAAGGAAATCTATGCCGTCAAGTTTGCGTGCCTCTTCTTCGAACACACGGATGAACTCGCCGCCGATAATCTTGCGCTTTTCCTCAGGGTCGGCAACGCCTTCGAGCTTGCCAAGGAAACGGTCTGTAGCATCTACATATACGAGGTTTGCGCATAACTGTTTGCTGAATACGTCTACAACAGCCTCGCTCTCGCCCTTGCGCATGAGACCGTGGTTAACGTGAACGCATACGAGGTTGTTGCCGATTGCCTTCAACAGCAGTGCTGCAACAACAGAACTGTCGACACCGCCTGAGAGGGCAAGAAGCACCTTGCGGTCACCAACCTGGCGACGGATGAGTTCAACCTGGTCGTTGACGAAGTTGGTCATGTTCCAGTTCTTCTCAGCCTTGCATGTGTCAAGGACAAAGTCCTTTACTGCCTCCTTGACAACTTCCACATCGTTGCCAATCTGGGCTATCTTAAGTTCGCAGAGCGCCTTGTCGTGTCCGGCTGCCATAACGGGGAAGCCTGCGTTGTAGATATCGTGGTTCACATCAATGGCTACGCCGTCAATTACGTTGTTGGGGCCTCCGTTGATGATTATACCTTTTACATTCGGGAGGGCCTTGAGTTCGTCTACTGTAATGTCATGCGGGTAAATCTCGCTATAAACACCCAAAGCGCGAATGGCTCTTGCCAGTACGGTATTCTCGTGACTTCCCAGGTCCAGGATAACAATCATGTCTTGTTTCATATTTTTTGACTTATTATTGGTTTCTAAAACTTAATGCGAAAATAGTGTTTTTTCTCTTTTCCCACAAATGCTTGTGGGTTAATGTTGCTAAAAAAAGAGAGCGAGACCGCGTGGTCTCACTCTCAAGTATGTGCGCTGTTATTTCTTCTCTTTCAAGAGGTCGCGAATCTCGGTAAGGAGTTTCTCTTCTGCGCTTGGCTCTGGGGCAGGTGCCGGAGCAGGTGCGGGTGCCGGAGCCTCAGCCTCTTTCTTCTTATTCATATTGTTGAGCTTTGTAATGAATGTAATCATGCAGAAGATAGAGAATGCAATGATAAGGAAGTCGAATGTCTGCTGCAGGAAGTTGCCATAGTTGAGTGTAACCTCTGCAACTGCCGGTGTCACAACCTCGCCGGCCTCGTTAAGAATCTCTTCTTTACCATCCTGAAGTATGAGTTTGAGGTCTTTGAAATCAACACCGCCTACCAATATACCGATAGGAGGCATGATAATGTCGTTTACCACTGAAGTCACTATCTTGCCGAATGCACCGCCGATGATTACACCGACAGCCATGTCAACTACATTTCCCTTCATTGCGAAGGCTTTGAAATCTTTAATGAATCCCATAATTATTATTTTTAAAATATTTTTTGACTCAGTTTATAAATTAACGCAAAGATGAAAACAAACGAGTGAGACAGGCAAAGTTTCTTTGACTTGTCACAGCGAGTGCAGTCTGTTTTTGCAATCTACTGCAAAGATATGAAGATTTCTGTAAAAAATAATTAAATGGTGAAAATTATGTTTACAAAGAACCTATTCAAGCCGATTTTTTTACTACATAGTCTGCCTTTCAATCATTTTTATGTTTTTATGCGATTTTATTGTTAAATATTATTAAGTTTGCATGATATGTACACGTATACCGTTGCAAACCGGAATAAAAATAAAATATAACCCGATATGAATTTAAAGAGTCTCTCGTTCGCAGTCTTGTTATTGCTGTCTTTAGTGTTTATCCCACAGCGCCTCTGTGCGCAGTTTGCCAAAGGAAATGTGGTGCAGTTGGTGAACAAAAGTACCGGCAAGGCTGCCGCCGCAAATGTTTCAAAAGTCAGTTGTGTCGAACGTAACAGTGCCGACTATTCACAGCTATGGTATGTAGAGTCGCGTTCATACAATGCAATCCCCATTGGCTACAAGGTCAGGCTGCGCAATCTCAGTAACGGCCGCTATCTGCAGGGCAACAATAACCCCTCGTCTCTTTGGAATACCGTAAAAAACACAGGTACATATACAGAGCAGTATAACGGCAAGGATACCAAGTTCACCACAGAATTATGGGAGGCTG
>JAZNDZ010000027.1:0-4803 GCA_045588345.1 Bacteroidaceae bacterium
GCTGCACACCAATACAAGTTCGGGCAAGAACGAATTCGTTACAAGCATCGGCGTGCCTTCGGCAGCGACATACGGCGGACAGACATACTCTTCACTTTTCGGTTATCAGGACTGCGCCGACAACGATTTCGGTTGGATGCAAGGTTACGACAAATGGTTCGAAGCCATGCATAACCGTATGCTTGAGCCCGTAAACTTCCCTGTCAACGTTGGAACAGAAGAGGGCCGTGAGGCGGTCAAGAACTGGCTATGGAACCACAATGGCGATACAAGTTTCCAGGCCGGCGGTATATGCGGTATCGGCCTTGCCAGTGCCGGC
Source organism: Bacteroidaceae bacterium (assembly GCA_045588345.1). Classification (GTDB taxonomy): domain Bacteria; phylum Bacteroidota; class Bacteroidia; order Bacteroidales; family Bacteroidaceae; genus HGM04593. The sequence goes on from JAZNDZ010000027.1 coordinate 320, forward strand.
GGTAACTATAACGGTTCTATTCCAAGCACAACTGCCAACAGGAGTGCCGGTGTCGTAGGCAAGATGTATGTGAAGGCATGGGGTACACAGGTCGACCATGCCATGACAATCGTAGGTTATGATGACCGCATTGAGTTCGACATCGACGGCAACGGCATTGCAGGTGAGGTTGAAAAGGACGAGGTTGGCGCATGGATTCTCGTGAACTCATGGGGAACATGGTGGGGCAATAGTGGTTTCATCTACTGTCCATACGCATACGGCGGTGCATCGTTCAACAGCAACGGCACATTCGCGCAGAACTGGTGGACTCCCGAAATATACAAAGTGCGCAAGGACTACCGCCCGTTGCGTACCATAAAATTGGAAATGGACTACTCACGCCGTAGCGAAATCAAACTGTCGGCAGGCGTTTCGGCCAACCTCAATGCAACTGCGCCTGAGAAGAGTGTTGAGTTCGAGCATTTCAGGTATGCTGGTGACGGAAACCACGGAAACACCAACCCCGCGCCCGAGATTCCGATGCTGGGTCGTTGGGCCGACGGCAAACTGCACACCGAACCTATGGAGTTCGGTTACGACCTCACAGACCTCACCGCCGGTTATGAACGCAGCATGCCTTTGAAATATTTCTTCATTGTAGAGACAAAGAGTTGGGGCAAGGGCAGCGGTAACATCTACAATGCCTCCATAATGGACTATGAGTACAACGAGAAAGGTACCGAGACTCCTTTTGCGCTCCCCAATGGCAAAGTAGAAATAAAAAGCGCCGGCAACAAGACAGTAATCTCTGTGGTTGTCTACGGTGAACCTTATTATACACCACAGAACGCATCACTCAGCGGCAGTACACTGAAGTGGGATGCACCGTTGCCTTCAACCAATAAGATTGAAAAATTCAACATATACAAAGATGGCACAAAGATTGCCGAAGTTTCAGCAGGAATATTCAGTTTTGATGTATCATCGGCCGGCGCTGTTGAAGGTTCATACAGTGTGACAGCAGTCTATGAGGGCGGCATCGAGTCGCAGAAAACAAATGTGACTGCACCTATTGCGTTTGAAGAAGAGAATATGGCTGTGAACTTCAAGCAATCCGGTTTCAGAATTCCGGGCATCTTCGATAACAAACTCGAGAATGCGACAATAGAGTTCTATATAAAGCCAAACTCACTTTTAGATTGGAATCAGAGTGCCGGCCCGGGCTGGGGTACATTCATGATGCACGCCAATGCTAACGGAACTTTCACTGCCGGCTGGGATATAAACAATCGCAAAACAACATCAAGTTACCTTAAAGCAGGCAAGTGGACGCATGTTGCCGTTACCGTACAGGGCAACAAGATGACAATATACATTGACGGCAATAACCGAGGTTCTTTTACATCAGGACTGTACAATGGAATAGGCGGGTTCGGCGACCTTGTATTCTCTGCCAGCGGCGAAAACAATGCCCAGGATGCATGCTACGACGAGATACGTGTATGGAACAGGGCGCGCACCATAGCCGAAGTACGCAACGGAAGAAAATACCAGTATTCGGGCAGTGTAATGCCGGACGGGCTCATCGCATACTACAAAGGCGACCTCATCACTGTTGACGGCAGGCAGATGTTGCGCGAGTATATAAGCGGCAACCATGCCGAGATTCTCAACAATAACTATGAGGCCACAGCAAGTACTGTTTCGCTCACTAAGCCTGCAAGCACACTCACCGCAAGGATAGATGCAGTAAGTGGCGATGTATACGCAGGCATGCCGGTGAAGTTGACCGCAACATACAGCGATGCAGTTGCTGCACTCAAGTGGACAGTTGAGGATGCCGGCCTCGATAATGTACAGGTTCTTGAGCCAACAGTAACATTCAAGACCGCTGGCGAGCAGAAGGTTGTTCTTGTTGCCGAGGATAGTGAAGGCAACAGCGTTACAAGCGAATTGACAATTAATGTACTGCCCGAAAAGGCAATAGATGCCTCATTCCATGTGAGCAAGGACCGCGTAATCATGGGCGAGAATGTATCGTTCATCGTGGATAACCCCGCATTCGGGCAGATGTATGAGTGGACAATAACCGGTTCCGATACCGAAAAGGTCTATGGCTTGCATGCCGGCGCATCGTTCAACGACACCGGTGACCAGACTGTGACCCTCAAGGTCACATCACTCACCGGCACAAACAGTGCAACATCTACGGTTACGGTGAATGTGCTTGAGTCGGAGCCCGTAGCGGCATTCGAGATTAGTCCGGCAGTAATATTGAAGGGAGAAAAGACATACCTGAAGGATGTATCGAAGTATCACCCCAACGAGTGGGAGTGGGTTGTAGAGAGCGAGGCCAAGACATACATCATAAACGGTCAGAACAGCAGCCTTACCCCATCGGTATGCGGTGTTTATAACGTTACACTCAATGTGCGTAACGAGATGGGAGCAGGCACAACTACACGTGAGCGCGCACTCATCGTATGCAATGCCGACAGCAAGAACGGTCTCGGCTTTGGGGAGAATGCCAAGGTAACCGCACCGTTCTCTACAGGCCGACGCGACGTTCTCACCGTTGAATGGTGGATGCGTCCGACACAGCTCACTGAAAAATGTCTGGGCATAGGACAAAGCGAGGCAACTTTCCTCATAAATGCCAATACACAGGGTGTTATGTCTCTTTATGCCATCGGATATGCAGGCAAGAGCCAGCCGGGATTTGTCATCGCCAACGAATGGCACCACTATGCAGCAATCCTCAACGGCGGCTATGTCTACTTCTACCGCGACGGCAAGTACTTCTCTACAAGCTACGTCTCAACTAATGCATACATACCATCTCTCAGCTCGATTACTATCGGCTACGATGGAGCCACTATGAACGGACAGATTGACGAGTTCCGTGTGTGGAGCAGCGTTGTCAAGGACGATGCCCTGCTTGCAGTGTGCAATGCACCGATAGAGAACCCTGCTGCATACAGCGACCTCATGCTCTACTACGACTTCAACCAGGCCGGCGGTGATGTAATTGACCGTACAGGCAACGGACATGACGGCGTGCGCAGCGGTTTCGGCCCCGATGGCGATGCATGGGGGCTCTCAAGAGGTGTCTTCTGCATCAATACAGAGCCCATGCCGGAAACAGGAGAAGTAACAAGTAAATACCTCAAGAACTACCAGCAGGCATTCGCAACCGACAATGGCAGAATAATCAACCCCAACAGCACGACAAAGCGTTTCTATGCAATCAAGGACTGGATACTGGAGAATGCACCTGTTTCAGGTGATGTAACAACGGGCGCGCATGTGGATAATCAGAAAAGCAACTGCATGACCTTCACCACCACTTGGGACGGATTCGGCACTTTGACCAACCACAAAGCATACCAGACAGTCACTTTGCCGGCCGGCAACTACACATTCACAGCCGAGTACCATGAGACGTGGGAAGGCCAGTGCGGCAACAGTTATCTTGTTGTTGACGAAGGTGCAGGCTTGCCCAACACGTCCGATATAAAGAGCGCTCTTGCCTATACAGAGATGCTCGACAAGGACAATACGATGTCAAACAGTGTAAGGTTCAGTCTCAAGGAGGATACAGAGGTCTCGCTTGGTCTGCTGGTAAACATCGACGGCAAGCAGTGCATGGTAATAAAGAAGTTTACTCTTGAGCGTGGCAATACCGAATATATTGACGCTGACGGCGAGACTGCAACATCAATAGAATGCATTGAAGAGGTGAAAACTGAAAACGGAAAGCTGAAAGGTATCTATGACCTGCAGGGTCGTAAGGTGCTTGAAATCACAACACCGGGTATATATATAATAGAAGGTAAAAAAGTTTTGGTGAAGTAATTCACCAGAGTTTAAGAGGGTAATCCAAAAGCCCACTTTCTGAACGAGCAATCCCTGTTTGAGCGTCTTCAAACTGGGATTGCTTTCTTTGTAAATGACTTTTGAGTTATCTTCTTGCGTGGTGTTGCCACCGCGTGCCTTTCATGCTGAGCGAAGCGAAATTGAACTTCGTTTGTAGAATTCTTGTGTGATTTTTTTTACATGTTTCAAAAAAATATCAATAAAAGTTTTGAAATTTTAGATAAACCAGTATTTTTGTGCATTAAACCATTTTGAAGTTCAAAGCGTTGAGTTTTTTATTATTAACTAATATTATTACAAAATGAAAAAATTTACTTTATTTGTTGTATCATTGTTTATTGCAATAGGTGCAATGGCGCAGACTCCTGTGCTTCATTATGAAAACATCACTTCTCGTCAAGAATTGTCAAGTGATGATGCTAATACAATCCGCAACCTGGGGGCAATGACTGTGATTGCGGATGTTGAAATTACAAACTCAAGTGACCCTTCAATCGTTCTTGGTGCTGTTACCGATTATACATCTGAATCAGCAACAAACGGAAACATTTGGGCATTGGGTATTGGAGGTGATCAAATGCGTTACATTGTACGTGCTACTAGTGGTGGTTGGTATTCTCGCGGAG
>JAZNDZ010000028.1:0-35841 GCA_045588345.1 Bacteroidaceae bacterium
CGTTGTCTTTTATGTTCAAAAATGTCTGTTTTCCTCTTTTTCTCGGTTACGTAGCCCGCTACGCGCCCTCAAAAAATAATAAAACATTCTATTTTTGACCTATAAAAAACTAAACGATATAAATTTAAACAGCTTCTAAATAATGAATAATAGGGGTTCGCGTTTGTGAATCCCTATTGTTCATTATTGCTGCCAGCCTGTTTTACTGGCTGTTGTGACTGATTTTTACGCGTGACGGGCGTATTTTGATTACTTTTTCACGGAGAAAAAGTAATGATAGCAAGTTTCTGGTTCAGCAACAATTTACAGTTTGAGGTTGAGAACTGCCGGAATAAATACTTCTTACGCTTGCTCAATGCAATAATTCGCGGTTGTCGCTCAGTACGTCGCGTACAACCTCATGAAGCATGGCCTTTAGTTCCTCTATGAATGTCTTGGCATCGTACTCCTTTTTTTCAATGTCGCGCAGTTTCTTCTCCCAACGCCCTGTGAGTTCTGCACTCTTGAGCAGTTCGTTTCTGATAAGGCCTACAAGTTCTATTCCTGTACTTGTTGCCACAAGATTCTTCTTTTCCTTGCGTATGTAATTGCGCTTGTATAGTGTTTCTATTATTGCGGCACGTGTTGAGGGGCGACCTATGCCGTTCTCTTTCATTGCCTCGCGGAGTTCTTCGTTGTCGACCAGTTTACCGGCTGTTTCCATGGCGCGCAACAATGTGGCCTCGGTATATGGCTTTGGGGGTTGTGTCCACTTCTCGGCCAGGCCCGGGGTGTGCGGCCCGCTCTCGCCGACAATGAACGAGGGCAGTACCTTCTCCTTGTCGCTATCCTTCTCATCGCTTGGTTCGCCGGCAAAGACTGCACGCCAACCCTGAAGGGTAATCTCCTTGCCTGTAACTTTGAACTTGACTCCGGCGCTCTCGCCAAGCACGGTGGTGCTGTTGAACTTGCAGTCGGGGTAGAAGATTGCAATGAAGTGTCTTGCTATGAGGTCGTATACTTTTTTTTCAAGGTCGGTAAGGCCTTGAGGGTATACTCCTGTGGGTATTATTGCGTGGTGGTCGGTAACCTTCTTGTTGTCGAAGACTTTCTTGGACTTTATCAATGGCTTGCCGGTCAAGGGTATTATGAGTGTCTGGTAGTCGCGCAGTCCTTTGAGTATATTTGCGCATTTGGGGTAGATGTCGTCACTCAGGTAGGTGGTGTCTACGCGCGGGTAGGTTGTGACTTTCTTTTCGTAGAGTGACTGGATTGTCTGCAAGGTGACATCGGCCGAAAGACCGAACTTCTTGTTGCAGTCGACCTGCAGGGATGTAAGGTCATATAGCCTTGGCGGCAGTTCTGTGCCTTTTTTGGCTGTTACATCGGTAACGGTAAACGGTTGGCCTGTAATCTTCTCAAGTGCCTCACGGCCTTTCTCTTCGCTGTCGTAACGTCCTTCGGTGACACTGAATGTGGTATCGCGATAGATGGTCTTGAGTTCCCAGTAGGGCTGTGGAACGAAATTGTCTATTTCGAGCTGGCGTTTCACAATCAGGGCCAGCGTGGGGGTCTGCACACGTCCTATGGAAAGCACTTGACGGTTCTTGCCATATTTGAGCGTGTATAGCCTTGTGGCGTTCATGCCCAAGAGCCAGTCTCCTATGGCACGGCTTAGTCCGGCCTCGTACAACGGCTGGTATTCGGCCTGGTCCTTGAGGGTGGCGAAGCCTTCGCGTATGGCCTCTTCGGTGAGCGACGATACCCACAGGCGCTTGACAGGGCATTTGGCCTGTGCCTTCTGCATAACCCAACGTTGTATGAGTTCTCCCTCCTGCCCGGCATCACCGCAATTTACGATGCCGTCGGCCGCCTGCATAAGTCGCTCGATAATGCCGAACTGCTTTTCAATGCCTTTGTCGTCAATGAGTTTTATGCCGAACCTTGGCGGTATCATTGGCAGGCTGCCAAGGTTCCAGCGCTGCCACATGGGGGTGTAGTCGTGCGGTTCCTTAAGTGTACAAAGGTGACCGAATGTCCATGTTACCTGGTAGCCGTTACCCTCATAATAGCCGTCGTGGCGGCTACGGGCCCCCACGACATCGGCTATTTCTTTTGCGACGCTTGGCTTTTCGGCAATGCAGACAATCATTTTTTCTGTTGCTTATTTTACAAGGACTTTTTTGCCGCTCACGATGTATATTCCAGGCTGCAAACCGCTTACAGCACCTTCGCGCGATACGTCCTTGCGCAAAAGAATTCCTGTCAATGAGTGTACGTTGACGTTGTCCTCTTCGGCAACATTGTCTTCAATTCCTGTGGAAACAGGTGACTTGGCATATATGTTCACACTCTTCTGTGTGCCGGTGTAGCAAGAGAAACGCGGCGAGCCTGTATTGTACTGCAATGTGTTGCGTGTTTTGTCGCCTTGTGACTTAATGACAGCAAGCGCTTCGCTGCCTATTGCTATTGTCCAGCTGCCGTTCGCATCGAGTTCTGTTGCTGTGGTAACGTGGTTGCTGCTGCTTGATTTCGCAGCCAAGTAACCGTCTCCGACATTGAATGCGAATGTGCCCTCAACGGCACCCTCTTCAAGCAGAATCTTCTGTGCATCGTCGGCAAGGTAGGTTACTTTCCCGTTGCTTGTCTTGAAGTCGGTTTTGTAACGGTAGTTGCCTGCCGATGCACCCATTACATAATTCTCGTATGCAATGAGGATTGTATCGCCTAAGGTGAGTTGTGCTGCATCGGTAACAAGGGTGAATGCTCCGTCGGCAAAATTGCCGTTGTTGCCTTCGCCGCCGGTGCTTCCGCCTTCATCGCCGCCTTCGTCTTCTCCATTCTCGGTGTTGCCGTCATTCTCGCCTTCGGCTGCAATGAGTTTCACGTTGTCAACCTCGAATGTTCCGGCTTGTGCTGCTGTTCCGATGTATTTGAATGCCAGTACAACGGCCTTGTCGCCCATGTATGATGCTGGTATAACAATTTCGCCGGTTGTTGTCTTTGTCCAGTCTTCGGTGTTCTGTGCTGCGTCAAAGTCTATTGTCTCCCATTGCGCATCGGAAATACTGCCGTTAAAGTCGCGGCTGATGAGCAACTGGTTGTACTCCTTTACCTTGTCGGTTGCGCAGTAGCGTATGACGTAGTCGAATGTGAGTTTTGCATTGTTGTCATCGGAGAAGTCTATCGGGCTTGATACGAGCCAGCTTTCTGCATCGTGCGGAACGCCGTCATCATCGTATGATGTAACCTCGGCGCACTGGTACTCGAATAACCATGGGAATTCGCCGGTAACGTTAATTGGTGTGAAATTCAGTTTCTCTTGCTCAAAGTCCTCAAACATCTTCAGGTAATAGCCTTCCGGTACTTCAATCTTTGTATCATCATCGCCACTGCCTGTGCCGTCCTCAACTTCGCCGTTGAGGTGGAATGTATAGTTTACTGAATCGCCCCAAACGTAATCGGCAAGCTGTGGATAATCGACGTATGGGTTGCGGTTACCCTGTATTTTATGCACGGCATTGTTGCGGTTTACCTCCTTCTCGCTTACCGGGTCCTGCTTGTGCCATTTGAGCAGCAGTTTCACGGCCCAAGGTTTCAGGGTGGGGTAGGTGCTTTTTTCGTAGTTCATCCAGGTGTATTCCCAAGTGAGGTCCTGATAGCATGTGAACATGTACATGAATACACGTGCAAAGTCACCTTTGTACTCGTCGCAGGGCTCGTATGCGTTCTGCCCGCTTTTGCCGTCAATAGAGGCCTTGCCCACAAATGTTACACCGTTGTCCCAGCTTACGCTTGTGAGCTCGCCAAGGGGATAGTTGCTCTTGCGGCTATTGGCATCCTGGTCCGAAGGGTTCAGGTGGTGCAGGTCGCAGTAAGCGTTGTTCTTTGTGCCGCCCCACCAACTCTTTGCCACGCTGTGCTCTATGTTCATGCCCGATACGGCTTTGCCCTTGTCGCCAAAGTAGCGCTTTTCGCTTGAGTACATGTCGAGCACACGGCGCTGACCGTTCTCAACAACAGCGTCGGTTGTGTAGAATGCGCCCCAAGTGCTGCTTGTGCCGCTGCCATAACTTATCTGCTGGTGGTTCTTGATAAGGTTATAGAGGGCTGTTTTAAGTGTTGCACCTCCTTTGGTGCCGTCAATGCTTGTGTAGTACTCGCTTTGCGCCACTGCTGCCACAGTAAGCAACAGCATGAATAATTGTGTAAAAACTCTTTTCATTTTGGTATCTCTGTCTTAATCTGTGTCTGCTTCTATGTTGTGCAAAGGTACACTTTTATTATTTCAAAAGAAAATATATTATAGATAAAGGGCATTTTTGCCTTTAAGATAGTTCTATCACCTCAAGGTCCTTAATTTCTTTGCCGTTTATGGTGAATTTGACCAGTGTGCGTACCTGTTGCCATCCTTGGCGACCTGCGGCTCCGGGGTTTATATGAAGACAGCCTACTGTCTTGTCATACATTACCTTGAGTATGTGCGAATGCCCTGAAATGAATAGTTGAGGGCGCTCGTTGTATATATCCTTGCGTATACGGGAATCATATTTGCCGGGGTAACCGCCGATGTGCGTCATAATAACATTGCATTCTTCTATCTTGAACTTGAGTACGTCGCTGAAGCGCATGCCCAAGTCCCGTCCGTCAATGTTTCCGCAAACTGCCCGCACAGGGCAATGGGCCTCTAACTGTCTGATGATGACTTCACTGCCGATGTCGCCGGCATGCCAAATCTCGTCGCAGTCGGCAAAATGCGTGAGGTATCTGTCGTCCCACCAACTGTGGGTGTCCGACAGGAGCCCTATGCGTTTCATAGTGCAAGACGTTTTCTTATGTAATAGCAAAGGAATTCGGTTGTTCCCTCTATGCCCATGTGAGATGAGTTTATGCATAGGTCATAGCAACGTGCCTCGCCCCATTTGCCGGTCGAGTAGTAGTCGTGGTACTGACGGCGGCGTTTGTCGCCCTTCTCTATGGTTTCTGTGGCCTTGTCGCGGTCTACATTGTCATGCTGCATCACATATTTTACACGCTCTTCGTAGTCGGCGGTGATGAATATGCTCACCATTTGCGGGTGGTCGCGAAGTACATACTCGGCGCAACGGCCCACAACAACGCAACTTTCACGCTCGGCAAGGTTGCGTATTGCATCGCTCTGTATGGCGAAAAGTTGGTCGGCATCCATGCAACTGCCGCCCATGAACAGGTCTGTTATGGCTCCGTGGATGCTGAATATGTTCCCGGCAAAGGCGTGCGATTCACGTTCATCGGCGTTCTCGAAGATTGTGGTGTCAAGTCCGCTCTCGCGTGCTGCAATCTCAAGCAGTTTCTTGTCATAGAACCTGATGCCAAGGCGTGCTGCCACTTTTTCGGCTATCTCCTTGCCGCCACTGCCAAGTTCGCGGCCTATTGAAATCACGAATTTATTCATAGTGTCGTCGTTAAGGGTTGTCTGTTTTGATACCTTCTTTCTTCCATTGACGGAACTGCAGTACAAGCATTATAACAGTGAGCATCGCTGCAATGATGTCGGAAATGGGCATGCTGTACCATACTCCTTTCTCCCCGATAAAAAGGGGAAGAATCAACAACAGAGGAATCAACAGCAGTACCTGGCGGGTAAGTGACAGGAATATGGACTTGTTCACAAGGCCTACACTCTGGAAGAAGTTGGTAGTAACCAATTGGAATCCGATGAAAGGCATGAAGATGCACATTACCTGCATGGCCCACGATGCATGCTCTATCAGTTTGGGGTCGGTGGTGAATGCCTGCGCCACGGTCTTAGGCATGAACTCACATATTGCAAAGCCTAATGTGGTTACCAATGTAGCCCAGAATATTGTGAGCATAAGGGCTTGCTTTACACGGTCGTGACGCTTTGCCCCGTAATTGTATCCCACAATTGGCTGCATGCCTTGTGTGAGGCCCAGCACCACCATTACAAAAATGAACTGCATGCGGTTGGCAATGCCGTATGCGGCTATGGATGTGTCGCCGTTCTCTCCGTAACTGCGCAGGCCTTTGTTTATTATTATGACAACAACGCATGCAGCGGCATTGATGAAGAACGGTGACATGCCTATACTTAATATGCCTTTTACAATATCGGCTTTCAGCCTGTATATACCGCGTTGAAGGTGCAGCAGTTCATTGGGGTTACTCAGCATCTTCAACTGCCATGCAAGCGTTATGCATTGTGCAAGTATGGTCGCAAGCGCGGCTCCACGTATGCCCCAGCCTAAGACGTAAATGAAAATAGGGGCGAGGATGACGTTCATTATAACTGTCAGTATTGTTGCGAACATGGCCTGCTTGGGGTGTCCCGATGCACGCAGGGCGGCATTTATGCCAAAATAGAGATGTGTGACTACATTGCCCGAGAGAATCACAACCATGAAATCGCGCGCAAATGGCAATGTTGTCTCGCTGGCTCCAAAGAAAAAGAGAATGTCGTCAAGGAAAATGAACGATACTGCAGCAAAAAGTATTCCGACGATTATGTTCAGAGTGACAAGGTTGCCCAATATGTGCTTGGCTGAGTCATAGTCCCGCTGCCCGAGGCGCACCGAAAGTTGTGTCGCTCCGCCCACGCCAACCATGGCACCGAATGCGGCCGAAAGATTCATGAAGGGGAAGGTTGTCGCGAGTCCTGAAATCGCTTCGGCACCCACATCGGGGATATGGCCGATGAATACGCTGTCAATCATATTGTACAGCGATGCGGCAGTCTGTGCTATGATGGCAGGAATGGCATACTGCATCAGCAGTTTGCCTACCTTCTCTGTTCCTAACTCCGTAGGTACTTTGCGTCCCGTATTGTTGCTCATAAAAAATATAAAAACTGAATAAGTGTCGTAAAATTACGTTATCTTTGTGAAGGATATAACCGCTTGCAAAATTAGATATTTTTTTTGACAGAAAACGGTTGCCGGTTCAATTATGTTTGCAGAAAAGAGTGTTCTTGTGGGAATGAGCGGAGGCATTGACAGCACAGCGGTGTGCTGTATGCTTCTTGAACGGGGCTTCAGGGTCGAAGGTCTCACTTTTGTCACATGCGATGCAGGCCTCAAGGCCGTTGAGGCTGCTGCCGCACTGGCAGAACGTTTGGGAATACCGCATCATGTGGCCGATGTGCGCGAGCGTTTCAAGGAAACGGTTGTCGGGCCGTTTGTTGACAGTTATCTCGCCGGCTACACTCCAAATCCTTGCGTGAACTGTAATCTGCTTGTCAAGTTTGCTCTGCTCGAAGAGTGGGCCGACAGGCTCGGCTGTGCTCATATTGCAACCGGGCATTATGTTAAAGTGGAAAGAGCAAAGAGCAAAGAGGGGGAGTGTAAATATTATATTGTAACGGGTGATGATGACCGCAAGGACCAGAGTTATTTCCTGTGGAGGCTGGCTCAGAGGCAACTTTCAAGGGTGATATTCCCGCTTGGGGGAATGGAAAAGCCTCAGGTTGTGGAGTATCTTAAGGAACGTGGGTTCGGGAATGTGGCTTCAGGCGGCGAGAGCATGGAGGTCTGTTTCATTCCCGGCGACTACCGCAGTTTCCTCAGAGAGAATGTACCCGATATTGACAGCCGTTTCGGCGGTGGGGCGTTTGTGGACTGCAATGGCCGTATGCTTGGGAAACATGCCGGTTTTCCATTCTACACGGTGGGGCAGCGCAAAGGTCTTGGAATTGCTCTTGGTTATCCGGCTTATGTGCTGAAGATAAATGCGTCAAAGAATACAGTGATGCTGGGCACTGAGGAACAGTTGCTTGTACACTACATGCTTGTAGAGGAACCTCAGTGGGTTGACGATGTTCCTCAGAATCTCAAGGTGCGTGTGCGTTACCGTAGCCGCCCTGTTGCATGCGATGCTCCCGCTGCGGTTGGTGACGGCCGATGGCTCGTCAGGTTACACGAACCTGTGTCGGCTATTGCGCCCGGGCAATCGGCTGTCTTTTATGTAGGAAATGCGGTTGTCGGCGGTGCCTTCATCGCCGACCAGCGAGGTATAAACCAATGGATAAAGAATCCTTCAGATGAATAGTATTGAGGAACCGCTTACGTTATATTCTCTCAACAATATGGTGCGTTGCGCTGTGAATGAGGGTATGCCAATGCGCTATTGGGTAACGGGTGAGTTGAGCGAGGTGCGCGAGGCTTCAAACGGTCACTGCTATATTGAACTTGTGCAGCGCGACGAGGCTGCCGATGAACTCGTGGCAAAGGCGCGTGGCACTATCTGGTCGCGCGTCTACACACTGTTGCGTCCCTATTTTCTTGAACAGACTGGCCAGCCGTTTGCAGCGGGGCTTAAAGTGCTGTTGCAGGTGACTGTGGGTTTCCATGAACTCTATGGCTACGCGCTTGACGTGTGTGATATTGAACCTGCATATACAATCGGTGACATGGCGCGCCGCAAGCAAATGGTCATAAAGCGGCTTGCCGACGAAGGTGTCATTGACCTCAACAAGGAACTGCCCTTTCCTTTGCTGCCGCAGCGTGTCGCTGTAATATCATCTTCTGCGGCTGCGGGCTACGGCGATTTCTGCGACCAATTGAAGAGTAACAAGTATGGCTTTGTCTTCTATACGAAACTGTTCCCTGCGCCCATGCAGGGTAACGGAGTGGAGCAAGGCATAATAGAAGCGCTTGACTGTATTGCCCGGAATGTGGACTTTTGGGATGTGGTGGTGATAATACGCGGTGGGGGTGCTACGAGTGAACTGAGTTGTTTCGATACATACGACCTTGCCAATAATTGCGCACAATTCCCCTTGCCCATAATAACAGGAATAGGGCACCAGCGCGATGAGAGTGTGCTTGACATTGTGGCTCATACAAGAGCGAAGACACCAACTGCTGCCGCGGAACTGCTTGTTCATGCAATGTTGGAGCAGAGCGCGTTTGTCGAAGAGAGCATACGCTATTTGAACTCAGCCGTCAGTGCACGTGTTGATGCGGAAAAACAGCGCGTGAATACTCTCGCGGCGCGCTTGCCGGTAAGCGCTAAACTCTGTCTGCAGAACAGGAAAATGCACTTGCAACCGCTTGTTCAAAGGTTGTTGTCTGCTGCAGAACTGTTTCTCAAGGAGCAGCATCACCGGCTGGATATAATAAATGAGAAAACCGCAGCAGCCTCGCCGCAGCATATACTGGCAATGGGTTATAGCATAACCCGTGTGAACGGCAAGGCTGTGCGTTCGCTTGATGATGTTGCTCCAGGCGACGATGTGGTGACTTTTGTGTCGGACGGCGAGTTTGCAAGTACGGTAAAGGATAAAAAAGAGAAACTATAATATGGATAAGATGAGTTATGCCGGGGCTGTTGCACGCCTCGAGGAGATTATGTCTGCAGTACAAGGCGGCGAGGCCGATGTTGATGAACTGTCAGGGCTTCTTAAAGAGGCTGCGGAACTTGTGAAGTTCTGCCGTGCCAGACTATACAAGGTTGATGAGGAGGTAAAGGCGCTGCTTGATGAAAATTTCTGTGAGTAAAAAAACTTTCAGTTATCGTTCAAAATGCGTATCTTCGCGCCACGAAAGAAAAAAACTATATAAACATGGAAACATTGGATTGGTCAAATATCGGGTTCGGTTACCGCAAGACCGATGCGAACGTGCGTTGTGTATATAAGGACGGCGCATGGGGTGATATTCAGGTATGCACCGATGAAAATATAACGTTGCACATGGCTGCAACTTGTCTGCATTATGGTCAGGATGCTTTTGAAGGACTCAAGGCTTTCCGCGGCAAGGACGGCAAGGTGCGCATCTTCCGTCTTGAGGCGAATGCGGAGCGTCTGCAGAGCAGTTGTGACGGCATAATGATGCCGCGCGTGAGCACTGAACTTTTTCGTGAAATGGTTACAAAGGTGGTGTCACTTAATGAGCGTTTTGTGCCGCCATACGAGAGCGGTGCTTCGCTCTACATACGTCCATTGCTCATAGGAACAAGCGCACAGGTGGGCGTGAACCCTGCCAAGGAGTATCTGTTTGTTATATTCGTTACTCCGGTAGGTCCTTATTATAAGGCCGGTTTTGCAGTGAACAACTGTGTCATATTCCGCGATATTGACCGCGCGGCTCCTTTGGGAACGGGACGTTTCAAGGTGAGCGGAAACTATGCTGCCGGCATGAGAGCAAGTTATGCCGCACACGAGCAGGGGTATGCGTGCGAAATATACCTCGATGCCAAGGAGAAGAAGTATATTGATGAATGCGGCGCAGCCAATTTCATAGGAATAAAGAATAATTGTTACATAACTCCTGAATCGACCTCTATTCTGCCGTCAATAACAAATAACAGCCTTATGCAGATAGCACGTGACTTGGGAATGACTGTAGAGCAGCGCCCTGTGCCCGAAGAGGAACTTACGACATTCGAGGAGGCAGGTGCATGCGGTACGGCTGCGGTGATTTCGCCCATCGGTCGCATTGACGATGTGGAGCAGGGCAGGAGTTACGTGATTGCCAAGGACGGCAAGCCCGGTCCGGTGCTCACAGCACTTTATAACCGTCTGCGTGCCATACAATATGGCGATGTCGCCGATGAATACGGGTGGGTGACTATAGTAGAGTAAAAACCGGAATATCTTCATTATATTTTGTATATGCAGAATTTCAGTGCAGCATTTTTCAGACGTCTTGCATGGGAACAGCTTGAAAGCCAGTGGGGGAGCGTACTGCTTTTTACATTGGTGTATTTCCTGTGTTACGAGGTCGTATATTCGGCTTGTACAACAGTTGGTGTCGGCCTGCTTGCGAGTTTTGTGCTTGCTCCTATGGTATATGCCTATCAGGTTGCATTCCTGAATAACAGACGTAATGGTGTCGAGTTCAAGATTGACAGCCTCTTTTCAGGCTATAACCAGTTTACAAGGTTGGCAACAACCGGTCTGCTGGTTTATCTGTACACATTGCTTTGGTCATTACTGTTCATTATCCCTGGCATAATAAAGAGTATTTCATATTCACAGACAATGTTCATTCTCAAGGATAATCCGAATATGGAAAACAATGAGGCTATTGAGTTGAGTATGGAGATGATGGAGGGTTACAAGATGAACTATTTCATGTTGCAATTGTCTTTTATCGGGTGGTGGTTGCTTGTCTTTGCCACTTGTGGTATTGCCATTCTGTGGGTGATGCCGTATTTGACTGCAGCCGAGGCTCATTTCTATGAATATGTCAAATGGGAGCATGAAAGACGTTTGATGTCAAGAACTGTATAAATGGTATGGGAAAAGGAAAACTGAAGAAATTTGCCGATATGGCATCTTACCCTAATGTAATTGAACATCCATATTCGGTTGTCGATAATGTTGAGTTTCCGCTGCAGGGTAATTGGAAAAAGGACTTTTTCAAGAATGAGAACCCCATTGTGCTTGAACTTGGATGCGGCAGGGGAGAGTATACAGTCGCACTTGCCCGTCGTTTCCCCGAAAAGAACTTCATTGGAGTTGATATTAAAGGAGCACGCATGTGGACCGGGGCTACAGATGCCATTGAGGCCGGGCTTGGAAATGTATGCTTCCTGCGCACGAATATCGAGATTATAGACCGCCTGTTTGCGCAGGGCGAGGTGAGTGAAATATGGCTCACTTTCCCCGACCCGCAGATGAAGAAGTATACTAAACGTCTTACATCATCCCTATTCCTTGCACGTTACAGGAATATACTGTCTGCCGATGCTGTGGTGCACTTGAAGACCGACAGCAACTTCATGTTTACTTATACAAAATATATAACAGAGGTGAATGCTTTGCCGGTGGTTGAATGTATTGAGGATGTTCATGGCCAGGATGAAGTGAGTGACGTACTGCAGATACGTACATATTATGAATCGCAGTGGCTTTCTCGCGGAATAACCATAAAGTATATAGCCTTCAATCTGCCTGCAAAGGAGAAATATGAGGAACCTGATGTTGAAATCGAACTCGATGAGTACCGCAGTTACGGGCGCAGCAAGCGGAGTTGTCTTGAGACAAGCAAATGAAAAAGATACAAAATAATAGCTGTTTTTATGTTTAAGCATATTGTAATGTGGCGCTTCATTGACGGCGCGAATGGCAAAAGCAAAAAAGAGCATGCGCTCTGGGTGAAGGAGAATCTTGAGGCATTGGTGGGCGTTGTTCCTGAGATACGCTCTCTTGAGGTTGGTGTTAATGTTTGCGTGGCAGGCACTGCCTACGATGCCGTGCTCGTTTCGGCTTTTGATGATGCTGAGGCTATGGAGCGCTATAAGGTGCATCCTGCTCATGTTGAGGTTGCTGCATATTTCAAAGGTATAACCGAAGGCAGGGCTGAGGCGGACTATATAATCTGAAACTATTATGGCATTATATCCTAAACTGATACTTGACGCACTGGAGAAGGTGCGTTATCCGGGTAACGGCAAGAATCTTGTCGAGGCCGGAATGGTGGACGACAATATACGTATTGACGGGAACAAGGTTACATTCTCACTCATTTTTGACAAACCTACCGACCCGTTCATTCGTTCGGTGGTCAAGTCGGCCGAGGCGGCGATTCTCACATACGTAGGCAAGGAGGTCGAAATTGTCGGTAATATCAGCGTAACAAGCCGTCAGGCTGCGCGCCCCGAGGTGGGCAAGTTCCTTCCGCAGGTGAAGAATGTCATAGCAATATCTTCGGGCAAAGGAGGCGTGGGCAAATCAACTGTTTCGGCCAATCTGGCAATAGCCCTTGCCCGTTTGGGTTACAAGGTAGGTCTGCTTGATGCCGATATATTCGGCCCTTCAATTCCTAAGATGTTCAGCGTGGAGGATGAACGTCCTTACAGTGAGAATATTGATGGCCGTGACCTCATCCAGCCAATAGAGAAGTTCGGTGTAAAGATACTTTCAATAGGTTTCTTTGTGGACCCTGAGCAGGCTATCCTGTGGCGTGGCGGCATGGCCAGCAATGCATTGAAGCAACTTATAGCCGATGCCAATTGGGGCGAACTGGACTACTTCCTCATAGACCTCCCTCCAGGTACAAGTGACATACATCTTACCATAGTCCAGTGCCTTGCGCTTACCGGTGCGGTGGTGGTCACTACTCCTCAGGAGGTGTCGCTTGCAGCGGCAATAAAGGGTGTGAATATGTTTGTGAATGAGAAGGTGGGAGTGCCTATTCTTGGAGTTGTAGAGAATATGGCATGGTTTACTCCGGCGGAACTGCCCGAGAACAGATATTATATCTTTGGCAAGGACGGTGGCAAGCGCATGGCCGAGGCTTTCAATATTCCGCTTATTGGTCAGATACCTCTTGTTCAGAGCATCTGCGAGAGCGGTGATGAGGGAGTGCCCATTGCAATGCGTGCCGGTAGCCCCGATGGTCAGGCGTTCATTCAGGTTGCGGCAGAACTTGTCGAAAGGACAAACGAGCGCAACTCTTTACTGCCTAAAACAAAGATTGTCGGTACCGGCAGATAAATGCGTGAGAGGCTGACTAAAAAGGCTCTTTTGTTGTTACGCTTGCACGAAAAATACTCATTTACGCTTAGTAAACTGCGTTTTTTCGTGCTTCGCAAGCCTAAAAATAGCTCTTTTTATCCAACCTCCCTACAAACGTAGGTAACCCATTTCACTTTTGGGTCACCCACATGTTTTACATTGATTCTATCTTGTAGTAGAAATAGATTGCTGCGGCAATAAAGACAATCCCTATTGTACCGTATACCCAACGGGCACCGTTCCGCCCCAGCCTTGTCACAAGGAAACTGGCATTATCGGCTGTAAAGAACCATTCCCAGTTGAATAATGATGCAAGCAGTGATATTATTCCTGCCAGCAGAAAAATAGTCTGAACAACATTGTGCAGTATCATCGGTTGCTGTTATTTCTCTTGCGGTGTCCAGCCTTGAGCCTTGAGTTCCATTTCTGCGCCGTCGCGGGTTATCAGTGCCAGTCCCATGTTCTCGCTGACAATGTGTCCGATAATGCGCACGTCCTTCATCGCTGCAATTTTCTCATGGTCGGCAATGGGAACTGTGAACAGTAGTTCAAAGTCTTCTCCGCCATTCAGTGCGCAGGTGGTCACATTCATGTTCAGTTCCTCGGCCATTATGGCTGTCTGGTAATCAATGGGAATACGTTCCTCGTAAATACGGCAACCTGTACTGCTCTGCTTGCAAATGTGCATCAACTCCGAAGAAAGTCCGTCGCTTATGTCAATCATTGCTGTCGGTATGATACCTTCTTCGCGCAATTTCTCTACAATTTCCTTGCGTGCCTCTGGTTTCAGTTGGCGTTCGAGTATGTATTCCTTTCCTTGGAAGTCGGGCTGTATGTCTTTGCCGGCTGTGGCAATCTTCTCGCGTTCAAGCAGTTGCAATCCCATATACGCTGCGCCAAGGTTTCCTGTAACGCAAATGAGGTCGGTTTCCTTTGCTCCGCTACGCCTGATTGCTGTACCCTTAGGGGCTGTGCCAATGGCTGTTATGCTTATTGCCAGTCCGGTAAGCGATGATGTGGTATCGCCGCCTATAATGTCTACACCATACTGCATGCAGGCGAGTCTTATTCCCGCATAAAGTTCTTCCACGTCTTCAATACAGAACTTTCGGCTCAATGCCAACGATACGGTAATCTGCTTTGGGGTTCCGTTCATGGCGTAGATGTCCGATATGTTGGCAACAACCGCTTTGTAGCCAAGATGCTTCAGTGGAAAATAGGTGAGGTCGAAATGTACGCCTTCCATAAGCAAGTCTGTGGTGACGAGTGTCTCCTCGTCACCGCTGAACTGCAATATTGCTGCGTCATCGCCAATGCCTTTTACGGTTTCCTTGTTTGCAACGGCAATATCTTTAGTGATTTTCTCTATCAGCCCGAACTCGCCTAATGAGGAAATTTCGGTACGTTTTGTCGTGTTCATTCTGTATTATGCTCTGTTGATGATTTCACGGAATATGGTCGTCATCTTCGGCTGTGCCTCGTCTGCGGCTTTCTGCACCTCTTCGTGGCTGCACTCGACAACAATGCCCTCAACGCCAAGGTCGGTGATTACTGATATGCCGAACACGCGTATGCCACAGTGGCGGGCAACAATAACTTCGGGTACGGTTGACATTCCTACAGCATCTCCGCCCATGCGGTGGAACATGCGGTATTCGGCCGGAGTTTCGAATGTCGGGCCCTGTGTGCCAAGGTATACGCCCTCTACAACGCGAATTCCCTTCTCGGCAGCAATTTCCTTAGCCATAGCAATGAGGCTTTTGTCGTATGCTGTACTCATGTCGGGGAAACGGTCACCGTAAGGGATGTTCTTGCCGCGCAATGGATGCTCGGGGAAGAAATTGATGTGGTCGTTTATAATCATAAGGTCGCCGATGAGGAAGTCCGGGTTCATGCCTCCGGCTGCATTTGATACAAACAGGGTCTTTATGCCCAATTCACGCATTACACGTACAGGGAATGTTACTTCTTTCATTGAGTAACCCTCGTAGAAATGGAAACGGCCCTGCATTGCCATAATCTCCTTGTTGCCAAGTTTTCCGAATATTAACTTGCCGGAATGGCCCTCAACAGTTGATAAGGGGAAATTTGGGATGTCCTTGTACTCAATCTCGTACTTGTCGGTTATCTCGTTTACAAGGCTGCCGAGGCCTGTGCCAAGAATTATTGCTGTCTCAGGCGCTGTTGTCATTTTCCCTCTCAGGAATTCAGCGGTTTCTTGAATTTTCTGTAACATAATTTTCTATTATTTGGTTAAACGTTTCTTCTTCTCCTTGCAGTATCCCCACTTTGATTGGCAGGGCATATATGTTCTCCTTTATGCACTGTGGGAGGTCATTGCGTTGCATCAGTCTTGTGGCATCTTTCTCAGTTGTTATTATTGCTTTTTTCTTTTTGCCCATTCCATTGAACCGTGAAGCAATTTCCTGGAAATCCGCAACACTGAAGTTGTGGTGGTCACCGAACTTCATCAGTGTTACTACTGCACCTCTTTTTTCAATCTCCTCCTTTAAAGGGGCTGGCTTTGCAATGCCCGTCACAAGCAGCACCTGGTCACAATCTTCGATATTTCCCAACGGTGCAGCATCTTTAAATACAGGATAGTGCCTGCCATATCTCATCTCAGAAAAGAATACCGGTATGTCCTTTATCTCTTTGATGTATTTGCGGCACCATTCAGCCTGCCTGCTGGTAATGTCATTGCATTTTGTCATTATGACAACGTCGGCACGTCTTATCCCGGAGATGCTCTCTCGCAAACGTCCGAAAGGCAATACGCAATCCTGCCAAATCGGGCGGTTGCTGTCAATGAGCAGAATGTTAAGCCCTGCAGTGACGTAACGGTGTTGGTAAGCATCATCGAGCAGAATGACTTCTATCCCATTCTCTTCGGCAAGAAGCCTTCTTAAACCTTCGGCACGCTTCTCGCATACAGCAACAACGGCATCGGGGTATTTGTTCTTTATTTGGAATGGTTCATCGCCAAGTGCAGGCATGGTGACGGATTCAGTTGCTTTGATATAACCCTTGCTCTTGCGCCCGTACCCTCGGCTCAGCACGGCTATGCGGTGCTTTTCCTTCAATAATTCTATAAGGTATTCGGTGTGCGGTGTCTTGCCTGTACCGCCTACCGAAATATTCCCAATGCATATTGCCGGAACCTGCGGCGCATAACTCTTTAGAATGTTATGGTCGAACAACAGATTCCGTAATGCCATTGCCCAACGGTACGGGTTCATTGCATCACATATTGATGAAACTAATCCTCTTCTCTTGTCAATCATTGGTTGTTGGCGGTTTTTTGCTTGCCTTTCATTATTGCAAAAATAACCAATTATTCCATAATGGACATTCTCTTGCGCTCATCTTTTTTTATATTTTATCTTTGATAAGTGTTAAAAAAACTTATTTGTTTATTTTTTGCATTTATGGTGAATCATTTTCTTTGGAAATGTTCATTGATTTGAAAAAAAAAGTTACTTTTGCCGTGAAATAGAGTGCAGTTTGCAAAAAATGTTGTAAATTGCACCCGATAAACTGCATGCTCGTGTGGGGAAAGATGCTCGAGTGGTTGAAGAGGCACGCCTGGAAAGCGTGTATACGTCAAAAGCGTATCGGGGGTTCGAATCCCCCTCTTTCCGCTGTTTTTGAATGAATTAACTTTAAAAATATTAATCTAAAAAATTACACAAAATGAAAAAACTTTTTGCAATCGTTGCAGTTTTGGGTTTGTTGGGTACAACTCAGGTTGCTGCACAAACTGAAGAAGCTAACAATGTTCCGCAGACTGAGGTTACAGATTCAGCTGCTTTGGCAAATGATTCAATTGCACCTATTGCTGCAGATTCTACAGCCGCTGAGGCTCCTGCTGCTGATGAGGCTCAGGCCGTAAAGGCAGAGGTCGTTGAAGAGGGCGGTATCGCCGGTGTTCACAAGATGCTTAAGGTTAAGTTCATCGAGGGTGACGCTTCGTTCATGTCTCTTGTAGCAATCGCTATGGTTATCGGTCTTGCATTCTGTGTTGAGCGCATTATCTATTTGAGCATGGCTCAGGTTAATACAGAGAAACTTATGGCAAGAATCGCAGATGCGTTGTCTAAGAACGACGTTGAGGGTGCAAAGGAAGTTTGCCGCAATACAGCAGGTCCTGTTGCTGCTATCTGCTATCAGGGTCTTCTCCGTATCGACGAGGGTCTTGAGACTGTTGAGCGCTCTGTAGTTTCTTATGGAAGTCTCCAGTCTTCAATGCTTGAGAAGAACTGCTCATGGATTACATTGTTCATTGCCATGGCTCCATCACTCGGATTCTTGGGTACTGTGATTGGTATGGTCATGTCATTCGACGAAATCCAGCAGAAGGGTGACATCTCTCCGACTATCGTTGCCGGTGGTATGAAGGTGGCTCTTATCACAACAATCTATGGTATTCTTGTAGCTCTTATCCTTCAGGTGTTCTACAACTTCATTCTTACCAAGATTGAGAGTCTTGTTGCTGATATGGAGGATTGCTCAATCACACTCCTTGACCTTTTGACAAAATTCAACTTGAAGAAGTAATAACAGCTCTAAATAAATCATATAGTTATGAAAGCTGATTTGTATATTAAATTGTCCAAATATGTATTGCTGGTGCTCTTGGCGGTAACAGCAGTTATACTTGGCCTGTTCTATTTCGTTGGTTTTGACACCGAAATGGTACTCCCGGGTCAGGAGAAACCGCTTACAAGCCCTGATTTCTTGCCTGCACTCATGTGGTGGATGTATATATTGGTGATAGTTCCAATTCTTCTTATTCTTGTTTATCAGTTGGTTGGACTTGTAAAGAAGTTTATGGATAATCCTAAAGAAGCGGCAAAGGGTCTTGTTGGTCCGGCGTTGGCAATCGGTTTGGTTGTTGTCTCTTATTTTATAGCAACATCTTCTGATGCAAACTCACTTGAGGCCATCCAGAACGGCCTTGTTGCTCCTATCCTTATCAATAATGAGGTTTGTGAGGATACAGCTGCAATGGTTCTTACAGATTCTCTGCTTTATGTACAGTATGTTTTGGGCACTATCTGTGTTTTGGTTACAGTTATCAGCCTGACAGGTCTGTTCAAGTACGTTAACAAAGTTAAGTAATAAATCATGGCAAAAGGTCGTAGAAAAGTACCAGGAATCAACGCCAGTTCAACAGCGGATATATCATTCATCTTGTTGATTTTCTTCCTTGTCGTGACATCAATGAGTCACCAGACAGGTTTGAACTCGCGTCTTCCGGAAAAGACAGAAGATAATACTCCTCCGCCAAAGATCCTGCAGAGAAACGTGCTCGCTGTAAATGTCAATATGCACAGTAAGATTCTCGTTAAACCGGGTGATATGGATGTGAATGAGTTTGAGAACAGATACGGTGTCAAAGTTACAGACGTGCCTTTCGATAAGTTGCGTTGGATTGCAAAGGATTTCATTTGCAACCAGATTACAGATGTTAATGGCAACGTCATAAACAGTGGTCTTGAAGTGTATCCGGTTATGATTGACACGTTGGTTGTGTGGAAGGACAAGGATGGTAATCCTCATGCTCTTCCCGACCGTCAGCCACGCCGAATCTCTAAGAACCACGTCATTACATTGACAACTGACCGTGCTTCGGAGTATAGTGTATACTTTAAGGTAGCAAACGAACTCTACGGTGCTTACAACGAATTGCGTAACCAGCTTGCAGAAGAGGCTTATGGTCGTG
This sequence comes from Bacteroidaceae bacterium, assembly GCA_045588345.1. Lineage (GTDB taxonomy): Bacteria > Bacteroidota > Bacteroidia > Bacteroidales > Bacteroidaceae > HGM04593. Next base: position 19,164 of record JAZNDZ010000028.1, read on the forward strand.
CTTATGAAGAGCTCGACGGTAATCAACAGGAGGTTTGCCAGCAGTATTACAAGATGAAAATCTATGAGGCCAAGCCTCAAGAGCATGTCGTAAACGTTCAACAATGATTAAGTTATGAGTAAATTTAACAATAAAGGAAAGGCAGAAATGCCTGAGTTGAATACTTCGTCACTCCCTGACTTGATATTCTCTATCCTTTTCTTCTTTATGATTGTGACATCAATGCGTGAAGAGGAGTTGAAGGTAGAGTTCAAGGCACCTTCAGGAACTGAACTTTCAAAGATTGAGCGCAAGACCTCTGCTATTAATCTTTACATTGGTACTCCTAATCAGAGTTACTCTAAGCAACTTGGTTCAGGTACCCGTGTGCAAATCAATGATAAGTTCATTGAGGTGTACGAGGTGGGCAAGCATGTAGCCGAGGAACATAATACCATGAAGGGTGATGATAAGGCTAATATGCGCGTTGTGCTCAAGGTTGATGCCGGCGATGGTGCTGAGGGTAGAAGGCGTCCAAGTACTCAGATGGGTGTTGTGAGCGACGTGAAAGAGGAACTTCGTGAAATTGGTGCATTGTCAATCATGTACTCTGCTGAGTACGAGGTAGACAGAAATGCACAGTAATTTATTCTTATACAAAAAAAAGAGGCAACCGCGGTTGCCTCTTTTTTTGTGATTTGTCACTCCAAAAAGAATATGAGGTTCAGTAGAAAAAAGGTGTGGGTAATATTCTACATGTACGATTATTTTCTATCTTGAATATCTTATTCTGAGGTTAATTTTACCCTTAATCAATTATCTTGTATTCCTCTTGCTGTCGTCCTGTCATGTTCTTTTGGCGGCTATTTGTACTAATGCTTGCTGTGTCTCACACAGTGCCGGAGTTTTTTTGGGAATTACTTCTGCTATACAACCGCCAAAGGTCCCACTCTTTAATTGCAAATTAAATTTCCCTTTTTGCGTATGTGACAAAACTGTAGTCGTGACAGTGTTTCTCGTCTTTGCAGAATTCTTCCTTCTCAATTATCTCCCACTCTTTTTTGTTGAATTCAGGGAAGAATGCATCTGCTTTCTCCGGTGTGTCTTTTACTTCTGTCAGACACAAGATGTCTGCCATTGGCATTGATGTGCGGTAAAGTGTTTCTCCGCCAATGATGTATACAACCTCTTCGTTGCTGCAGTTGGCAAGGGCATCCTCAAGAGAGTGGAATGTCTCGGCCCCTGGGAACTCGCTCTGTTTGCGTGAGAGGACAATGTTTCTCCTGTTCGGCAACGCTCCCTTGGGAAGGGAACGGAACGTGTTGCTGCCCATGATAATCGTGTGCCCTGTGGTTAGTGCCTTGAAACGTTTCAGGTCATTGGGTAACCAGTATATCAGCCTGTTCTCAAAGCCTATGGCATTGTTTTCGGCAATTGCTGCAATCAGTGCTATCTTGTACATAATATTAAACAGCGACTACTCCTTTTATGTGCGGGTGCGCATCGTAGTCCTCAAGTGAAAAATCTTCGAATCTGAAAGAGAAAATATCCTTGACATCAGGGTTTATAACCATTCTGGGTAACTTCTTGGGTTCGCGTGTGAGTTGCAGTTTTGCCTGTTCAATGTGGTTCAGGTAAAGGTGCGCATCGCCAAGCGTGTGGATGAATTCACCTGCTTTGAGCCCGGTTACCTGCGCCATCATCTGCAACAGCAGTGCGTATGATGCTATGTTGAACGGCACGCCAAGAAAACAGTCGGCGCTGCGCTGGTAAAGTTGAAGGCTCAGTTTGCCGTTGGCAACGTAGAATTGGAACATAGCGTGGCATGGGGGCAGGTTCATATTCTTTATATCTGCTACATTCCATGCATTCACTATTATTCTTCGTGAATCGGGATTGTTTTTGATAGTCTCTACCACTTGCTTTATCTGGTCAATGTGCTCGCCGTCATATCCCGGCCACGAGCGCCATTGATATCCGTATATGTGGCCTAAGTCGCCATTCTCGTCGGCCCACTCGTTCCATATACGCACTCCGTTCTCTTGCAGATATTTGACATTGGTGTCGCCGTTGAGGAACCATAGCAACTCGTGGATAATGGATTTCAAGTGCAGTTTCTTTGTTGTCAGGCACGGGAAGCCGTCTTCAAGGTTGAAACGCATCTGGTGCCCGAACACGCTGATTGTTCCCGTGCCGGTCCTGTCGTCTTTTCTTGTGCCCTCGGTCATTATCCTGTCAAGCAGGTCAAGATATTGTTTCATGGTAACTTTTTCTTTGGTATTATCTGCGAAGATACAATAATTATGCGAAAAGAAAAATCTGAAATGTGTAATTATTTAAGTAATTGTGGCCGGTACATTGTGCGTAACTTTTGTTAAAGTTAATTTTATTTATATTATAAATAATATGCGGCAAACAGGGTGTGGAATTGTATATTTTTTATATCTTTGCATAAATATGGGGTGAAGTGCGGTGTTTCGTGCGGGTGAATGTTTGTGGTTCATTTCGCCCCTGTGGTTATGACGGGTGAAATTTCCTTATGAATCTGAATGACGATTTTGCAGAAAGGACACGGTTGCTCTTCGGTGAAGAGTTGTACGGCTGTTTTGTTCAGGCGCTTGACGAAGAGCCTGTTGTCAGTGTCCGTCATAATGACAACAAAAGATTTTCCGCTTTAAGCGGTGATGCGGTGCCTTGGGCAGTGGCGGGGAACTATCTTCCCAATCGTCCGGCGTTTACAGCCGACCCTCAATTTCATGCAGGGTGCTATTATGTCCAGGAGGCCTCGTCAATGTTCATTGAACAGATTGTCAGGCAGCATGTGGCTTCGCCTGTAAGGGCGCTCGACCTTTGTGCTGCGCCTGGCGGCAAGTCGACACATCTGTTGTCGCTGTTGCCGCAGGGGAGCATGCTGGTCTCTAATGAGCCGATGCCTTTGCGTGCTCAGGTGCTTGCCGAGAATGTGATAAAGTGGGGTAATGCCTCGGCTGTGGTTACAAAGAATGAACCGGCCGACTTTGCACCCTTGCGCAATTTCTTTGACTTTGTGCTTGTCGATGCACCTTGTTCCGGTGAGGGTATGTTCCGCAAGGATGCCTATGCGGTAGAGCAGTGGAGCCTGTCCAATGTAAGGCAGTGTGCCAAGAAGCAGAGGGAGATATTGTCCGATATTTGGGAAACTCTCCGCCCTGGCGGGTTGCTGGTCTACAGCACATGTACCTTCAATCGTGAGGAGAATGAGGATTGCGTAGAGTGGATTGCCGAAACATTGGGTGCCGAGCCTTTGAGCGTCGAGGTGTGCAGTGAATGGAACATAACAGGTTCTCTCACAACCAAAGGGCTTCCGGTGTACCGCTTCATTCCCGGGCGCACCAAGGGAGAGGGGCTTTTTATGGCGCTGTTGCGCAAGGCAGGAGATGCACCGCTGTCACAGCCGCGTCCGCCTCGTGTCAAGTTTGCCGATGCAAAAGTTGTCCGCGAGGTTCAGAAGTGGATAAAGCAGCCTGCGGCCTTTGATTTTGTGATGCATGACGACTCTGTCATTGCAATGCCCAAGGAGCATGCGGCTGCCATGTCGCTGTTGAACCAAAAACTGCGTGTGTTGCATTGCGCTCTGCCTCTTGCGCAGTTCAAGAATAATAAAATGCTGCCCGTGCATGCATTGGCTATGAGCAGTGAACTTGAGCCTTCGGCATTCAAGGTTGTAGAAGTAGAGAGGGAAAAGGCTCTTTCTTATCTGCATCGCGAGGCACTGCAGTTTGCCGGTGAACCGGTCGGTTATCTCCTGTTGGCCTACAAGGGAGTGCCGCTCGGGTTTGTAAAGAACATAGGGAACAGGGCAAACAACCTTTACCCTGCTGAGTGGAGAATACGTAAGAATCCGTTGGAATTATAAAATAAAAATATAAGAAAATGAAAAAACTGTTTTTATCGTTGATGATGCTGGTGTCATTCCTTCAAGCGAGTGCACAATTCGGAGGTTATGACCCTGTATCAATGGAGGACGTTGTCACAATCAAGGGCAACAAGGGTACAATTGAGTTTGAGGCTACAATTGAGGGAGGTTATCATCTCTACTCTACAAGTGTGCCCGACGGTGGTCCAACTGCGCTCACAGTAAAGTATCATGTGGTTGAGGGTGCCGAACTTGTTGGTGAACTCACTCCCGGTGAAGGTGAAAAGAAAGAGTACGACCCAATATTTGAGATGGATGTACCTTTCTTCGAAGAGGTGGCTCTGTTTACACAGAACATCAAGCTCCTTGGCGGTGACTATCGCATTGAGGGAACGGTAAGTTACCAGTCATGCGGTGACGGTCAGTGCTTCATGGGGCGTTATGACTTTGAAGTCACCGGCACGGCAGAAAAGGCTGTGGAGAAGGCAAAGCCGGCTCCGGCTCCGGTAAAGAAAGAGACACCAAAACCGGTTGAACCAAAAGAGGAACCAAAAGCCGAAAAACCGGCCCCGGAGCCCGTAAAGGAGAATCCGGTACCGGCAAGCGAGGCTGTTGTTGATGCGGCAAAAGTTGTTGCCGATACAATTCCGGCTCAAGAACCGGCTGCCGTAGACAAAAATTCAAAGGAGTACCGTTGGAGAAGCGTCATTGACGAAATGGACTCTTTCAGCGCGAGCACCGATTCTTCGCTTTGGGTTATCTTTGCACTCGGTTTCGGCGCAGGCCTCATAGCCCTGCTCACTCCTTGCGTGTGGCCAATCATTCCAATGACCGTGAGTTTCTTCCTCAAACGTTCAAAAGAGCGTTCAAAGGCAATCCGTGAGGCGGTAATCTACGGCATATCAATCGTTATAATATATCTTCTCCTTGGCTTGTCCGTGACACTGGTGTTTGGAGCAGGTGCGCTGAATGCACTCTCTACCAGCGCAGTGTTCAACATATTCTTCTTCCTGATGCTTGTAGCATTCGGTGCTTCATTCCTTGGCGGCTTCGAGTTGACCTTGCCGTCATCATGGACAAACAAGGTCGATGAGAAAGCAAGCACTACAACAGGTCTTCTGAGCATATTCCTTATGGCCTTTACGCTGGTGCTTGTGTCATTCTCTTGTACAGGTCCCATTATCGGCTTCATGCTTGTGTCGGTAGCCGACTCCGGTGAAATCCTTGCACCTTCAGTGGGCATGCTGGGTTTTGCGCTCGCATTGGCATTGCCATTTACACTGTTCGCGCTTTTCCCGTCGCTTCTCAAGCAGACACCGCGCTCAGGCAGTTGGATGAACACCATCAAGGTTGTCCTCGGTTTCGTAGAACTCGCATTCTCGCTCAAGTTCCTTTCTGTTGCCGACCTTGCCTATGGTTGGGGAATCCTCGACCGCGAGACATTCCTTGCCCTTTGGATTGCATTGTTCCTTATCCTTGGTCTGTATCTGCTGAAGGTCATCCGTTTCCCGCACGACGACAGCGATGACCGCAAGGCATCAGTGCCCGGTTTCTTCGTGGCTCTTGCCTCAATAGCCTTTGCAATATATATGATTCCCGGTCTTTGGGGTGCTCCTTGTAAGGCAGTCAGTGCATTTGCACCGCCAATGAAGACACAGGATTTCAGCCTTTACGACAATGACTTCAAGCCACATACCGATGATTTTGAGAAGGCGCTCAACCGTAGCCTTGAAACAGGCAAGCCAGTATTGCTCGATTTCACCGGCCATGGATGCGTGAACTGCCGCGAAATGGAGGCTGCTGTCTGGAGCGACGACAGAGTAATAGACATGATGCGCAACGATTATATTGTTGCATCGCTTTATGTCGATGACAAGACCGAACTTGAGAAACCGTTCAAGGTTGAGACTGCCGACGGCAAGATGGTATGGATTACAACAGTAGGCGAAAAGTGGACCTATCTTCAGAACAGCAAGTTCGGTGGCAGTGCACAGCCATTCTATGTTCTTGTCGATGCCCATGGTGACCCGCTTGCCGAGTCCTACAGTTACAATACCGATATTGATGCCTACATCAGGTTCCTTGAGAGCGGTATCGATGAATTTGCCGAGAGAAGCAGCAACGAATAAAAGAGAACCATTAACTTGGACAGCAAAATCCATTTTGCCGTCAACGCAATAGAGATATGAACCTGACACCATTCATGAAACCTGTGTTCAAGCGCAGGGTCGGCAAGATTGCCGAATATGCCACAAAGGCCGAACTTATACAGCGTAATGTGCTTCGTCGTCTGGTATCCGATGCAGCCTCAACAGAGTGGGGTATAAAGCACGGCTATTCGTCAGTAAAGAGTTACGAACAGTTCGTGAAATCTGTAGGAGTGCAGGATTATGAGACCCTTAAGGGGTATATCGACCGCATGCGCCATGGCGAGAAGGATGTCCTTTGGAAAGGGCGTTGCAAGTGGTATGCGAAATCATCGGGTACCACAAACGACAAGAGCAAGTTCATACCTGTTACGCCGCAGGGCTTGCAGAATGCCCATTATAAAGGCGGTTTCGATGTTGTGGCTCAGTATGTTGCCAACAATCCCCAGAGTCGTATCTTTTCGGGCAAGGGGCTCATACTTGGTGGCAGCCATGCTCCCAACTACAACCTCCCGGGTTCGCTCGTTGGCGACCTCAGTGCAATACTCATCGAGAATTGCAGCGCCTTTGTGAACATGATGCGTGTGCCGGGCAAGAATATCGCCCTGCTCAGCGACTTTGAAGAGAAGATGGAGCGCATTGCACGTGCAACATGCAATGTAGACGTTACCAATCTCTCAGGAGTGCCTTCGTGGATGATGGCAGTGCTCAAGCACATGCTCGACATAACCGGCAAACAGGGTGTCGAGGAACTGTGGCCTAATCTCGAAGTATTCTTCCATGGCGGTGTAGCCTTTACGCCCTATCGTGAGCAGTACAAGCAGATAATCCGCAAGGACAGCATGAAGTACATGGAGACATACAATGCCAGCGAGGGTTTCTTCGGTATACAGAACGACCCTGCCGACCCTGCCATGCTGCTTATGATAGACTACGACATATTCTATGAGTTCATACCTTTCGAGGAGTTCGATTCGCCCAACCCACGTGTCCTTCCGTTGTGGGAGGTCGAGGTAGGCAAGAATTATGCAATGCTCATTTCAACATCCTGCGGTCTGTGGCGTTATATGATTGGTGACACAGTGCGTTTCACAAGCAAGGACCCGTACAAGATAATAATCTCAGGCCGTACAAAGCACTTTATCAATGCATTCGGCGAAGAACTCATTGTCGACAATGCCGAGAAAGGCCTGCAGAAGGCCTGCGCTGAGACCGGGGCTCAGGTTCAGGAGTATACCGCCGCGCCTGTGTTCATGGATGCCAATGCACAGTGCCGTCACCAGTGGCTCATAGAGTTTGCCAAGGAACCCGAATCGCTTGAGAAATTTGTTGAGGTGCTCGACCTGACATTACAGCAGATAAACTCCGACTACGAGGCAAAGAGGTTCAAGAACAAGACTATGCAGCAACTCGAGGTTGTTGTTGCTCGCAAGGGACTTTTCAACGACTGGCTCAAGAGCAAGGGCAAACTTGGCGGGCAGCACAAGGTTCCCCGCTTGAGCAACAGCCGCCAGTATATTGAAGAGTTGATGAAAATGAACGGAAAATAATGAGAATAAAAGAGATAAAATATCTGTTTTTTGTATTGCTGCTGGTTGCTTGTGCAAGTATCGGCTCGCCCGACGGTGGTCCTTATGACGAGGAACCTCCTGTACTCGTGGGGTCAACACCCGTGATGTATGCAACCAACGTCAAAGAGGGCAAGGTTGAATTGCTGTTCGACGAAAACATAAAACTTGTCAGTGCCTTTGAAAATGTCGTGGTCTCCCCACCACAGATGCAGATGCCCGAGATAAAATCCGGCGGCAAGCGTGTCAGCGTGGAACTGTTCGATACGCTAAGGCCCTCTACAACATATTCAATTGACTTCGGCAATGCCATTGTCGACAACAACGAGAGCAATCCCTATGAGAATTTCGCCTATGTATTCTCCACAGGTGAAGCCGTTGATACACTTGCCGTTTCGGGAACCGTGCTCGAAGCCTCAAACCTTGAGCCCAAGAAAGGCATCACCGTAGGCCTTCATTCGATACTGCACGATTCGGCCTTCACCACCAAGCCGTTCGAGCGCGTGTCACGCACCGACTCCCGTGGCCGTTTCACCATAAAAGGCATTGCTCCGGGCAAATATCGTGTATATGCCCTTGCCGATGCCAATCAGAATTACCTCTTTGACCAGAAGAGCGAGATGATAGCCTTCATGGATACCTATGTATCACCCTATGCAACCGAGGCCATGCGCGCCGATACCATTTGGCGCGATTCCGTTACAGTGGACACAATCAAGCATGTACGTTATACCCGTTTCATGCCCGACGACATCGTGCTGCGCGCCTTCCACGAGGAGATGAATACCCAGTATCTTCTCAAGCGTCAGCGCGACTCCCACAACAAGTTCACGCTTATTTTTGCGTCCGAGAACAAGGAACAGCCACGTATAAAAGGCCTGAATCTCAACCTTGACGGCGAATACATACTCGAAGCATCGGAAAAGATGGATACGCTGGTATATTGGCTAAAGGATTCAGCCATATACCGTGCCGATACCCTTTCAATAGAACTTGCCTACAAGGTCCCCGATTCTTTAGGCATCTTTGTCGACAGGTTCGATACCCTGCACCTTTCGCCAAAGAAAAAGTGGGAAAAAATTATCGAGGATGAGCAGAAACAGTATGAGAAAGACAGAAAAGCATTCCTGCGCGCTGCCAGCCGTCAAGAGGGTTACGACGAGAATAATCCACCCCAGTACGTGCCTGCGGCAAAGGCGTTGCCTTTCCGCTTCTCAGGTGGCAGTTCAATGGATGTCGACGGTGAGTGCCGTTTCCTGTTCGAAGAGCCGTTGCTCTCGGCCGATTCCTCGGCAATACACCTTTACGAGAAAGTAGATACGCTGTGGGTTCCCATAGAGCATTTCTTTAGACGGAGCGACAATAACTTGAGGTCATATCAACTGTTTGCCGAGTGGCGGCCCGAAAAGAAATATCGTGTAGATGTCGATTCAGCGGCCTTTAGAGGCATTTACGGTGGAGTGTCCGACAAACTGTCACGCGAAATGTCATTCCGCCCGCTCGATGAGTATGCTGTCCTTTATGTCAATACTCCCGGTGTCGGCGACAAGGCAATAGTCCGCTTGCAAGACCAGAACGGCAAGACAATCAAGCAGGCTGTCTGCAAGAATGGCCGTTGTTCCTTCTATTTCGTCCTTCCGGGAACATACTATATGAGCATGCTTATAGATGAAAACGGTAACGGCAAGTGGGATACCGGAAACTACGAGGCAGGCTTGCAGCCTGAAAAAGTATACTACTATCATCATAAACTCGACCTCAGGGCCCTTTTCGAGTATTCACAGGACGATTGGGATATCAACGCTCCGCTCGACAAGCAAAAGCCGCTTGAAATTACCAAGCAGAAGCCCGATAAGGAGCGCAAGAAACGTAACCGCAATGCTACCCGCAAGTTCAAGTAGCAGCCGCAAAAGTCAATAACAGCCAATAAAAACATAACGATATGGAAAACAAGTTCATGATATACAACACGCTCTCTCGCAAGAAAGAGCTTTTCGAACCCCTGCATGCACCCAATGTGGGTCTTTATGTGTGTGGCCCTACAGTATACGGCCCGGCTCATCTGGGCCATGCGCGTCCGGCCATAACCTTCGACGTTCTCTTCCGTTACCTGCAGAACCTTGGCTACAAAGTGCGCTACGTGCGCAACATAACCGATGTAGGTCATCTTGAGCACGATGCCGACGAAGGCGAGGACAAGATAGCAAAGAAAGCGCGTCTTGAGCAGCTCGAGCCAATGGAGGTCGTTCAGCAGTACACGCTTCACTACCACAAGGTAATGGATGCCCTTAATGTGCTTCCCCCAAGCATCGAGCCCCACGCATCGGGCCACATCATCGAGCAGATAGAACTCGTAAAGGAGATACTTGCCAACGGGTATGCCTATGAGAGCGAAGGTTCGGTATACTTTGATGTTGCAAAGTACGACAAGGACCACAACTACGGCGTGCTCTCGGGCCGCAATCTCGAGGACGTGCTCAACACCACCCGTGAACTCGACGGCCAGCAAGAGAAACGCAATCCCGCCGATTTTGCCCTTTGGAAATGCGCACAGCCCGAGCACATAATGCGCTGGCCTTCGCCATGGGGTGCCGGTTTCCCCGGTTGGCACTGCGAGTGTACAGCCATGGGTCGCAAGTACCTTGGCGAGCAGTTCGACATTCACGGCGGCGGCATGGACCTTGTTTTCCCGCACCACGAGTGTGAGATTGCCCAGGGTATGGCATCAATGGGGCATCACGTTGTCAAGTATTGGATGCACAACAACATGATTACAATCAACGGCACCAAAATGGGCAAGTCATTAGGCAACTTCATCACCCTTGATGAATTCTTCAACGGAAGCCACAAGTTGCTTTCACAGGCCTATTCGCCCATGACCATACGTTTCTTCATCCTTCAGGCACACTACCGCAGCACAGTAGACTTCAGCAACGAGGCTCTGCAGGCTGCCGAGAAGGGCTTGCAGCGTCTGCTCGAGGCATACAAGACCCTTGGCAACCTTACGGCATCGGGCGATACCACAGCCGATGTCAAGGAACTCCGCCAGCGCTGTTACGATGCGATGAACGATGACATGAATACGGCTCAGGTAATTTCCCACCTGTTCGATGCATGCCGTGCCATAAATCAGATAGCCGACAAGAAGGCTGCAATCAGCGCTGCCGACCTTGCAGAATTGCAGGAGACCTTCCGCCTGTTCGCTTTCGATATTCTTGGCCTCAAGGAGGAACGCGGTTCCGACAGCGGGCGCGAAGAGGCCTTCGGAAAGGTTGTCGACATGCTTTTGCAGCAGCGTCAGGTGGCAAAGGCCAATAAAGATTGGGCTACCAGTGACAAGATACGTGACGAACTTTCAGCCCTCGGCTTCGAGATAAAGGACGGCAAGGAGGGTTCAACGTGGAAACTCAACAGATAATACAATGAAAAGATATACTCTTCCCTTGTTTTTCATGCTCTTGCTGTTCGCTGCATGTGCCGGTTCAGCCAAAAGCGAAGGACAGGCAACCGCAGCAGCCGACAACGTTCCGCAGGCACATAATCAGGTTGTGGAACCAATGGCAATAGTGCCTGTTTTTAATGGCGACAGCGCATTCAACTTTGTGGCACAGCAGGTGGCCTTCGGTCCGCGCGTACCTAACAGTGACGGTCACAGGAATTGTGGCGATTACCTCGAGAGCAAGTTGCGCTCATACGGGGCCGATGTCATCGCGCAGAGTGTAGACATCACAGCCTATAATGGCGATGTGCTCAAGGCACGCAACATCATAGCGCGCTTCCAGCCCGAAAAGAGTGAGCGTGTACTCCTTTGTGCCCATTGGGATACCCGTCCGTGGGCCGATTCGGACCCTGACCCCAATAACCGCTACAAGCCCATACCGGGAGCCAATGACGGTGGCAGTGGAGTAGGTGTGCTGCTTGAGATTGCACGTCATCTTTCTCAGGTACCCACAGAGGTGGGTGTCGATATTGTGCTTTTCGATGCTGAGGACTACGGTCGTCATGAGGCGGAGTGGCGCGATGCAGTCAGCGGCGAGGAAACTTGGGCTCTCGGCTCAAAGCATTGGGCCCGTAACCCTCATGTAAAAGACTATAAGGCGCGTTACGGCATATTGCTCGATATTATAGGCGCGCCGGGTTCAAAGTTCTGTCTTGAGGGCTTCTCAATGCATTATGCACCGCAGGTGATGAAAAAGGTGTGGAGCACAGCCCACCGTATCGGTTATTCCAAGTTCTTCCCTTATGACGACGGCGGTGTAATCACCGATGACCATGTGAACGTGAACAACTACTTGGAGATTCCTTGCATAGATATAATCAACTTTGACATGAGCAGCCCTAACAGTTTCGGTGCATATCACCATACAATGAAGGATGATATGAAGTGGATTGATGCCTCTTCGCTCAAGGCTGTGGGGCAGACAGTGCTGTCAGTAATTTACAGTGAGAAATAATGGCTACGATAAATGAAATACAGGATGAGATAATAGAGGAGTTCAGCGGCTTTGACGACTGGCTCGACCGCTACCAGTTACTCATTGATTTGGGCAGCGAGCAGGAACCTCTTCCTGCTGAACTAAAGACCGACAACAACCTTATCGAGGGCTGTCAGAGCCGCGTGTGGCTTGATGCCCGTTACGAGAATGGCTGTGTGCTTTTCCGTGCCGAGGGCGATGCGCTTATTGTAAAAGGCCTTGTAGCCTTGCTCATTAAAGTATATTCGGGCCACACTCCCGATGAGATTCTTTCTGCCGACCCCTATTTTGTAGAGGCAATAGGCCTTAAAGAACACCTCTCGCCCACCCGCAGCAATGGCCTGCTTGCAATGATAAAACAGATGAAACTTTATGCTCTTGCCTTCAAGGCAAAAGCGCCTCTATAATTCATCGCACAAACAATTCATTAGAACTGTCCCGTCCTCTTTGCGAAGGCGGGACAGTTCGCTTGTAAACTTCCGGTGCCGGTTTTTCTTTTGAGTAAGCTCACCTTTTCGTTCTTTTGGCCGCCAAAAGAACATGACAGAACGACTGCAAGAGGAATACAAGATAACTGGTTAAGGGTAAAATTAACCTCAGAATAAGATATTCCAGATAGAAAATAATCGTACAAGTAAAATATTACCCACACCTGAATTTCTACCGAACCGGATTACTCTGTCAGTTCCCCGTGCTGTCAATGCGGTAGAGCTTGTCGCTGGGGCGCACCTTGCCCGGTACCTTGAATGAAACCCTGTCGCCCTTGCGCACCGTCTCCACGCTTTCCATGTTCACGCGCGGGTCGTCAAGTTCAATATACACAGCGCCGGTGGTGGGGCCTGTAATCAGAATCTTGTCCCCTGCCTTCACCTCTCCGGCTTCAATGTGGAACTCTCCAACGCCAAGGTTCGAAAAGTATTTTATCGCCTTGCCGATGTAGACCTTGCGCTCTGTGGCCTGTGAACCGTATATGTTGCTCCACTCGCCAAGTTTCTGCCCTTGGTAGTAGCCGTCCCAGAATCCGCGGTTGAAAACTGTTTTCAGGCGTTCGTCCCAGGCATCTTTCTTTTCTTCGGTGAATTCGCCTGCAAGGTATGCCTCAAGCGCCTCGTTATAGCAGCCGGCAACGGTGCTTACATATTCAGGGCCGCGTGCGCGTCCTTCAATCTTGAATACACGTACACCGCTCTCAATCATGCGGTCCATGAAACGTATTGTCTTCAGGTCTTTGGGCGACATTATGTATTTGTTGTCAACCTCAAGTTCAATATCGCTCTCGCGGTCCTTTACAATATATCCTCTGCGGCACACCTGCATGCACTCCCCGCGGTTGGCACTGCGTCCCAGTTGGTGCAGCGACAGGTAGCACTTGCCCGAAATTGCCATGCACAGCGCACCGTGGCAGAACATCTCAATGCGTATCAGTTCGCCCTTGGGGCCGCAGATGTTTTCATCGACAATAACCTTGTGTATTGCAGCCACCTGGTCCATGTTGAGCTCGCGTGCAAGCACCACAACGTCGGCAAACTGAGCGTAGAATTTCAGCGCCTCGCTGTTGCTTATGTTCAACTGTGTGGAAAGGTGCACCTCCATGCCCACGCTGTTGCAGTATTGTATTACAGCCATGTCGGCAGCAATGACTGCCGAAATACCACTTCTCTTTGCAGCGTCCACAATCTTGTGCATCATCACAATATCATCCTCGTATATTATGGTGTTCACCGTCAGGTAACTCTTGATGCCATGCTTGTCGCATATCTCGGCAATCTCGCGCAGGTCGGTTATTGAAAATGCGCTTGCTGAGTGTGCGCGCATGTTAAGGTGTTCAATGCCAAAGTATATCGAGTTTGCTCCGGCCTGTATTGCGGCTGCAAGGCTCTCGCGCGACCCCACAGGTGCCATTATTTCAAAATCACTTCTTTTGTATTTCATAGTTGATGCAGTTGGAAATATCGGAATCGTGTATTTGTCATTCTGAACGGATGTGAAGAATCTGTATTTGCGAGATACTTCGCGTTGCTCAGTATGACATAAATACTTGTCTATGTAAAAGTATATACTGTTTGTAATTTGTCTACAAAGATATATCTTTGCAAGGAAATAACAAATTCAAAGCATATTATTAGATAATGAAGATAGCCGATATTGAGTTCGGGAAATATCCCGTTTTCCTTGCCCCTATGGAGGATGTTACCGATGAAGCCTTCCGTCTTTTGTGCAAGCGGTTCGGTGCCGATATGGTATATACCGAGTTTGTCTCAAGCGATGCGCTCATACGTGACATCAACAGCACAGTGCGCAAACTCAATATACACGACCAGGAGCGCCCGGTGGCTATCCAAATATATGGCAATGAGGTAGAACCCATGGTCGAGGCTGCCAAGAGAGTCGAGTCTGTGCACCCCGATATCCTTGATATTAATTTCGGCTGTCCTGTAAAAAAAGTGGCCCGCAAGGGCTGCGGTGCCGGAATGTTGCAGAACATTCCCAAGTTGCTTGAAATTACAAAGGCTGTTGTCGATGCTGTTGATGTTCCTGTCACCGTGAAGACCCGCTTGGGCTGGGACGAGAACAGCAAATGCATTGTGGACCTTGCCGAAAGACTTCAGGATTGCGGTATTGCTGCACTCACTGTGCATGGCCGCACTCGTGCGCAGATGTACACAGGCGATGCCGACTGGACACTCATAGGCAAGATAAAGGAGAACCCTCGCATGCGTATACCTATTATAGGAAACGGTGATGTGAAGAGTCCCGAGCGTGCGAAGGAGTGTTTTGACAGGTATGGTGTCGATGCAGTGATGATTGGCCGTGCAAGTTTCGGGCAGCCATGGATTTTCCGCGACGTGAAGCACTATCTTGAGCATGGCGAGCCGGCCGTGCCGTTTACCTTTACCCAATGCATGGATATACTGCGCGAGCAGGTGCGTGACAGTGTCGATTGGTTGGGTGAACGCCCCGGCATATTGCATGTACGCCGCCATCTGGCAGCAACGCCTTTGCTGAAAGGCCTTGCCGATTTCCGCCCCTTGCGCATAGCTATGCTCCGCGCCGAAAAGGTAGAAGACCTGATGTCTATTCTTGACAGAATTGTAGAAAACTACGGGGAAGAAGTTGGAAGTTGAAAGTTGAAAGCTTGTGCAAGCGAACGAAAGCCAAGTTTACTTGAGCTTTTACAGCGAGTGCAGCCAAGGTTCAAGCCCACGCAGTGGGGTTAAAGCTTGTGCAAGCGAACGAAAGCCAAGTTTACTTGAGCTTTTACAGCGAGTGCAGCCAAGGTTCAAGCCCACGCAGTGGGGTTAAAGTTGAAAGTGGAAAGTAGATTGAGATTTTTCGCTTTGCTCAAAATGACAAGTTCGCGGTTTGTGTGCTGTAGTGGCAGTGCAAGAGATCCTGTAATCAACGGACTTTTTAATGCGGATTTTGGAAAAATGCGATTTTGTGGCATATTTTGCTTTGGAAAAATGTAAAAACACCCTATATTTGCTTTGGAAAAATGCGAGAGCCAAGTTTACTTGAGCTTTTACAGCGAGTGCAGTCAAGGTTCAAGCCCACGCAGTGGGGTTAAAGTTGAAAGTTTTTTTGCTTTCCGCTTTCAGTTTCTTATTATTCCGTTGAATATCCTGCCGGAGTTTATTCCCAAGCGGCGGGCTGAGAAGAACTCACTATGCCTGCCGAATGTACACACCCCTGCAATAGCGATATTCTCATCTTTTACCCCGCATGCAACAAGCAGCATGCGGTTAGCCTCCCAAAGGTCAATATGCCATTTGTGGCCGTTGTCGGCAGTGGGGTAGCGGCGTGCTATGCGCTGCATGTCGAACGAGGCCTTCTCAAATTCAACGTAGACCTCGTCGCCCACTTCAAATGCTTCAATGGATATTCCGGGTGCTATTACGGCCTTTATGTCGGCAGGCAAGCAGCCGTATTGTGTAATCATGCGCCCGATGCATTTTTCTGCAATGTGGGCAACTGTGCCTCTCCAGCCGGCGTGTATTGCCGCAACGACACCCCTGCGTGTGTCGTGTAGAAGAATTGGTATGCAGTCGGCTGTGGATACCCCTATACACACTTGTGGCAGGGCTGTCACAATGGCATCAATGCCATGAAGCAACTGTTCTTGTTCCGGTGCAGGCAGTTGCATGAAGGCTTTGTCAATGCAAAGCACTTCGCTGCCATGCGTCTGACGCGGCAGTATGAGGTTGCGGCTGGGTATGCCAAGCATTATGCACAATTGTTCGCGGCATTGTGCCACATGTTCGGGTGCATCGCCGCAGTAGTGGGTGATGTTGAAACCGTCATAATTGCCGGAGCCTTCTCCACGCATGGTAGAGAAGGCTCTTGCTCCTGTTCCTATCTTGTATTCAAGCAGTTCGATAGCCATTCTTTTGGTTCAGTAGAAATTCAGTGTGGGTAATATTGTACATGTACGATTATTTTCTATCTTGAATATCTTATTCCAAGGTTAATTTTACCCTTAATCAGTTATCTTGTATTCCTCTTGCAGTCGTTCTGTCATGTTCTTTTGGCGGCCAAAAGAACGAAAAGCCCCGGCACAGAGTTCACCAGTCGCATGATGCTTTGCTCATGAATTGCCGTGCAATATCATTCGGT
>JAZNDZ010000029.1:0-32158 GCA_045588345.1 Bacteroidaceae bacterium
TGATGTGACCGAATGATATTGCACGGCAATTCATGAGCAAAGCATCATGCGACTGGTGAACTCTGTGCCGGGGCTTTTCGTTCTTTTGGCCGCCAAAAGAACATGATAGAACGACTGCAAGAGGAATACAAGATAACTGATTAAGGGTAAAATTAACCTTGGAATAAGATATTCCAGATAGAAAATAATCGTACATGTACAATATTACCCACACTGAATTTCTACTGAGCCAAGAAAACATTCAATTGCGTTCAAGTTCATAATTGATTCGGCATACACCAATCAGCCTGTCATACCTCTCGCCGAACCCACGGCAATATACATATATGAGGTACTCATTCTCTGTATCGTACAAATCCCCCTCCGCCAAAGAGGCCTGCGCAAGACGGGCACCATCCGGTAACCACACATACATATAATTATACAATCCCAACTTCAGAAGTTGGGTTGTGTGGTAGTAGCCTGCCTCGGAATCATAATCGAGTTTGCTGTCCGGCGAAAGCATGTTTCCACACATATCACCAAGCAGATAATAATCACCGCCCGAACGATATGGTGCTTCAAGGGCAAAATGGACATATACATAATCGGCCTCAATGGGCGAGCCATTCCCCTCAAGAGTGTTCACATAATAGCGGCCGTTCTCATCAATATAACGCGAATGGGTCGAACGGCACTTGTCCATGTAAAGCAACGCATGATACTCATCGCCATACAGAACAATCTCCTCTACATTCACTCCGGGGTAATCAGGGTCTGTCAACTCAAAGCGGCGGTATTCATTCCCGGCATTGAATATAAGCCTGTCATTGTGTACATATTCCAACCTGTTTCCGCTGATATAAGTAGGTTTAACACCAAGCACAACATTGTCTAATCTGCGGTTCTGATAGACGACAGGCTTTATGTCACTTGACGGAGAAGCAATATTGAACGACGAATAGTCAACTACAAACGAAAGTTGTTGCTGGTTGTCATTCAGCGACACATCAGTGTCTCCGCTGACAGAGGCTGCGATTTGTACCTTAGGTTCCACTACCGAAAACCCGAACACCGCCACAGGAGTCTCAGAATCCTCTTCATCATCAAAAAGTTCTACCTTGTAGTTGCCCGACAGGAGCAGCCTTACATTGTCATTAGGCAACGAGAAACTGTAGTGTGTGTACAGCCGCGTAGTATTTACAGAATTCTCCCATTCCTCAACAGGGACATCGTTAAAGCCTTCGAGATAGTCAATTTCATGCATATCCGATTGTGTCCAATCCGAATTGCAGTGAGATATACGGTAAGTAAAACGGTGATACGTGTGCGACATTTCATCAAAAGAGAAATGCATGACATCATCGCCGCCAAGCAACATCACCGGCAAGGCATCCCACTCGCCGTTGAGTTCCATACGCGGCGAACGCACACGCGGAGTATTCGTGTATGCAAACTGCGCGCTACCGGCAAAAGGCAGCAAAGCAAGCAACATTATATATATAAATCTGGCCAAATTGACATTATTTTATGCGAAGATAATCATTAATAAAGAATTATTCAGTACATTTACATAATTTAAGCCAAACGCAATGACAAAAAGCATCATTACAACCCTTCTGTTACTATTGCCGTTACATGCAACAGCACAGAATATATTGTATGGCCAGAGCGACAGTACAACAATTGAAAGAATACTCAAGGAACACTCCGCCACTACATACGATTCACAGGGAGAACTAATAATGGCTATAGCAAAAGAGTTCATTGGCAAAAGATACATACCCAACACGCTCGACAAGGGGAAAGACGAACCGCTTTTTATCAGTTGCGACAGCCTTGATTGTTCGACATTCGTGGAACTTGTTACAGCCATAGCCATGAGCATAGCGAGACACGAGCCCACATTCGCCGCAACATGCAGCAACCTTGAAAAGATACGTTACCGCAACGGGAAACGCAACGGATACGACAGCCGCCTGCATTATACAAGTTGGTGGATTGCCGACAACGCATCCCGCGGCATAATAGAAGAAGTAACCACAAAAACGGAACACAAGCAGCAACACCTCAACCTCAATTTCATGAGCAGCCACCCCGGCAGCTATGCAATGCTGAAAGAAGACACAGCCATGCAGACAAAGATTGCAGAACTGGAGAAACCATTCAGGGATATAACAGTACCATACATTCCAAAGCAGATGCTTAGCATGGGGCACAAGACCTTAAAAATTGAGAATGGCGATATAGTTGCCCTGGTGACAACCATTGAAGGGCTCGATGTTTCACATGTCGGATTTGCCCTGTGGATTGGTGAAAACCTTCACCTCGTACATGCCTCAAGCAGCAAAGGAGAGGTTATCATTGACCCCGCAACGCTCTACGTTTACCAACAGAAAAAGAAAAGACAGATTGGAATAAGAGTATTACGGCTGCAACAGCAAGGAGAACAATAGAACTGACAAACATACAGAACCTAAAAATACAGCAAAATGCGCATACTACTTTTCTGCGAGAACAAATATGCCTTCGATATTCTTCAACCGATTCAGGAAGAGGCAGACAAAGAAGGCGGCAACAGTGTCCTTTGGTACATACACCCCAAAAAAATCAAGGAATTCCCTTTCAGCGGCAAAGCCCAATGGACCAATAGCATACAAGAGGCATACGATTTTTCACCCGAGGCCATATTCTGCCCCGGTAACATTGTCCCCTACTACCTGCCGGGAGTCAAGATACAGGTATTCCACGGATACGCAGGAGAGAAAAAGGGACACTGGATAATAAGGCACTATTTTGACACATATTTCACACAAGGCCCCCACTTCACTTCCGGATTCAAGAGACTCGCATCCAAGCATGGCGATTTTGAGGTTCTTGAGACAGGATGGCCCCGCCAGGACTGGGTGAAAAAGCACTTCCACGATTTTGACAAGGAAAAAGAGGAGATTCTCAAGAAACACGGCAAGGAAAAACTGGTTCTTTATGCTCCCACCTTCTCTCCATCACTCACTTCATTGCCAGTAATGAAAGAAGCCTTAGTGGAACTTACACGCAAACGCAGCACTGTAATCATAATCAAACTGCACCCACTGACCAAAGAAGAATGGGTCAACGAATACAAGGAACTGGCAAAAGAACACGAGCACATAATTTGGAGCGATGATTTTTCTGTTGCGAAATATCAGTTGATGGCCGATGTCATGATAAGCGACACATCATCTACAATATACGAATTCCTCTTGAAGGACAAGCCTGTGATAACATACAAAGCATCGGCCGAAAAAAAATACTGGAAGGACATTGACGATGTCAATCAACTGTGCGATGCGTACGATGAGGTTCAAAACAACAGCAAATACATAAGTTTGCGCAAATGGATTATTGAGAACTACGACCCCTACAATGACGGCTGTGTTGCCAAGCGCATGCTCGAAGGGGCCCGTGACTACATTAACCGACACGGCGTACCTAAGAAACGTTCGCTCAACCTTTGGAGAAAATACACCAGCATAAAGACATTCGGTAACATAAGAAAAAAATAGAGACCGGAAAACCCAATCCAACAAAAAAGGCCAAACTCACGAGTTTGGCCTTTTTTGTTGGAGCATCATCTATTATTCAAGTGCACCATTGTTCGCTGCGTTAATCATCGCCTCGCTTGCATAGAGATAAACCTCTACACGGCGGTTCTCAGCACGTCCGTCCACTGTACCGTTATCAGCAACCGGTTCTTTTGAGCCTTTGCCCACGACACTCTTTATCTGCACCGGTGCAACACCCTTAGAAAGGAGATAGTTTGCAACAGCATTCGCACGGTTCACAGAAAGCGGGTCATTGATTTTGTCCGAACCGGTAGAATCAGTGTGGCCGAAGATTGCCACATCCGCATCGCTGAATTCCATTAGCACCTTGGAAAACTCATCCAAATCTGATTTCGCATTGAACTTAAGGTCATACATATTGGTATCGAACATCAGACCTGAGTTGAATGTTACCTTTACGGCTGTCAAATTATTTGCATCAGTAACAGTCTCAACCTTTGCATTCTCAATCTCCGCAGCAGCCGCAGCAGCCTTGTCCATTCTCTTGCCGATAATAAGACCGGCCCCGGTTCCCACAGCAGTGCCTATAGCAGCACCAATACCTGCATTACCGGCCAATTTGCCTATCAAAGCACCTAAAGCCGCACCACTGGCTGCTCCGATGGTTCCGCCCTTAGCAGTATTGCTCCATGTAGCACAGCTTGAAACCAATATTGCAGCACTAAGCATCACACCAAGTGATTTTACAAAATTTCTTCTCATAGATAAAACTTTTTTGTTTATTAATACATCCGAAAACTGTACAAAGTTAAGAATAATTTAATAGAACAGAGACATTAACCGGCACAAATTATTCAACAGCAAAGAAAAATACCAAGAACAACGAGTCAAATTCCAAAATAAGAATAATTATATGAATATATTTTTGTATTTTTGCAGTTAGCATCAAAGGCGCTGCATCCGCGACGGAACATATAAGTCCCAAACATTTCCGGCATGCAGGCTTTTCACCGGCACACGCCGGAACACATATATTAAGAAACAACAATAAAAATATGGCAGAGTTAAAAGAACTTACAAAACGAAGCGAGAGCTATTCACAGTGGTACAACGACCTCGTTCTCAAAGCCGACCTTGCAGAGCAGTCGCCGGTGAGAGGATGTATGGTAATCAAACCATACGGTTATGCAATTTGGGAAAAGATGCAAAGAGTGCTTGACGACATGTTCAAGGAGACAGGACATGTAAATGCATATTTTCCTTTGCTCATTCCAAAATCATTCCTCAGCCGCGAGGCAGAGCATGTTGAAGGATTCGCCAAGGAGTGCGCTGTGGTAACCCACTACCGCCTGAAGAATGCCGAAGACGGTAGCGGTGTTGTAGTAGACCCGGCAGCAAAACTTGAGGAAGAGATGATTATACGCCCCACATCGGAGACAATCATCTGGAGTTCGTACAAGAATTGGATACAATCGTACCGCGACCTCCCAATCAAAATAAACCAGTGGGCAAACGTTATGCGCTGGGAGATGCGCACACGTCTATTCCTGCGCACCGCCGAATTCCTTTGGCAAGAAGGCCACACCGCGCATGCAACACGCGAGGAGGCCGAAGAGGAAGCACGCACAATGCTCCACGTATACAATGACTTTGCCAACAACTACATGGCTCTGCCCGTCGTAATGGGCGTAAAGAGCGCCAACGAACGTTTTGCCGGCGCACTCGACACATATACCATTGAGGGCATGATGCAGGACGGTAAAGCCCTGCAATGCGGTACATCACACTTCCTGGGACAAAACTTCGCAAAGGCATTCAACGTGCAGTTTGTCGACAAGAACAATAACCTTGAATACGTTTGGGCAACCTCATGGGGTGTATCGACACGTCTTATGGGTGCTCTTATCATGACACACTCCGATGACAACGGCCTTGTATTGCCGCCCGCACTTGCACCAATACAGGTAGTCATCATACCTATATGCAAGAACGAAGAGCAGATGAGTGTCATCAGAAGCAAGGTCGACCCGATGATTGCCGAACTCAAGAAGTTAGGCATCACAGTAAAATTCGACGATGCCGACAACAAGCGTCCCGGCTTCAAGTTCGCCGAGTACGAACTCAAGGGTGTTCCTGTACGCCTTGTTCTTGGTGCGCGCGACATTGAGAACGGCACAATCGAGGTTATGCGTCGCGATACCCTCACAAAGGAGACACGCGAAATTGATGGCATCGTTGAGTATGTAAAACAACTGCTCGACGACATCCAGAACAACCTCCATGCCAAGGCACTTGCAATGCGCGAGGCATGCACACGCAGCGTAGACACCTACGAAGAGTTCAAGACCGAGATTGAGAAGGGCGGCTTTATCCTCGCACACTGGGACGGCACGCCAGAGACAGAGGAGCAGATAAAGAACGACACAAAAGCAACAATACGTTGTATTCCTTTGGGTTGGGACGAGACCCCTGGCACCTGCATGGTAACAGGCAAGCCATCGGCACGCCGCGTACTCTTCGCAAGAGCATATTGATATTCTACAGAACAGGAGTGAGTGCACCCGTTACGCGAGTCACTCACTCGTTCATATTCCACACACGCAGCCATGCAATACGCAATAACAGCCTTATCCCTTTGGGGTATAAGTTTCGTAACATACGTAACCTGCAACAAGGGATTACCACGTAACTGTGTCTGGCAACAGTTACGCCGCTACCTCATAGCATCGCTCATAGCAATCGCTCCTGCAGCAATTACAAATCTGGACTTGCAGCAGCCCGCCGTAATCATTGCAACCGCCACATCGCTGCTGTGGATAGTAACATACCTGTTCCTGCACCATGTGACAAAGCGCAAGTCATCCACAGAATACGACAACCAGATAGACCCGGCCTTCGGCATATACCTCTACGGTTGGCTGACAGGAATTCTTGCACTTCTCCCCGGTGCACAATACATCGTTACTGCATGCGAAGCCCCATTGCTTCTGATTCCTCTTGCATTGTGGGGATATTTTGTCATATCAGGCGACAGCGTTGACATCAACGACATGAAGACTCTTCAGCAAACACACAAAAACGAAATCATAGAGTTCCTTCATTCCTGGAAAGTACGTATAGCACTGCTCATGTTAATACTTTCAGCAGTCCCGTTTGTGTGGGCAAATACATGTACCGCATTCATCAAGGGCAATGCCGCATGGTGGCAGAGTGCAATTGCCGCAGCCGCAACCATATTCATTACCTTATATATATGGAAACCGCGCGGTCTTTTCTCCAGAACAGGAATTGCCGTTCTCTACCGTGCAGTCAAAGAGTACACAGCCCAGAACAAGAGATACAAGACCTTGGCACAGGAACGCATCAAGAGCCTTGATGTAGAACCTGTTTCTCAGCCTTTTGACAAGCCATCGACCATTATGCTCGTGCTTGGCGAATCGGCCACACGCGACTACATGAGCGCGTTCAGCAACGTAGAAGAAGACACTACCCCTTGGATGCGCAGCATGCTCGACGACAAAGAGCATTGCATTGCATTCCCCAACACATACAGTTGCCATGTACGCACGGTACAGGTTCTTGAAAAGTCCTTGACCGAGTTCAACCAATACGACGGTGGAGAGTTCTTCACCTCATGCTCAATAGTGGACATTGCACGCAAAGCAGGCATGCGCATACATTGGTACAGCAACCAAGGCTACGTAGGCGACGTTGACACCCCGGTAACCCTTGTCGCAAACACATCAGACGTAGCCAAATGGACATTACAGGAAAAGCATATCAAGAAAACGCCATACGACAGCATGCTGCTTGACTATCTTGGCGAGATTGACCCGCAAAAGAACAATTTTGTAGTGCTTCACCTCAAAGGCAACCACTTCAACTTCATAAACCGCTACCCTCATGAAGCACGCATGTGGGGCAAGGCCGGCGAAAGCGACAACGTAACCGAATACAAGAATTCACTTCACTACACCGATGACATCATACGTCAGTTCCACGAATACGGGCGTAAGCATCTCAACATGCAGGCAATGCTCTACATGTCGGACCACGGATGCACCCCCACAAACTCAAGACGGCGTGTTCCGCGCGATTTTGTGAATTCCCGCATTCCAATGATGCTGTGGATGAGCGACGAATACATCCGCAAGCACAGCGCAAGAGCCGAAGCCTTGAGAAGCAACAGCAACAAATACTGGACCAATGACCTGCTGTATGAACTGATGTGCGGAATTTTCGACATAAAGAGCAATCATTTCAATGCAAAGAATTCGCTTGCGCACAAAGAATACATACACACAAGAGAAACGCTGACCATAATGGAAGGCGAGATAAGACTTACCGAAGACAAACAGTAGGTATCCCCCAAAACCTGATGTCAATCAAAACAGATAAAAACCGCTGTTTATTGAACGTAAATGAAGATTTTCAAGGCAAACGTAACGCAATATCACACCTTTCATCTTCTGCAAGTTTTTTTTGAGATTTGAACAATTCCTAAATTATTTTTCATTCTCAATCAATCTTTTGCGTCTCTCTGCCCTTTTGGCTTCTCGCTTTGCAAACCCTTCGCGCGTGCGTTTCCAGCGATTATGCGTCCATAGCCACAAATCGGGTGTCTCACGTATATTGTCGGCAAGCATTCTGTAATATGCATTCGTAGCCTCAAATTCCGGCAACAGCGATGCATCCTCGGCAATATCTTCAATATACATTGTATAATAACCGCGTTTTTCGCGTACCATGCGCGCATAGAAAAGCGAAGCGTGAGTACGCGCCGCTATCTTCTCAGTTCCTGTAAACACAGGTGTATCGCGATGGAAGAAATCCAGCCAATGACTTATAGACTGCCACGTCGGCACCTGGTCGGCAATAAACCCGATGACATATTTCTTTTCCTCTTTAGTAATCTGCATTATCCTGCGCAAGGTATTCGCCATGGTAATTGCCTCAGCACCATATTGGTTACGCATCTTCTTTACCAAAGCATCAAAATACTTGTTTTCAAGCGGATGATATATCTCGCCAACCACAGCATCATCCCTGTTTATGTGCAGTGAGATTGACGTAACGAATTCCCAATTGAAGAAATGCCCCATGTAAAGCACGCATGAGTGTCCTTTGTCAAGCGCATCGTTGAACTTCTCAAGCCCCACGAACTTCATGCGGCGCGAAATCTCGCTCCTGTCCATTCCATAGAGTTTTACCATCTCTACAAAATAGTCACAAAGATTCCTGTAGAATTTCTTCTCAATGCGCACAATCTCTTTGAGGTCTTTTTCAGGAAAAGACTTTACCAGATTATCGCGTACAACCTTTCGGCGGTAGCGCGCAATGTAATACATCGGATAAAACAGCAATGTCGAAAGAAAATGCAACACGCACATGGGCAACTTGTTCAGGACGAACAAGAAAACAAGCGCCACATAATAAAGAATCTTTTTCATAGGAAACATAGACTTGCCCCCGATAGGGTAAGATTGTGATCCCGGTGGGATTCAAACCCACGACCTTCAGAACCGGAATCTGACGCTCTATTCAGCTAAGCTACGGGACCGTACATCTATTACAGTCGCGAAGATATAAAAAAATGTCGACATACGAGCATGCGTAATAACAAAATGTTTATGGCAACAGAGCCGCATGCCTATTAATGGAACCACATTTTCACACATTGCGCACCCTTTTATTTGCATATTGTATTTTATTATCATACATTTGCATGAATTTTGCAAAGCAAGCAACACAAACCGCCCGTTTTTTGCAAATACAACAAAATTATAAACGACAAAATGTCAAAAAACAGATGAAATTATACGAACTGACATCGGAATACAGCCCGCTGCTTGACCTGAAGCAGACAGAACTTGCAATAAAGCAGATAAAAGAAGTATTCCAACTCAACCTCTCATCATCATTACGTTTGCGCCGCGTAACCGCACCGCTATTCGTGCTTCAAGGAACAGGCCTCAACGACGACCTCAACGGTTACGAGAATGCGGTCAGTTTCCCCATTCAAGACATGAACGGAGCCGTAGCCGAGGTTGTCCATTCACTCGCAAAATGGAAAAGAGTAACCTTAGCCGAGTACAACATATCGCACGGCTACGGAATATACACCGACATGAACGCCATACGTGCACACGAGGAACTCGACAACCTGCATTCGCTTTACGTGGACCAGTGGGACTGGGAGCGTGTAATCTCGCAAAAGGAGCGCACCGTCGATTTCCTAAAGAAAATTGTAAATGAAATATATTCGGCCATACTGCATACCGAGTTCACCTTGAGCGAGAACTATCCTCAGTTGAAGCCCTCTCTGCCTCAGGTAGTCACTTTCATTCACAGTGAAGAACTGCGTCTGAAATACCCCGGCCTCACAGGCAAGGAACGCGAAGAGCGATTCACAAAAGAGAACGGCGCAGTATTCATCATCGGCATTGGCGAAAAACTTGGCGACGGCATTCCGCACGACAACCGCGCCCCCGACTACGACGACTACAGCACCCCTAACGAAGACGGTTACAAAGGCCTTAACGGTGACCTTCTCATTTGGAGTGAACTTTTGGGCAAGGCAGTCGAACTATCCTCAATGGGAATACGTGTAGACAGGGAAGCACTCAACCGCCAGTTGAAGGATTCAGGAAAGGAAGAGCGCAAGGAACTCTATTTCCACCGCCGTCTGCTGGCAGGCGAACTGCCGTTATGCATAGGTGGCGGTATAGGCCAGTCACGCCTTTGCATGCTGCTTCTCAAGAAAGCGCATATTGGCGAGATACAGTCAAGCATCTGGCCCGAGAGTATGCGCGATGAGTGCCGCAAAATGAACATACCTCTTATATAAAGCCATGAATGTAAGGATTGACCCAAGTTGGAAAGATGTCCTTGAGGCAGAATTTGAGAAAGAGTACTTCAACCGCCTCACATCATTCGTAAGGGAAGAGTATGCAGGCACAACACCCATATACCCGCCGGCAAGGCTCATTTTCAATGCATTCGACCACTGCCCGTTCAACAACGTGAAAGTAGTCATCATAGGACAGGACCCCTACCACGGCGCAGGCCAGGCCAACGGTCTCTGCTTTTCGGTGAACAAAGGAGTGCCCTTCCCGCCCTCACTGCTCAACATTTTCAAGGAGATTGAAAACGACTTGGGCACCCCCATTCCACAGGACGGCGACCTGACACGCTGGAGTGACCAGGGCGTTCTGCTGCTCAACGCCACCCTCACAGTGCGTGCCTCACAAGCCGGTTCACACCAGAAACGCGGCTGGGAGGAATTCACCGATGCAGTTATCCGCGTACTCGCCGAGCGCAAAGAGAACCTGGTATTCATACTCTGGGGCAGTTATGCCCAAAAGAAAGGCGCGTTCATTGACCGCAACAGACACCTTGTCCTCACCTCGCCACACCCCTCGCCACTTTCGGCCTATCAGGGATTCTTCGGCAACCGGCACTTCAGCACAGCAAACAAGTACCTTGCCCGGCATGGCAAGAGCGAGATTATATGGTAAAAAGACAAGGGCTGCAATTGCAGCCCTTGTCTTTTTACCATATAATCATTTAATACCACTCCACATTCATTGTACTTCCGCTTCGTTTGTCCCACTTGAGAGCATCAGCAAGCATCTGCGATGTTGCGCGGAAACTGAAGTTGAACGAAGTATAAGGGCTCAGCACAATACCGCACGACATCTCAAAGCAATGCAAGTCACGCGATATGTTCATGGTAGTAGTTGTCAGTTTCTTGAGTTCGAAATTGTATCCCGACGTAAAATTTATGCGCCAATTGTCCGATATGCCCACATTACCCGAGAAGTTAAGGTTTTGGGTAAACCTGTATGGGTAACGCATAGTCTTCACATTAATCTTTGCCTGAGTATCCTCAGCCATCATTATACCATAGGAAACAGTAAAACTCCATGGGAACTTGAAAGGCATGTAGCCATCTTCATCCACACCGGCCTTGCTCGATTTGCCCGATTTAGATTCTCTCAGCGAACCGTTTTTTCTTTTCTCAGGAGCATCGTCATGCAAATCGCCAATTTCCTTACCGTCATTTTCCCCCTCCTCTTTTTCATCATCATCGGTAAACCAGTTCTTTATCTTTGAGAACGTCTTGTTATTGAACGTATACGAAAAGTTCTGGCTCATACCCTGGAAACGGCCGAAACGCCCGTACGACCATTCAGTTCTGTCACCCACAACAACCTGTCCTTTGTCATTGAACTCGTAGGCATAGGTAGCCCATGTTGCATTCAGGCTGAACGTATAGTTCTTTGTCAACTTCAGGCGCAGACGTGTCGACAGATTACTCCATGGCTTTGTCTTTGCAGCAAGGTTGTACGATATTGAAGCACCCAACTCATCAATAATGCTTATTTTCTTTATCGAATCGTTCTTTGTGCGCCATTTCATTTCCACATTGTTGCTTATACTCAAAGAGACACTTCCGGTCTTTCCTTTGGACGGAATGCCGTACAAGGAACCCTGATATGGAGAATACTCGACCGTACGCGCCTCCCCGTTCTCATCGGTATATACGTATGTATCATAGTAGCCGTAACGCTCATCGCCGAAGTCCGGAGCATAAGAGAACGAAACAGAGGGTTTGAACACATGGCGCACAGCCTGTACCCTGCTCTTCTTCAAGAAACCCGCCGGCTGATAGAAACCATACAGCGTCGTATTTGCCGACAGCGACATATTGTAGTTATACACACGGTGAAAACCGTACACAGTATCACGAGCCACCTTATTGGTTGCATAATCCCATTTCTGATTCACCTTTTCAAAATACCAGCGCTCGGTATAATTGAAACTTGGAGTAATGTTTATGAAGTTGAACAGTTGGAATGTCGCGCTGACCGGAATATTGTGTTTAACGCCATTGTTCCAATCCTTTATAAGGTTCGATTTCAGCACTTTGTCCTCCTTAGTCCTTATACTGTTGCTCAACTGTCCGCTGTACGACAGCGAAATCTTCTCGTACCAGCGTTCATCGCCCATACGTTTCTTGCGCTTGAACGGATACTTCTTCGACAACGACACATTAAGGTTAGGCAGGGTAAGCGACAGTGTTGAATCCTGAACATTCTGCGCAATATTCATTGTCGCAGAAATTGAAAGGCCAATCGAAGGGAATGTACGCGAATAACTCACACTCGATGTCCTCATACTCTGCGAATTGAGGATAGGGTTATAAAGGCTGTTCAGGTTAGAACGCTCATAACTCGAAGTAGCAAAATTCACACTTGCCGAGAAATTGCTGTTCGGACGCGCTTTAGGGTCCTGCCTGTGGCTCCATTGCAGACGGAAGTTCTTGCCCACAGCGTAATCGGGCAAGCCCTTTTCGCCATTCTTTGTGACAATATAACTAAAGTCGAACCTTCCCGAGTATTTATAGCGCAGCGCGTATGAAGATACAGCACCCAAGCCCCACGACCCCTTGGTAAATATCTCGCCCGTGAGTTTAAGGTCCATCTTGTCGCTGATTGCAAAGTAATAGCCACCGTCGCGCAGATAAAAGCCCCTTTCGGTCTCATCACCGAACGTAGGCATTATTATACCCGAAGAGTAACTGCTCGTGAACGGGAAATAGCCGAAAGGCAGAGCCAACGGCAACGGCACATCCTCCACCACAAGATAGAGCGGACCCGACACTACATCCTTTTTCGGACGCACCTTGGCGCGTGTCAGTTTTACATAGAAGTGCGGATGTTCAGCATCGCAAGTCGTGTACTTTCCGTCCTGCGAGTAGAAGACTCCGAGCGAATCCTTCTTGGCCTTTCCGCCCATTATAAAGCCGTCACCCTGCTGTGTGTACACATTATTTATGAAACCCTTCTTGCTCTTGAAGTTGTAACGTATCCTGTCCGACTCGTATGGAGTATCGCCGTCCTTGAATACCGGCAATCCCAAAGCCATTCCGGTAGTATCTATGCTGCCTGTCGCATGCACCACACTGCTGTCCATGTTCATCTTTATGACATTCGCAGTGAGTTCAATCTTGTCGTAGCGCACCTTGCCCTCGCCATAAAGATATGCATTTCCCGTGCGTGACCACACCATAGAATCGGTACTCTCATAGAACACCGGAGCATCAATGGCATCTTTCTGCTCCTTCTTAACCTTGATTGTATCGGCAGGCAAGGCAACCGAATCCACAGCCACCGAATCATTTGCCATGTACAGCCCCGCAGAGTACAGTACACGCGCGTCCACAGCCGACGGGCACACAATAGCAACCGCCAGCAGCAATACAAAGGGAAATATCTTGACCGAGTTCAAATTCATCTGCAAATGCTCTCAAAAGCAAGTGGCATAAACACCGGCGGGAAGCCATGCAGCCCGTGCCGCAAAGACTATTCTCGCAGTTTCCGCAAAAATACTAAATAAAAAGGAGTATTCTCTAATTTTAAGATAAAAAAGCACTATTTAAGCGCACATTTACCGCAAAAGGGATATTTACATAAACATCTGCGCCCACATTTCCACTTTAGCGGCAGACTCATCCGAAATCTTGCGCATGCTCTCAACCACCTGTGCGAATGTACGCGGCTCGCGCAGGAATTTAGTCTTCGAGAAGAACTTGTCGGCAAAGCAAATCAACTGTTCTTCAACAGTCTCGGGCAAGAAATCCCTTGCCGGAAGATTCCAGCCATTAGCCTCAATAACCTCTTTTGTAAGCCCCGTTCCCGTGTGCCTTTCACACACCCTCGCGTGACGTTCAAGTCCCAAAGAGCGCAACAGCCCGGCACCAAGGTAACCATGACAAAGATATTCCTCCTTTCCGAAGCAGTGTATGCGCGGAGCATCAGTGAGAAAAATACCAATATCGTGCAGCATTGCCGCCTCGTACACAAAATCCTTGTCAATCCCCAGTTCGGGATGCCTCCCCGCCAGTTCAAGCGCAAAGGCAGCCACAGCATTCGCATGCGCCATGTAAATGCTCTTCAGTTCATTCTCTTCGGGGTAAAATCTATCAATCAGTTCATTGACATCCATAAAAAAAGCAATACATATTCCATGAGCGAAGATAAGAAAAATAGTCAAGCGGCACAACGGTTTACGCACGATAAAAGCAAGAACCATAATACAAAAACTCGAATTTAACCATTATAAACAAAAATAACATTGGTTATATAAAAAAAATAGATATTTTTGCATAATGACGTGGATAGAATCCATAACATAAATACATGTTGAAAGTGGTTCACCCGGCACCCGCCCACAATTAAAGGAAACGGAACAGAATGACCGACAAGATAATCGACAGAGCGCAACAGTTACCCCCGATAACACTCCAGGAGATGTCGGGCATAAAGCTCATGAACAGGACCGACACCAAGTTTGTCGCCACTCTCGACCAGCTTGTCGAGTTCCTCACAGCCGTACAGGGGCAATACTACATCCAGCAGACAGGCGGCAAGCACATAGCCGGCTACCATACGACATATTTCGACACCGACGACTACCAGATGTACCGCATGCACCATGCCGGCCACAGCGTCAGAGAGAAGATTAGAGTGCGCACATACCTCGACAGCAACGACACATTCCTCGAAGTCAAGAACAAGAACAACCGCGGACGCACCAAGAAGAAACGCATTGCCGTAGGCGGTGTCAGCACCCTTCACGCCGAGAGAGAGAACGTAGACCCCTTCCTTTGCAAAGTTGCATGGTACACCCTTGAAGAGGTTTCCCCCGTTATCGAGAACTGGTTCAACCGCATAACACTTGTCAATTACGGCAAGACCGAACGCCTTACCATAGACTTCAACCTCAGGTTCCACCACCTCAAAAGCGACAGGCGCAACGAACTCAAGAGAGTTGCAATAATAGAACTCAAGCGCGACGGCAACGTACCCTCGCCGGCCCTCGACCTTTTGCGCCGCGCTCGCATAAAGCGTTCCGGCTTCAGCAAATACTGCATAGGCAGCGCACTCACACATAGCGGCCTCAAACGCAACAACTTCAAAGAGAGACTGATAATGATAAACAAAATGGAAAACAAACAAAAAACACCCTATTAAATGAAACTTCTGACAACCCTACTGCTATTCTGCATGACCACATTCGTGCACGCGCAGGAACTCACCGCAAGCCAACAGGCAATTGCTGCAACGGCAGAGACCGTTGCCGATGAACTGGGCAACACCCCGGCCGAGACCACAAACATCTTCATCGACTACGACGACGATGACAACAACAGCAAGGACAACAAGATGTCCGTTTCGGTCAAGGACAAGCGCAAGAGCAACGAATTCATCGACGTTGTTCATGTAAAGGAACTGTTGCTGGCATTCCTCATCAACCTCATTGCCATACTCATTGTAGTGCGCTGCCTCTACTACCCCAAGTGCAAGCGCGGCGAGTTCTTCTTCACCTACATACTCATTGCCATAAGCACCTTCATGCTCATCTACGTGCTTGGCGACGTAAAGCTCAAAGCCGGCATTGCCCTTGGACTCTTTGCAATCTTCAGCATCATACGCTACCGCACCGAGCAAGTAGCCATCAGGGAAATGACCTACCTGTTCATAATCATTGCCTTGAGCGCAATCAACGGACTGACGGTAAGCGAACTCAGTTTAGGCGAGGTAATCATCATAAACCTGCTCTTCGTCTTCTCGATATGGATTTGCGAGAGCAAACTGCTCATAAGCCACTATTCATACAAAGTGATAAAGTATGACAACGTAAACCTCATAACCCCCGACAAGCGTGCCGAACTCATTGCCGACCTTGAAAAGCGTACAGGCCTCAAGATATTGAAAATAGAGGTAGGCAGCATCGATTTCCTAAAGGACGCAGCAATCATAAAGATGTACTATAAAAGCAACTCAGCAAACAATTCAGTAGATACAACATTAAAAACCCCTGTCGATGAATACAAACTTAAAGAATAAGAAAAGAGCAGGTGCTTGCCTGCTGGCAGCGCTGTTCGCATTTGCGCCGCTGTTCGTTGCAAATGCACAGGAAGATGACGAGTTCGGCGTGTGGACAACCGTCGAAGCATCGAAGAAAATAACCAAGAAACTGAAGTTCGACTTCGAGGCCGAACTGCGCACCATTGAAGGCGTAGGCGACATCGAACGCATTTCATTAGGTGCCGGAGCCAGTTACAAGCCCGTCAAGTGGCTCAAGGCAAGTGCCGGATACATTTTCATCTACAGCCACAAGCCCGAAACAAAAAAACTCCGTTGGAACGAAGATATAAATGACTACGATGTAGCGACAGACCTTGACGGCAACACCTTCTACAACTACAATGTAGACGAAGCCTACTGGACCGAGCGTCACCGTTTCCACATTTCGCTCAGCGGCGACTACAAGATTGGGCGCGTCGAGTTATCTCTGCGCGAACGCGTACAGTACACCCGTACCAATTCCGCCACAACCGATGAAACAAAGTACAGATATGATTTAGGCGACGAACTCGACCCCGATGACGACAAATGGGGCAAGAAGAGAGAACCCGAGTTCAAGGAAGCCAAGGATAACACCACACTGCGTTCACGCCTGACAGCAAAGTGGGATATTCCCAAGTGCAAAGTAACCCCGTTTGCATCAGTTGAGTTGTACACCCGCCTCGACGAGTGGAAAGGTTGCGACAAACTGCGTTACCGCCTTGGAGCAAGTTACAAAATCAACAAAGACAATTCAGTATCACTTTTCTACCTGTACCAGGATGCCAATGACGATGACGAGCCCAAAGGCCATGCAATAGGCATCGGTTATTCAGTAGACCTATAACACACACACATGAAGAAGATTCTTACAATACTGCTGGTTCTCGCAGCCGCATTGCCGGTTGCGTCCCAGCACATGCTCATAGACAAAAGCGGCAGCGACAACGAAGTCGTCAACATCAGCGACATAAGACAAATAACCTTCAACGGCACCACAGTCACCGTTGAGCAGAACGACGGCACCGCAAGCAGCAATGACATGTCCGTCATCAACCGCATATCATTCGGCGACTACACAGCCATTGGACAGGTAAAACCGGACGACAGCGCACTTGTAACATATATATCAAGCGACCGGATTGCCGTGAACAGTTATGCCGGCAGCCAAGTGACAATCTATAACATCGTCGGCAGCCAAGTGCTCAACACCCGCCTTTCGGCCGACTACGGGACAATAAGCATTGCCAGCCTTCCCAAAGGCATATACATAGTAAAGACAAACGACCGCACCGCAAAAATCATAAGACGATGAGAAAGACATTATTTGCCGCATGCCTGCTCATTGCCGCATCGGCGCAAGCCCAAGTGCTCTATGTAAACAACAGCAACGGCACCTTTCAGGCAATCGACACCAAACAAGCAGGCGACATCACCTTTGACCAAGAGCAGAAACTCATAGACATTGAACTCTCCAAGGAGAACGGGAACATCATTGTGAGCCGTTTCTGTACCGAAGGCATAACAAACATTGCCCCCGCATCGAACAAAGGCACAGAACTTACATACAGCCTCACCCCCACAGTAACCTTTGACACAGCCGACAAGGAGAGTTTCAAAGAGATTACACAGCCTATCCCGACAGATGAACTGGCCGAAGAGTATGACGATTATGTAGAAAACTACTCAACATCACAACTATTGACAATCACATTCAGCGAAACAGGGGCAAAAATAAGCAAGACCCCGACAGGCCTGACAGCAACCATCAATGGAGGACACATCGTCATAAACTCCACTCTGAGCAAAATAGGATATATATTAAAAGGAAAGTGCAGCAACGGTTCCTTGAAGATATACAGCACCAAGAAGTTCAAACTGATTGCCAACGGCATTGACCTTACCAACCCCACAGGCCCCGCAATAAACATACAGAGCGGGAAGACAGCTTACTTCTCCATTGCCGACGGCAAGACCAACACACTTTGCGACGGTGCCGTATACAGCGCACCCGCCACAGGCAGCGACGGCGTTGAGGAAGACCAGAAAGGCACCATTTTCAGCGAAGGCCAGATAATCTTCGACGGTTACAACAAAGGTACCGGTACCCTGAATGTCAGTAGCCTTGGCGGGCATGCCATCTGCAGCGACGACTATATAATCGTGCGCGGCGGCAACATCAACATTCTTGAGGCAGCAAAAGACGGTTTCCGCGCAAAGGACAAATTCATCATTGGCCGCACCGCGGCATATTCGCCCGTCATCACCGTCAACGCCACAAGCAACGGCATTGACCTGAGCGAAGGCCCTCTAACCATTGAGGCCGGCAAACTGGATATAAAATCAGGCAGCGAAGGCATAAAGGTTGAATACGAAGCCACTACACCCGACCCCACAGTAGTTCCCGATGCAAACATAAAGGGCGGTTACATAAACATAGCAACAACCAATGACAAG
The DNA here is from genome assembly GCA_045588345.1 of Bacteroidaceae bacterium. Classification (GTDB taxonomy): domain Bacteria; phylum Bacteroidota; class Bacteroidia; order Bacteroidales; family Bacteroidaceae; genus HGM04593. Next base: position 18,896 of record JAZNDZ010000029.1, read on the forward strand.
AGTTCAGCCATAAAGACAACAGGCAACTACACCCACACCGACGGCATAGTCCATGCCCGGGTCAGCGGCAACGGTTCAAAAATCATCAACAGCGACGGTGCGGCTACCATTGAAGGCGGCAAAATCATAGGCCACACAACAGGCACTCTGTTTGCCGATGCGACGACGACCGACCCCACAAGCAGCGGTGGAATCAAGAGTGCAGGCAACTTCACCGTAACGGGCGGCACCATAGCCATTGAGTGCAGCGGTGCATACGCAAAAGGCATCAACTGCAACAGTGACGTAACCATTAATGGCGGCAATATAACAGTGCTCTCGACAGGCGAGTTCACCAATTACGAAAAGCGAGGCTATGCCATAACCACCAATGGGCTGACCGTCAACGGCGGCAAACTTGTTGCCGTTTCGTTCGACGACACCGTTTCGGCAACCGTCATTACCCTGAACGGCGGTACATTCCATGCCATTACCGACAGCCAGGAAACAGGCCTTGAGGGTATTGCCGCACAGACCGGCGGCTGGTTGCTCTATAAAAAGACTGAATAAAGCAATAATCGCCGAAAGCAAAGCAAGTACAATATTACCCACACGTTTTTGCTTTTCGTTCTTTTGGCCGCCAAAAGAACATGATAGAACGACTTGAAGGGGAATACAAGATAACCGGTTAAGGTTGATGACTGTATTCTTCAATACAACTTACCCTTAACCTGTTGTCGTATATTCTTTCTGCCATTGTTCTATCTTAACTTTTCGTCGCGCGAAAAGTTACAAAAGCGCCCGTCACACGTAAAAATTAGTCACAACAGCCTTTTGCTCACAAGTTGCAGGCAACATTCTTCGGCCGGCTGTTGTTTGCCTCAAACAACTTTTCGTTCAAACAGCGGGGAGAGGACAACTCGCTGTCCGCGAAAAAACATCATCACGTATATGCACCGCTCAAACAATTCCTCTCCTTATCCGCTGTTTGAACGGTTGTTTGCTGTAATTTTATCGGTGACGGATATTAAGGAAATTACCTTTGGCGGTTGTATAGCAGAAGTAATTCCAAAAAAGAAACCGGCACTGTGTGAGACACAGCAAGTATTAGTGCATATAGCCGGAATGAGGCGTGAATTTGTTTGAGCGGTGCAATATCGCGTCTCTGCTTGTGCGTGAGAAGCGAGTTGTCGCGCCCCGGCTATATGCGCGTTAAGATACTTGTGGCAAGCATGATGTGACCGAATGATATTGCACGGCAATTCATGAGCAAAGCATTATGCGACTGTTGAACTCTGTGCCGGGGCTTTTCGTTCTTTTGGCCGCCAAAAGAACATGATAGAACGACTACAAGAGGAATACAAGATAACTGATTAAGGGTAAAATTAACCTCAGAATAAGATATTCCAGATAGAAAACGAGCATACTTGTACAATATTACCCACACAGAATTTCTACTGAGCCTCTTTTTTGTGTCAAGTATATGTGTACCTACTTACTTTGCGCTTACTTTGCCATTTTCCTCTTTAATAACATATTTCGCTGCTATCTTCTTTTTTTAAAGAAAAAAATGTAAATTTGCAAACTGAAATATTGTGGGCCTTGTACGGCCTGGTTTTCTTGAGGAATATAAAATCAATATTATATGAACATTTCTTATAATTGGCTTAAAGAGTATGTCGATTTTGACATGACACCCGAGGAGGTGTCTGCTGCCCTCACATCCATTGGTCTTGAGACCGACGGGGTAGAGGAGGTACAGACAATAAAGGGCGGTCTTGAGGGATTGGTTATCGGCGAGGTACTTACCTGCATTGATCACCCCGACAGCGACCATCTGCATATAACAACAGTGAACCTTGGTGACGGCAACCCCGTACAGATTGTGTGCGGTGCACCCAACGTGGCTGCCGGTCAGAAGGTGGTTGTGGCAACTATAGGTACAAAGTTGTATAGCGGAGATGAGTGCTTTACAATCAAGAAGGGCAAAATACGCGGTGCTGAGTCATTCGGAATGATTTGTGCCGAGGATGAAATTGGTGTCGGCAACAGTCACGACGGTATCATTGTGCTGCCTGCCGATGCAGTTCCCGGTACACCGGCGAAAGAGTATTACAATATAAAGAGCGATTATCTCATCGGTGTCGATATCACTCCTAACCGTGCCGATGCGTGTTCGCACTATGGCGTTGCACGCGACCTTTATGCCTATACAATGCAGAACAAGGGTTGCAGCGCCCTGCAACGTCCATCATGCGACGGTTTCAAGGTTGATGACAATTCGTTGGAAATTGACATTGAAATACAGAATACAGAGGCATGCATGCGTTATGCCGGCGTTACAGTGAAAGGTGTTACCGTAAAGGAGAGCCCCGATTGGCTCAAGAACAAGTTGCAGATAATAGGAATACGCCCTATAAACAACATTGTAGACATTACAAACTTCATACTTCACGCATACGGCCAGCCTATGCACTGCTTCGATGCAGATAAAATCAAGGGCGGCAAGGTTGTTGTGCGTACATTCCCCGAGGGTACTCCTTTTGTGACTCTTGACGGAGTGGAGCGCAAACTCTCGGAGCGTGACCTTATGATATGCAATGCCGAAGAACCTATGTGCATTGCCGGCGTATTCGGCGGCCTTGAGTCCGGTACTACGGAAGAAACAAAGAATGTGTTTCTTGAAAGTGCATATTTTCACCCTACATGGATTCGCAAGAGTGCGCGCCGTCACGGATTGCAGACCGATGCCTCTTTCCGTTATGAGCGCGGCACAGACCCCAATTGTGTGATATATGCATTGAAACAGGCCGCTATGCTCATCAAGGAACTTGCAGGCGGTACAATCTCAATGGATATAAAGGATATATACCCTGCACCGGTTGAGGATTTCAAGGTTGAACTTGAGTACAGTTACGTTAATGGCCTTATCGGTGTTGAACTTGCTCCCGAGACGGTCAAGAGCATTGTAACTTCACTTGAGATGAAGATTGCCGGCGAGAACGAGAAAGGGCTTTCGCTGCTTGTTCCTCCTTATCGCGTGGATGTGCAGCGTCCTTGTGATGTTGTAGAGGATATCATGCGCATATATGGCTATAACAATGTGAATTTCGACAATACTCTGCACTCATCAATCATTACCAAGGGTGTAGAGGATAAATCGCACAAGTTGCAGAATCTGGTATCAGAGCAACTCGTAGGTTGCGGTTTCAATGAGATTCTCAACAATTCGCTCACCGCAGCCGGCTATTATGACGGTCTCGAGAGTTTTAAGAGCGAAAATCTTGTACGTCTGATGAATCCGCTGAGCAATGACTTGAATGTGATGCGTCAGACAATGCTGTTTGGTGGCCTTGAGAGCATACAGCGCAATGTTAGCCGCAAGTTTACCGACCTTAGTTTCTTTGAATTCGGTAACTGTTACCGTTTTGATGCCGACAAGCGTGTCGAGGAGAAAATCCTCAGTCCTTACAGCGAGAGCAACCACCTTGCTCTGTGGATGACCGGCAATAATGTTGCTTCATCTTGGATTGAGGCTGGCCGTCCGTTATCGGTGTATGACCTCAAGGCTGTTGTAGAGCATATATTTGACCGTCTTGGTTTCAAACCGGGAATGCGCCTTGTGACAACATTCAGCGATGATGTTTTCTCGGCTGCAATACAGGTTCAGGCACAGAATAACAAGAAGGTTGTGGCACAATTAGGTATCCTGCGCAAGAAGGTTACAAAGCGTTTTAATATTGATGCAGAGGTACTGTATGCCGATATAAACTGGACTGAACTGATGAAAGCTGTGAAGAATGCCAGAATCGGCTATGGCGAGATAAGCAAGTATCCGGCAGTGAAGCGTGACCTTGCATTGCTCATTGACAAGAACGTGACATTTGCGCAGATTGAGCAGGTTGCCCGTGAGACAGAGAAAAAACTCCTGAAAGCTGTTACCTTGTTCGATGTTTACGAAGGCAAGAATCTTGAAGAGGGCAAGAAGAGTTATGCTGTAAGTTTCATTCTCCAGGATGACAACCAGACTCTCAATGATAAAGTTATTGACAAGACAATGGCCCGACTTATGGAGAACTTCCAGAAACGTCTTGGTGCCGTACAGCGATAAAAGGAAATAATAACAAACTAAATATACATTTATACTATGGGTAGAGCTTTTGAATATCGTAAAGCTGCGAAACTGAAAAGATGGGGTAACATGGCACGCACATTTACCCGTGTTGGAAAACAGATTGCCATTGCAGTCAAGGCCGGTGGTCCGGACCCAGATACAAACTCACACTTGAGAGCGATTATTGCCAATGCAAAGCGCGAGAACATGCCAAAGGACAATATTGAGCGCGCTATCAAGAATGCAATGGGTAAAGACCAGAAGGATTACAAGGAGGTTACATACGAGGGATATGGTCCATTCGGTATTGCAGTCTTCGTTGATGCCGCAACAGACAATACTACACGTACCGTTGCCAACGTGCGCGCTGTCTTCAATAAGTTCGGCGGCACACTGGGTACGCAGGGCAGCCTCGACTTCATGTTCACACACAAGAGCGTGTTTACTTTTACAAAACAAGACGGTCTTGATATGGACGAACTGATTCTTGACCTCATTGATTATGGAGTAGAGGATGAGTACGATGAGGAGGACAATGAAATTACAATCTACGGTGACCCCAAGTCTTTCGGTGCAATACAGAAAACACTTGAGGAGAAAGGCTTTGAGATTACCGGCAGTGAGTTTACACGTATCCCTAATGACTTGAAGGACGTTACCGAGGAGCAGCGTGCAACTATTGACAAGATTGTTGAGCGTCTTGAAGAGGATGACGATGTGCAGAATGTATATACAAACATGAAGCCTGCCGAGGAGTAATTCTTCATTACATTATTATAAGTAAGGTCACGTGCGCGCACGTGACCTTACTTTCTTACCTTGTGAACCCTGGCGGCCTCGTCTGGCCTCCGCTGTTGCCGAATCCTGGCGGACGGTTGCTTCCCATTCCCGGCGGGCCGAATGCCGGTGGTCTTGACGGTATAGGCGGACGCGGTGGCCGTGGCCTGAAGGCTGGTGGTGGAGGAAATGACGGACGGTACATGACCGGATGGTACCAACTCCATGAAAGTGAAGAAGGAGTATTCAGTCAGTAGTACCCCGACGTACCTTCTATAATCCCTGCAGTGCTGTAAGGATAGATATACCCGCTCATGGTCATTTGCCTGCTGCTGAAGTTCGGGTTTACGGTTGCGGTCGCCTGATTGGTATACGCTGTGAGAACTACGCTGACAGTTGCCGATATCTCAGCTCCCTGGATTGCAAAATTCATATATACGTTCCCCTCTTTATCCATTTTGAGTTCCTCACCATTGACCTGCCCCTCAAGGGTTATACCGCCCAAGCCGTTGGGGGAACTTATGTTGCTGTTTCCAAATGCAGTCTGCACGGTCCCTTCTCCATTGTTCACCGAAACAAAATTGGTACTCTCTGTCACAAAACGTGTAACTCCGTTGTCAAATGTTATATTAGAGGCCTCCAATGCCCATGAGCCGTTTCTCAAAGCATTGATTGCCTGCATGAATACAATGGAATCGTTATGTGCTTCCTGGCGCTCTTCCTGTGCGCGTTTCTTCAAGCGCTCGGCACGCCATGCGGCTTCTTTCTCCTTCCGTGTCATTTTCTTCTCCTGTGCCATGACGGATACCTGTGCTGTAAAGAACAGGGACAATAAAATGAGGATAACTCTTTTCTTTTCCATAATGAAGATGTTTTGGTTCTGACCTTAAAACAAACATCTGCATTGATGTGGTGTGCATAAAAAGTATTTTTAAACTACTTTTGGAACAGTTCTCACTATTTATGAAAATATAAGAAACGGCTTCTGAATTTCAAAAAAAATATTCTTGTTGAAACAGCATCGTTTGTTTCGCCGTTTTATATATTCGAAAGAGTCTGTTTCTTCCTTTTCTGCCCTATAAAAAACTTTGTAATATAAATTTAAACAACTTCTAATGTTTTTCTTTGCTTTTTTACTTGCTTGATTTATTTAAAAATGCTTATCTTTACAAATAAATATGTTGTTGAGTTGAAAAGGAGTGCTTTTTTATATCTGTCCGTTATGCTGTCCGTTCTTGCATGCTGCAAGCAAGGGCAGAGTGGTGGTGATGCTACAACGGCTGCAGAATGGAAATTGGAGACTCAGGACGGCCTGCCGGTGCGCACAGTTGCTGTAGACACTTTTGAAATCTCCAACCCCTTTGTGCTGTATGAGCGCAAGTCCAATATGTATTACATGACTGGTGACGGAGGCAGCATGTGGGTAAGCGAGAATCTGAGAGAGTGGACCGGTCCCTATAGTGTGCTGTTGACAGGAAAGGATGTCTGGTACAGCGGAAATTGTGCGATTACGGCTCCCGAGATTCACAAATACGATGGATGTTACTATTATTTGGCTTCATTTGAAAAGGATACTCCGGAGAATGGATTGGTGCGTTCATGTGCATTGCTTGTGTCAGACAATATAACAGGGCCTTATGTACCTGTAGGTGGCGATAAACCGCTTTTGGCCACAGAGGATGCTGCCGGTCATCCGACTTTCTGTGTTGATGAGCAAGGCGATTGTTTCATAATCTACAGCGACTCGAATGTGCATAGTGGTGCCATAAAGATTATACTCCTTGCCAGTGATAAGCAGAGCCGGTTGGGTGAGGCTTATACAATGTTCGGCGAGAACCCATTGCCTTTCGCAGATAAAGGTGAGCCGGTTTCAGTTGATGCTCCTTTCATGTTCATTACCGACGAAGGCAGTGCCGGAATGCTGTTTACTGCACATCAAGGAGAAAAGAGCGCTGTTGCTGTTTCATATACGACAAATGAAATGGGGCATTGGCTAAATGGTCCATGGGTAGCGGAAGAAGCTTTTCTCTCTGGTGAAAATGTGGGAAGTGCATCGCTCTTTACCGATTATGACGGCACATTGGTAATGACTGTAAATAAAGATACCGTTTTGGCAGGCAGAAACGTAAAAGTTCCGGCATTTGTAAAAATGGATTCACAGTTCGAGAAATTGAAAAAAATTGGACAATACATTTTTTAATACTAACTATTATGCGTTTAATTATTCAACCTAACTATCAGCAGTTGTCATGCTGGGCTGCATCTTATGTGGCAAAGAAAATCAATGATTTCAAACCTACCGCAGAAAGACCTTTTGTTCTTGGCTTGCCTACAGGCGGTACTCCTCTTGGTACATACAAAGAGTTGATTAATCTTTACAACAAAGGCATTGTAAGTTTCCAGAATGTAGTTACATTCAACATGGACGAGTATGTAGGTCTTCCCGAGGAACACCCCGAGAGCTATCACTCTTTCATGTGGAACAACTTCTTCAGCCACGTTGACGTAAAGAAAGAGAATGTGAACATCCTCAACGGCAATGCCGAGGACCTCATTGCCGAGTGCGCACGTTACGAGGAGAAAATCAAGTCTTACGGCGGTATCGACCTCTTCCTTGGCGGCATCGGTCCCGACGGTCACATTGCGTTCAACGAGCCGGGTTCTTCACTCGCTTCACGCACACGTATCAAGACCTTGACAACAGACACAATCATTGCAAACTCCCGTTTCTTTGACAACGACATCAACAAGGTGCCAAAGACAGCTGTAACAGTGGGCGTAGGCACTGTAATGGATGCCAAGGAGGTACTTATCCTGGTAAACGGCCACAACAAGGCTCAGGCTCTTTACCACGCAGTTGAAGGCAGTGTAACACAGATGTGGACAATCAGTGTTCTGCAGATGCACCAGAGCGGTATCATCGTTTGCGACGATGCAGCAACAGCCGAACTCAAAGTCGGTACTGTAAACTACTTCAAAGATATCGAGCGCAACAATTTGGCTCCGGCATATTGATTGACATTATAATAGCACAAAAAAGGAACCTTCGGGTTCCTTTTTTTGTGCTATTTACTCATGAGTAAGCCTATCTATCAATTTTGTGGTGAATTCAATCCACTCATTCTTGTACGGCTCAATCATGGTTGCTGTGGGCCGGCATCTTCTTATCTCATATATGCACTGCGAGTATGTTGCTGCAAATGGCAACAATTTAAGATAGGAGTTGTCGTGCATCTCAAAGAATGAGATTATGTCTTCGGCGCAAAGAGCACGGAACAGTGCGTATTTGAATGGCGTAGCCTGGTGAGTGAGGCTGTTGTTCTCCATGCGGTAGTTGTATCCGCAATTGTCTGTGTACACGACTTTATCGGCATAGTAGAGCATGGGGATAATTACAGGCGTATCCTCAATGAAACGCCGTGTGGAGTAGGGTACCTTTTCGTGCAGTGTACGTCTTATAAGTTTGTTGTTCATGAACACCACCTTTTCGCCCCAGAATTCTGTAATTTTCTCTTTGCCTGAGACAATCCTGTTACCGTAGGAAGATGTTTCTTTCAGCCCGTTATTGTGGACAACTGTTATTCCGCCGCTTACAATGTCTGCATCATGCTTTACAGCCTTGTTGTAAAGTTCTTCTATGAAATTCTTCTCCAGCCAGTCATCGCCGTCAAGCAACAGGATATAATCGCCCTTCGCGGCCTCAATTCCACGTTTGCGTGAGGCTCCTGCGCCTATGTTTTGGCTGTTGTATATAGTTCTCAACTGAGGGTGCTCGATTTTTGATAGGATTCCCCTGGTGGTGTCGGTGGAACAGTCCTCAACAACAATGATTTCACAATCCTTGTACGTTTGACTACATGCCGATTCCACAGCCTTTCCAATCCATTTCTCTACGTTGTACGCGGTAATTACTATGCTTATCATTCTTACCCTATTCGGTTTTGAAACCTAATGATTTGAGAAAATTAGTAAATTTGTCACCGTCGATAACAAATCCTATTGGGGTTATGCTCATTCCGGTTGCCGGCATGTCTGTTCTGCTGCATTTGGCTTCCCCTATGTTGACATAGATGGTATTCGCATTAGTGAGACCTGTGCCGAACTGAAGTCCTGTACCTATCTGTGGCACAATGTCGTGCGTCTCTTCTCCGATTCTTATTTTATTTATGGCTGACATAATGTTGGTTTTATATTATACATAATGTGTAATTCCCTACGCTCAAGTTGTCTCCTTGAAGCAGTACTGTGTCGCTTAATGACTTTACGTTTTTTGCTGTATTTCCTTGCAACTTCAAGACTCCGTCATAGAGGTGTGCCGTTACCGTTACGCGGCTTTTGTAGCAGCCGGCCGCAATCTGTGCCGCAATCTGCGTTATATCCTCATGCCCGAACTGCTCGAAGAGTTCTACGATGAACTTCATAGCAGGAATTCCGCCCGAGGAACTGAAAATGATTTTTTTCTTTTTCATCTTTTTTGCTGCAAATATATTGCCGGCAACTCCTGCTAAGGTTGCTGAATTGACATAAAAGAGTAATGTGGCTGCGAATGCAACATCTTTGAAATGTCACGTAAAGTAAAAAGCGGTCAATAATTTTGTATTGCACTGAACTTTGCTTAATTTTGTAAATTATTATGCAATAATTTTATAGATTATTGTAAATAGTTGAATTATAATAAAAATGATGTATATGACTAAAAGATTTTCCTTTTTGCTTTCTTTCCTGTTTGTTGCATTTGCAGCAATTGCACAGCAGAATGAGATTGAAAAAATGCTTAAAGGCATTGAGTTTGTTAAGAGTTTCGAGAAGTTGGAAAAGGCCGACACTACCCGTCAGTATTACCTGATGAAGTTTACCCAGTTGCTTGACACAGACAACCCGGCTGCGGGCTCATTCGAGCAGCGTGTAATGTTAGGGCACAGAGGTTACGACCGTCCTGTGGTACTCGTAACCGAAGGGTATGGTGCTGACTATGCTTTCAATAGTCCGCGCTACATGGAAGAACTTACAAAAATCATGGATGCCAATATCATCTTTGTAGAGCACCGTTACTTCCTTGAATCAACACCACAGCCATGCAATTGGGATTATCTTACCATTGAGAACTCAATGGACGACTATCACAGGATAATTACCAGTTTTAAACCTTTCTATGGCCGCAAATGGGCATCTACCGGTATCAGCAAAGGCGGTTCCACATCTATTTTCCTGCGTGCCTACTATCCCGAAGACCTTGATGTTTCAGTTCCGTACGTAGGTCCGTTGAGTTGTGCTGTTGAGGATGGCCGTCACGAGTCTTTCCTTGAACAGGTATCGACAAAGGCTAACCGTGATGCCATACGCGATTTTCAAAGAGAACTCTTTGAGCGCAAGGAGCGTCTGTTGCCCATGTTCGATGAGTACTGTCTGAGCAAAGACCTCACATTCCGTGTACCTACATCTACGATATATGACCTTCTGGTGCTTGAATACCAGTTCTCAATGTGGCAATGGGGTACTCCTGTCAGCACCATTCCTGCTCTTGATTCCGATGACAAGACCATACTCGATTACTTTATTAAGATGTGTGGTCCGGACTATTTTGCTGCACAGAACAGCATAGAGTCTTTCTTTGTCCAGGCGGTCAAAGATTTCGGTTATTACGGTTATAACATAGAACCCTTCCGCAAGTATGTTAATGAGAAGGAAATCGAGGGTTATCTGAAACGAGTGCTTCTTCCTGAGGAGTTTGCCGATGTTGAGTTCGATGACAGCAACTACCGTTTTGTTACAGACTTCTACACCGAGAATGACCCTGAGATGATTCTTGTATATGGCGAGGTTGATCCTTGGACAGCAAGCGGCATAACATGGTTGCGCGACCGCAATAAGGAGAACATAAAGGTATTCATACAGCCAGGCGGCAGCCACAGAGCGCGTATCCTTAACATGCCCGAGGATATGAAGAACCAAATCCTTGAACAACTCAACAAGTGGATGGAGTATAAGTAATGAGTGGTGTCGCGCTTGAGATAGTAGGACTGTCAATAGGCTATACGTCAAAAAGGCGCTCCAAAGTCGTTGCAAGCGGTATTGATGCAACACTGGCTAAAGGTGAACTTGTGGCGCTTTTGGGCAGGAACGGTTCCGGCAAGTCCACTCTGTTGCGCACACTTGCAGCATATAACCGAGCGCTTGGAGGCAGTGTCAGGTATAATGGTGAAGATATAATTTCACTCACAATAGAAGAACTTGCAAAAAAAATGTCAGTGGTGCTCACTGGCGCTGTTTCTGTTGCCAATATGAGTGTGAGGGAACTTGTATCATTGGGTCGTGCGCCTTATACAGGTTATCTTGGTGTGCTCAATGCGCAAGATGAGCAGGTGGTAAAGCGGGCCATGGAGATTATGGGTGTAGCAGAACTTGCCGGGCGTGATATATATACCTTGAGTGATGGCGAAAAGCAGAAATGTATGATAGCCAAGGCACTTGCGCAGCAGACCCCGATTATAATGCTTGATGAACCTACGGCCTATCTTGACTATCCGAGCAAGGTCGGGCTTATGCAGATGCTTAAAAAAGTGGCGGCAACCGAAGGCAAGGCAGTGATAGTTTCCACTCATGACCTGGATATAGCTTTGCGCATTTCCGATAAGATATGGCTTATGAATGACGGCAGACTTATTTCCGGCACCGTTGCAGAACTTTCCAGCAATGGAGATTTAGGTTCATTTATCAATGATGACGGGGTGTTTTACAACGAAAAGGAAAATAGGATAGAAATAAAATAGATACAGATGAAGTACGATTTTGACGAAATTGTTCCGCGCAAGCACACGGACTGTTTGAAGTATGACAATGTGAAAGAGATGTTCGGTACAGAAGAGATTCTCCCGATGTGGATTGCCGACATGGACTTCAGGACTCCAGCTTTTATAGTTGATGCTATACGCAAGCGCCTCAATCACGAGGTTCTCGGCTACACCTATTGCTGCAGCCGATGGAAACCTGCTATTCAGAGTTGGGTGTCTCGCCATTACGGTTGGGACGTACAGCCCGACGAGATTGGGTTTGTTGGCGGTATTGTACCTGCAATATCTTTTGCCTTGCAGTGTTTTACTAAGGCCGGTGACAAGGTTCTGATACAGCCGCCTGTATATCACCCTTATCATCATGTTACGCATGATCTTGAACGTACATTGGTAACAAGTCCTCTTAAACTTGTCGGTGGACAACTGCAAGTCGATTTTGCCGATTTTGAGGAGAAAATCAAGGGCTGCAAAGTTTTCTTGTTGTGTAATCCGCACAACCCCTGCGGTCGTGTGTGGACAAAAGAGGAACTGCAGAGAATGTGCGACATCTGCGTGAAGAACAATGTGCTTGTCATAAGTGACGAGATACATTGTGACATGGCCCTGAAAGGTTTTAAGCACACACCTTTTGCAACAGTGAGTGAGGATGCCAAGAACAATTGCATTACATTCATGGCAGCCAGCAAGACATTCAATATAGCCGGTCTTAAAAGTTCATATCACATAATACAGAATGAGGCTATACGTACGCAGTATCAAGAGTTCCTTCGCAAGAGCGAACTTGACACAGCTCACGTATTTGCAACCGGTCCGGTGGCTACGGCCTACAATGAAGGCGATGAGTGGCTTGAGCAGATGCTTGAGTATGTTGAGGCGAACATAGACTTCATGGAAGAGTTCTTGAAGACAAAGATGCCCAAAATGGGCATGATACGTCCGCAGGCATCGTATCTTGTGTTCCTTGATGCGCGTGGTCTCGGGTTGCCGCACGACAGGCTTGTAGAGTTCTTTATCCGTGAGGCCAAGGTGGGAATGAATGACGGTGCAATGTTCGGCGAAGGCGGTTCGGGTTTTATGCGCATGAACCTCGGTTGTCCGCGTACAACGCTTGTTAAGGCGCTGGAACAGATAAAGGCTGCCTACGACAAGATTTGCTGATTCCAAAAGTGTAATATAGAGTTCTCCTCCATTTTTCTTTAGGAAAAGCGCGAGGAGAACTCTTTTATACATATCTGTTGTGTGTAATTTGTTGTTTTGGCTCAGTAGCCAAAAGATGTGGTTTGATAAAAACTATAAAACAAAACTAAAGGTTTTCAAACTCGCTATTGCTCGACATTATATTCTTATGCATTTCTCAACCTTCGACTGTAATTACCTTTGGCGGTTGTATAGCAGAAGTAATTCCAAAAAACCTCCGGTACTGTGTGAGACACAGCAAGTATTAGTGCATATAGCCGGAGGAAGGCGTGAATTTGTTTGAGCGATGCAATATCGCGTTGCTGCTTGTGCGTGAGAAGCGAGTTGTCGCGCCCCGGCTATATGCGCGTTAAGATACTTGTGGCAAGCATGATGTGACCGAATGATATTGCACGGCAATTCATG
>JAZNDZ010000030.1:0-17517 GCA_045588345.1 Bacteroidaceae bacterium
TGCGCGTTAAGATACTTGTGGCAAGCATGATGTGACCGAATGATATTGCACGGCAATTCATGAGCAAAGCATCATGCGACTGGTGAACTCTGTGCCGGGGCTTTTCGTTCTTTTGGCCGCCAAAAGAACATGACAGAACGAGTACAAGAGGAATACAAGATAACTGATTAAGGGTAAAATTAACCTTAGAATAAGATATTCAAGATAGAAAACAATCGTACATGTACGATATTACCCACACCTTTTTTCTACTGAGCCGTTGTTTTGCCATTCATCCTTTTGCGGAATAAAAAAATATTAGTATCTTCGCAGTTGAAATATTATTTCATCTTGATAAAGATAAAGGATATAACGAATGCCCTTGAAATGTTCGCGCCTCTGCCGCTGCAAGACGATTTTGACAATGCCGGATTGCAGATTGGGTTGACAGAAGCGGAAGTTGCAGGGGTTTTATTGTGTCTTGATGTGACTGAGGCTGTTATTGATGAGGCTGTCGCATCAGGGTGCAACCTTATTGTATCACATCATCCGCTGATTTTCAAACCACTAAAGCGTATTACCGGAGGCAATTATGTAGAACGTTGCATTCTAAAGGCGCTTTCCAACGGAATTGCAATCTATTCGGCGCACACAAACATTGATAATGCTCCCGGCGGAGTAAACTATCGTATTGCCGAAATATTGGGATTGCAGAATGTGCGCATTCTTGTTCCTAAAGAAGATTCTTTGCTGAAACTTGCAGTGTATGTCCCGGTTTCTCATGCAGATGCTCTGCGTGAAGCCATTTTTGCTGCAGGCTGTGGTGAAATAGGTAATTATGCTTCGTGTAGTTACAATGTAGAAGGGGTGGGAACGTTCAAGGCTCAGGAAGGTTGCAATCCGTTCTGTGGCAATGTGGGCGAACTTCACTGCGAAAATGAGGTCAGGATTGAGACAATCATGCCCTCCTATTTGAAAGGGCGTGTGATAAAAGCGTTGCTTGCTGTACATCCCTATGAAGAACCGGCTTATGATATTTATCCCCTCAAGAACAGTTGGAACAGTGTAGGGGCTGGTGTCATAGGTGAGTTGCCTGTAGAGTGCATTGAACAAGATTTCCTTAAGATTGTAAAAGAAAAGTTCTCTGTAGGGTGCTTGCGTCATACTCCTTTGCTTGGCCGTAATGTGAAAAAAGTGGCGCTGTGCGGTGGTGCCGGCGGTTCATTCGCAAGTGCTGCAATGGCTGCAGGAGCCGATGTGTATATAACCGGTGAGGCACGTTATCACGACCTGTTCAATTTTGACGGCAAGATGACTGTTGCCGTTATCGGACACTATGAAAGCGAGCGGTATACCATGGATATCTTTACCGATATGATATCGGGCAGCTTCCCAGGGCTTAAAGTAATCAAGACAGCAGTTGATACCAACCCTGTGCAATATATGTAAACAAAATCATTAACCTAAAAAATAATACAATGGCAAAGAAAGACCCTTCTGAGTACACAGTTGAAGAGAAGCTAAAGACACTTTATGAATTGCAGACAATTCTTACCCAGATTGACAAAATCAAAATCCTTCGTGGCGAACTTCCTCTTGAAGTAAAGGACCTTGAAGACGAGATTGTTGGTCTTGGTACACGTATTGAGAACATCAATAACGATATCAAGAAAATTCGTGAGAATGTAGTCGGTTTCCGTGAGGAGATGGAGCAGGCTAAAAGAAGTATCGAAAAGTATACTGCAGACCAGGAGAACGTCCGCAATAACCGTGAGTTCGACCTTCTTAATAAGGAAATTGAGTATAACCGTCTTGTAATAGAGCACGACGAGAAGAAAATCAATGATGCCAAGAAACAGGAGCAGCAGAAGAGTGAGGAACTTGAACGTACAACCAATATGCTTGATGAGCGTCGCAAGGACCTTGATATGAAGAAGGCTGAACTTGAGGATATTGTTGCCGAGACTAAGGCCGAGGAGGAGAAACTGCGTGAGCAGGCTCATGACCTTGAACTCAATATCGAACCGCGCCTGTTAACATCGTTCAAGCGCATACGCAAGAACTCCCGTAACGGCTTGGGTATCGTTTATGTTGAGCGCGATGCCTGCGCAGGTTGCTTCAGCAAGATTCCTCCCCAGCGTCAGATGGATATCCGCATGAGAAAGAAAATTATCGTTTGTGAGAACTGCGGTCGTATCATGATTGACCCTGAACTTGCAGGTGTCCTTCAGGAGAAACCGGCAGAGACTCCGGCACCAAAGCGTCGCGGTATACGTCGCGCTGCAAAAGCAGAATAATGATGCAACATGAGGGTGGCCTTTGGGTCACCTTCTTGCTTTTTAGGTTATATCTCGTCATAAGAAACTTTCTTTCATGCTTTCAATAAAAAAGAGATTCTATTGTTTGGAAAATCCAAATTAAATTCGTACCTTTGCATCGCTTTTGAGAAATAAAGCGACATGGTGGTTGTAGTTCAGCTGGTTAGAGCGTCAGATTGTGGTTCTGAATGTCGTGGGTTCGAATCCCATCAACCACCCCAATAAAACAGGAACAAAGAGATTTGCTCCTGTTTTATTTTTTTTTTTTACCTCTTGGTGCAAGGTTGCAAGATATAATAAACAAAAAAGGAACTCATTGAGTTCCTTTTTTGTGATCCCGACAGGATTCAAACCTGTAACCTTCTGATCCGTAGTCAGATGCTCTATTCAGTTGAGCTACGAGACCGTTAATTGTTGTTGTCGTTTGACGTGTGCAAAGGTACTGCTTTTTTTTGAACGTGCAAAAGTTTTCCGCACTTTTTTCAAATATTTTTTCTTTTTTCCTATTTAATCCGGTTTTTGTGCACGTAGTTTGCCAATTGAGGCAAATTCAGTACCTTTGTTGGCAATAAATAAAGAGCAAATGAAGATTACTGTAATACAACAGGATATTGTGTGGAAGAATGTCCCGGAAAATATTAAACGTCTTGAAAAGCTTGTTGCAGGAGCAGAACGTTCCGACCTCTATCTTTTTCCCGAGATGTGTTCTACCGGTTTCTGCATGCAACCGCAGGGTGTTGCCGAGGAGGTTGGCGGTGCATCTCTCAAGGCTGCTCAGGCATTGGCTGTGAAATATGATGCGGCAATGGTCTTGCCTGTAATGACGCATGAAGGTGGCAAGTACTACAACAGAATGTATTTTGTAACTCCCGAAGGCATATTGGGGCAATATGACAAGCATAACCTTTTTGAGTATAGCGGTGAGGATAAGGTCTTTGAACCAGGTGACGGCAAGGTGATATGGGAGTGGCGTGGTATCCGTTTCCGCCCTGCGATATGTTATGATTTGCGTTTTCCTGTATTCCTTTATAACAGGGCTGAATACGATGTTCTTCTCATTGCTGCCAATTTTCCTGATAGTCGTCTGCTTGCGTGGGATACGCTCGTGCGTGCGCGCGCAATTGAGAATATGTGCTATGTTGCAGCAAGCAACAGGGTAGGGAGTGACGAGTATGGAACTTATAAAGGGCACAGCGTAATACTTAATCCTTATGGAATGACTGTCGGCAAGTGCCGTTCCCGTCGTCAGGGGAGTGCCACTGCCGAACTTGACCCTGAGATGATAGCCAAACTCCGCATTATGACAAGGCTGAACAAGTAAGCAATGACGGAAGAGTAACTTAAGTTACTCTTCCGTCATTGCTGAGTATTCAGGAATCTCCTGCAGGAATCTATAACAGTTCCTTTCATAATCCATTTTGCAGCAGTAATGAGTGATGCCATTGCTTATTATAAGATAGTCAACCTTTAATATAAGGTTGTATCGTGATATCTGTGCAAAAACCTCTTTGGTAATCTTTACGGTCGGTGCCTTGTATTCAATGATTGCTCTTGGTTTTAGTCCTTTGTCATACACAACAGTGTCACAACGGCGTTTCATGCCATTAAGCATAATCTGTACCTCGTTTGCCATGAGTGCAGCCGGAAATCCTTTTAAACTGCACAGGAAATTGACAAAATGCTGTCTGACCCACTCTTCGGGAGTGAGAGCCACGTAGCATTTGCGCAAGGGGTCAAGAATATGTGGTTTCCCGTCCTGTTCGCACATTTTTGTGTCGTATCGGGGCAGATTTAACGGTAACATTTTGTATCTTTGCATTTAAGTGCAAAGATACGAATACAATTTGATTTTGAAAATCCAATAAGGATATATGGCAAAATATACCTACGAAAGCATAATGTCGGAACTTAGGAACGGAATCTATCACCCGGTTTATTATCTCATGGGTGAAGAGGGCTATTTTACCGACCGCATAACCGATTACATTATAGAAAACTCACTCACTGAAGTTGAACGTGACTTCAACCTTACCGTCTTCTATGGTCTTGAGACCGATATCAACACGATAATAAATACAGCAAAGCGCTTTCCCATGATGGCAGAGCGCCAGGTAGTTGTCGTCAAGGAAGCGCAAGCGCTCAAAGACCTCGACCCGCTTGTTTTCTATCTTCAGAATCCGCAACCCACTACAGTCCTTGTCTTCGCCCACAAGAATGGCTCAATAGACAAGCGTAAGAAGGTTGCAACGGAACTTGACCGCAAAGGTGTGGTGCTTGATACAAAGAAGTACAAGGATGACCACTTGCCCTCGTTCATAACCTCGTATCTTAATGAAAAAGGCCTGAAAGCAGACCCAAAGTCAGTGCTGATGCTCCGTGAATCCATCGGTGCCGACCTTGCACGCATTGCCGGTGAGATAGACAAACTCTCAATCTCTATTCCCAGAGGCACATCTGCAATAACCCCTGAACTTGTTGAGGAACATATAGGCATAAGCAAGGAGTACAATAATTTTGAACTTCAGAACGCAATAATCAACAAAGACATTTACAAGGCAAACAAAATAATCAACTATTTTGCACAGAATCCTAAGAAGAATCCTATCCAAATGACACTGGCTCTCTTGTTCAGTTTCTTTTCAAACCTTATGATGTGCTATTATGCTCCTGAGAAAACAGAACGCGGAATCATGGAGTTCCTTGGATTGAAGAATTCCTGGGGAGTGAGCGATTATATGAAAGCAATGAAAAATTACCGCGCCATGCATGTGCTTGAGATTCTTCACCTCATACGTTTGGCCGATGCGCAGTCTAAGGGTGCCGAAGGAGTGCAGATGCCCGATGGCGAGATAATGCGCGAACTGCTTTATAAGATTCTGCACTGATTGCCCGTTGTCCCGAAATAAACTTACTATGATTAATAAAAATCTTGATGGCTTTGCCATAACATTTGAACAAGACGGCAGACTTTCTTTTAACGAAGAAAAGCATATTTACACTCTTGGCGACACTGAAATGCGTTCGGTAAGCAGTGTCGTGGCAATGTTCTTCCGTGAATTCGATGCAGTAGGAATAAGCCTGAAAAAATGTTGCGGCAATGAAAAGGAAGCAGCAAAACTGCGCGAAGTGTGGGAGAGCAAAGGTGCTGTGGCAAGCCAGGCCGGTACATTCCTGCACAAGCAGATTGAGGATTATCTTAACGGAAAGGAAATACCCGAACTTCTTTGCGATGTACGCTATGATGGCAACTATGTAAAGTGCTGCGAGACCCTTGACATATCCCGTGAATGGAACTATTTCAAGTCTTTTGAACGCAATACAACATTTGTACCCTTCCGTACAGAGTGGCGTGTCTATGATTCCGATGCCCGTATTGCCGGTACACTCGATTTCGTCTGTCTCTGCCCAGACGGTACATACGAGATATACGACTGGAAACGCAGCAACAAGATAGACCCTGCCGAACGAAATCCTTGGGCAAACGGACTTAACGGTCTTGAGCATCTCACCGATACAGCGTATAGCCACTACTGTCTGCAACAGAACCTCTACCGTTATATGTTGCAGAAGAATTACGGTATAAAAGTAAGCCGCATGAACCTTGTGGTGCTTCATCCCGACCTGCCTGCATATAAGATAGTGCCCATTCCTCCAATGGAGCGTGAAGTCGCAATCATGCTTGAAAAACTGCGTGCGTTATGAAAAAGGACAACAGCGCAGAACTTCTTCCATTGGTAGATGCCGAAGGTAACACCATAGGTTGCGCAACACGAGGCGAGTGTCACAATGGAAGCAAACTGCTGCATCCGGTAGTACATCTGCATCTGTTCAACAGTGCCGGTGAGATATATCTTCAACAGCGGCCGTTGTGGAAAGATATACAGCCCGGGAAGTGGGATACTGCGGTAGGCGGTCATGTAGACTATGGCGAGAACATTGCTGATGCACTGCTGCGCGAAGTGCGTGAGGAACTGGGGATAACCGATTTTGTTTCACGCCACCTTATGAGTTACCTGTTCGAGAGCGACCGCGAGAAAGAACTTGTCAGTGTGTACATGGCTGTTTATGACGGTGAGGTAAAACCGAGCGACGAATTGGACGGCGGTCGTTTTTGGAGCATTGCCGAGGTTGAAGATGCCATTGGAAAATGCGTCCTTACACCCAATTTTGAACAGGAATACCTTAAAGTAAAGAAATTCCTGTAATTATAATGTGATATTAATCAAATAGAACCGGGGCCTGTCAAGCCCCGGTTCTATTTGTCGGCGATTACTTCATCAGTTCGATGCTTCGCTTGACGAAGTTGTTGAGTGCTTCGCCAGTGAGCATGTTGTTCTGCAACAGTGTTATGTCAATCAGTTGCTTGATAGTATTGTCACCGGCAGCATATTCGGCTAGGATAGCCTCCTTCTCGCTCTTCGCTGCAGTTATTTCTTTTTCAATCTCAAAGAGTTCATCTTTTTCGCTCTGAGGAATCTCGTCATCCTTCTTTCCGCTGCGTGCATCGTACAATGCCTTGCGACGGTTCTCAAGTGATTCTCTCTTTTCGTCAATAGGCTGCAACTTCGTACCGCATGCGTTCTCGGCATTTTCAAGAACACGTTTCACAAGCGGGTGTTCCTCGTTGATGAGCACGTTGAACATATCAGGCATTTCGCCATAGAATGACATGCCGGGCTGAATGGCTGCCATTTCCTTCATGCGGCGCATGTATTCAGCCTGTGTAATCATCACCGGGGCACCATTCTCGCCCATGGCCTGTGTCTGCACGTGGAACTCTCTTTTCTCCATTTGCGGCAACTGGCTCTCGAACACGCCTGTCAGTATATCGCGTTTGGCCTCGGCAAGTGTACTCTGTTTCTGTTCCTCTTTTACAATGAGGTTCTCAACCGTGTCGCTGTCGACACGTGTGAAACGTGTCTTCTCGAACTTGCGCTCTAACAGGCTTATGAGTGCCACATCCAACTGGCCGTCCATGAGCAGGACATTGTAGCCCTTGTTCTTGGCATTGTCAATGAAACTGTACTCCTTTTCCTTGTCGTTAGAGTAGAGATAGATTATGTTGCCGTCCTTGTCGGTCTGTCCGGCACTTACAAGACTCTTGTACTCCTCGTATGTGTATTTGTTGCCGTCTGTATCCTGCAACAGGGTGAACTTGCTTGCCTTGTCGTAGAAATCCTCCTCGGTGAGCATGCCGTAGTGTATGAAAATCTTCAGGTCGTTCCACTTTTCCTCGAACTCCTTGCGGTCGTTCTTGAAAATCTGTGACAGGCGGTCCGATACCTTCTTCGAGATGTATGTTGAAATTTTCTTTACATTAGAATCGCTCTGCAGATATGAACGAGATACGTTGAGCGGGATATCCGGCGAGTCTATCACACCGTGCATTAGAGTGAGGAAGTCGGGTACAATGCCTTCTACCTCGTCAGTTACATATACCTGGTTGCAGAAAAGGAGAATCTTGTTTTTCTGCAACTCAAGACTGCTCTTTACTTTTGGGAAGTAGAGTATACCTGTGAGGTTGAACGGGAAATCCACGTTAAGGTGAATCCAGAACAGCGGCTCGTCGCTCATGGGATAGAGTTTACGGTAGAACTCTTTATAATCCTCGTCCTTCAGGTCACTTGGCTTGCGTGTCCAAAGTGGAGTGGTGTCGTTTATTATGTTGTCCTCATCAGTCTCCACCTGTTTGCCGTCTTTCCAATCCTTCTTCTTGCCGAATGCAATCTCAACCGGCAGGAAACGGCAGTATTTGTTGAGTATACCGCTTATGCGGCTTTCGCTCAAGAACTCCTTGCTGTCATCATCAATATACATAATGATGTCTGTTCCGCGCTCTGCCTTTTCGGTATCCTCAATTGTGTACTCAGGGCTGCCGTCACAACTCCATTTTACAGCCTGTGCTCCATCTTTGTACGACTTGGTGACAATTTCAACTTTCTTTGATACCATGAATGCCGAGTAGGATCCAAGACCGAAGTGGCCGATGATGCTGTTGGCGCTGTCCTTGTACTTTTCCAGGAAATCAGTTGCTCCCGAAAGTGCAATCTGGTTTATGTACTTCTCGATTTCCTCAGCCGTGAGACCTATACCATTGTCGCTGACTGTGATAGTATCACTACCCAGTGTTACCTTTACTTTGGGCGTTCCGAATTCGCCTTTGAACTCACCTTTCTCGTACAGAGTTTTCAGTTTCTGAGTCGCATCGATTGCATTCGACACAATCTCACGAAGGAAAATCTCATGGTCGCTGTACAAGAATTTCTTGATTACGGGGAAAATGTTTTCTGTTGTAACCCCAATGTTTCCTTTTTGCATAATATTTGAATTTTTAGTTTGAAATCATATTCAAGTTCTCTCTCCTTATATAATACAAAAAAAATGCCAGTTGTTCGGTAACTGACATTTTGACAGAAAGTGTGTCCGGTATGTCTATGACAGGATGTTGGGTTGCCATTCTCTGCCATTCCGGCCCGTTACTTTTTTACAGGGGTGGGAGTGCTCAGGAACAGGCTTATGTCGAAGTACATGCGGCTTGACTGAAACTCTTTTGTGGGTTTTACAATGAGGATGTTGCAAAGTGATTCTGTGTCGAGTTCATGTGAAATCTCTTTGTCAATGTTTAGTGAATACATCAGGTACTTCTGGTCTTCGGGGTTGACAATGCGGAACGGGGTGGAACTGCTCTTGCCATCGCCGTAACTCTTTATCATGGTTATGATATTCTGGTGCTTGTTTACGTAAGAGAGATACTCTTCTTCGCTTTTTCCTATTGTCTTTGACGAAATCCAAGCATAGAACAATGCATCAAGATTGGCCGGGCTGTACTCAAGAATCTTTTTCGCCGTTTCGTACACTTTGGGGTAGTTGTCCTCATTGTAGTACTTCTTCATCAGTTTTTCGTTCTCATCCTTGCCGGGTTTGTATGTCGGCAGGAATGCCTGGCCATAGTATACGAGTGCCACATCGTCAATATCCATGTATGGGTCATCGTTGTTGAAAACCTGCACAATATCATTGAAATAACTCCTCTCATTCTTTACAATGTCGCCAATGGTCTCTTTGTCAAGAATGAGCTGTGCCTTTACGAATGATGTTGCGGCAAGTATAATTGCCAAGAAAAGGGTTTTTCTCATATTTCTCAGATGTTGAATTTCAGAATAACTCCGCTGTTTGCCGGAACAACCACATTTACTGTATCGTATGCATTCAGCGGCTCTTCAATGATGCTGCCACTGAGCAGGTCTTTCGCTTTCCTTGTTCTTCCTGTATATGATATTCCGTAATACGCAAATGCTTCTTCCGGAATAGTTATTTCGCACTCCTTGTCACTGTCACTGAAGTTGGTGACAATGAGCAACAGTTCCTTTTCTGTACCGCGAAGGTATGAGAAAATATGGTTACTGTCATACTTGTCGCTGTACGGGTTGGCATACTGCAAGCCATAGAATAATCCTTCGCGCAGAGCCACGTTGCTGTTGCACAGGTTCAACAGGTTTGAATAGAACGCCTGGAGGTTCTTTTCTTCATCGGTCAGCTGCTCACCGCTGTAGTTGCCGTCACCTTTCCAACGGCGTAAGGTGTCTACGCTCCAGTAGTCGAAGATTGTGGTGCGGCCGTCTACTCCGCTGTAACCTTCCTTGTCCATGCCTCTTTCTCCCAATTCCTGGCCTGCATAAAGCATGAATGGCTGTGTGCCTATTGTGGCCGATACAATGAGGGCGGCCAAGGCGCGTTCCGCCTTTGCTGCAAAGAAATCCGATGCAATGCGTTGTTCATCGTGGTTCTCAAGGAAGGTAAGCATGTTGTGACGTATGTCGGCAGTGCTCTGCAAGGTGTAACTTATGTCATTGGCCGATGTCTGTCCGTTCATTACTCCACGCAATGTGTCGTAAAGCCCCACCTTGTCGTACAGATAATCGAAACACCCATGCTTGATGAACAGGCGGTATATGTGCGGCTGGTAAATCTCACCAATGAAAATTATCCCAGGGAACTGCTCTTTAATTTTAGGTACAGCCCATGCCCAGAACTCTACAGGGGTCATCTCGACCATGTCGCAACGGAAACCGTCAACCCCTTGCGATGCCCAATACTGCAATATCTTGAGCATTTTGACCCAAGTGTTGGGTACTGGGGAAAATATGCGGTTGCCTGTGCGGTAATCAATGCCGTAATTGAGTTTTACGGTATCATACCAATCGTTTCTCGAAGGGGTGCCGAAACAGTCGTTGCCTGTTGCACGCAAAGGCTCTTCGCAGTATTCGGTTTCGGCGCAATCCTTGGCATCGAGGTTACATCCGTATGACTGGTTGCCGAGGTAGTAGAAATTGTTGTGTCCGGCAAAAAATGCCTCTTTGTCATCGAACTGGCCAAACGGATATGTACCCTCAGGCGTGTTGTCGCTTATGTAATGGCGTGCAACATGGTTGGGTATGAAGTCCATAATTACCTTTAGCCCCGTTTTATGCGTGCGTTCAATGAGTGCCTCGAACTCTTCGCGGCGCTTTTCTACATTAACCGCAAGGTCTGGGTCAATGTCGTAGTAGTCCTTTATTGCATAAGGTGAACCGGCCTCGCCCTTTACAATGGCCGGGTGGTCGGTTGCAATGCCATACTTTGAATAGTCGGTGCGTGTTGTGTGTTCAATTACTCCTGTATACCACACGTGTGTGGCACCAAGTCCGCGTATAGCACGCAGCGCTTTTGCAGTAATGTCATTGAATTTACCACAGCCGTTCAACTGAATTGTTCCATTGGCAACGCAACCGGTTGTGCTGTTGCCGAAAAGTCTCGGTAATAACTGGTAGATTATAATACGTGACATGTCAAGTTTTTTTTATTCTGCTCCAATGGATTTCTTTATTTTTGCAATGAGTCCTTGCTGGACATTTCCCGGGCCACATTCGGTAAACTCCGTCGCTCCGTCTTTTATCATGTTGACGATTGTTGGTGTCCAACGTACCGGAGCGGTCAACTGTGCTATCAAGTTTGCTTTTATCTCTTCGGGTGCTGTATGTGGCATTGCATCAACGTTCTGGTAAACAGGGCACACAGGTGTGTTGAACATTGTACCGTTGATTGCTTCCTCGAGTTCATCCTTTGCAGGCTGCATGATAGGGGAGTGGAATGCTCCGCTCACGTTCAATGGCAATGCGCGTTTTGCGCCTGCAGCCTTGAGTGCTTCACACGCCTTGGCTACACCTTCAATGCTTCCCGATATCACGACTTGTCCAGGGCAGTTGAAATTCGCTGCAACGACAGTGTCTCCTTGCGAATTTACTTCGTTGCATACGTTTTCAACAACTTCATCGGCAAGTCCCAGAACAGCAGCCATGGTCGACTGTTGCATCTCGCATGCCTTTTGCATCGCCACAGCACGCTTGTATACCAGTCTAAGACCATCTTCAAAACTTAGCGCGCCGGCGGCGGTCAATGCCGAAAATTCTCCCAATGAATGTCCTGCAACCATGTCGGGCTTGAATTCATCGCCAAGAACAATGGCCTGAATTACTGAATGCAGAAAAACCGCCGGTTGGGTAACTTTGGTCTGCTTCAGTTCCTCTTCGGTACCATTGAACATTATATCAGTGATTCGGAAACCAAGTATTTCATTGGCTCTTTCAAAATATTCTTTGGCAACAGGGCTGTTTTCATACAGTTCCTTGCCCATTCCGCAAAACTGTGCACCTTGCCCCGTAAATACAAATGCTTTCATAAATTTTCAGTTTCAATTGATGCTTTTTGGCCCTTTTCCAGAGCAATATTATATCTTCTGCAAATTTACTCATTTTTTCTCTCCCATTCTTTACAAATTCTTATATATAATATTAATGTTTCTAAAGAGTTTGTTAAAATTTGATAATTTAGAGGGTGATATCTCTATCTATTGATTAAATCAATAGCAGTTATCGCTAAATTAGATAGATGTGCAATGCGTAGATGTGAAATAGATTGTATTTTTGTATGTTTTTTGAAAAAATG
The DNA here is from genome assembly GCA_045588345.1 of Bacteroidaceae bacterium. Lineage (GTDB taxonomy): Bacteria > Bacteroidota > Bacteroidia > Bacteroidales > Bacteroidaceae > HGM04593. Next base: position 12,282 of record JAZNDZ010000030.1, read on the forward strand.
ACTATAAATAACATTTTGATATTTAAATCAATCAAATAATAATCAATTAGTTATGTTTAAAAATTTCCCCGGGTACAAAATTCTGGAAAACATCCAGAAGAAAAAATCCCACAACAGAGAGAGAAAGTTCCCTCTTAATGCAATCAAACTCATCTTCATTGTTGCAATTTCGCTTGTGTTGGCTTTGATGCCTACAGAATCTTTCGGAATTGAAGGTCTTACAGTTGTCCACCAGCGTATCATTGCACTTTTTGTGTTTGCAGCTTTGATGTGGTTGACCGAGACAATGCCTTCATGGGTAACATCAATGGTGGTGGTGACTGTGATGCTGTTTACTGTATCGACCAGTTCATTCTCATTCCTCCGTCCTGAGGGCGGTGTAGGTCTGGTACCATTCAAGAGTATCTTTGCCTGTTTCTCAAACCCGACAATCATGCTCTTTATCGGTGGTTTCGTACTTGCAATAGGTCTTACAAAAGTTAAACTTGATGTAGCCCTTGCACGTGTTCTGCTGAAGCCTTTCGGCACCCGTTCCGAGATTGTACTTCTTGGTTTTATCCTTGTTACAGCAATATTCTCGGCGTTTGTAAGCAACACGGCAACTGCAGCCATGATGCTTGCATTCCTTACACCGGTATTGCGTTCATTGCCTGCTGACGGCAAGGGTCGTATAGCACTTGCGTTGGCTATTCCGGTAGGTGCAAACCTCGGTGGTATGATGACTCCTATCGGAACACCTCCTAACATGATTGCGCTCGATTACCTTTCATCACAGGGTATGGGTATCGATTTCGTTGACTGGACACTAAAAATGGCTCCATTTGTTATAATCCTTCTTGTTCTCGCATGGTTCCTTCTCTGCTTCCTTTTCCCATTCAAGCAAAAGAACATAAAGATTGAGATTGAGGGTGAAATAAAGTGGAATTACAAGACCTGGTCGGTTGTTGTTGCCTTTATCCTCACAATTTTCATGTGGATGTTCGGTACCGATATGTGGAATATTGATACAAATGTTGTTGCAATGATTCCTATTGCAATATTCTGTGCAACAGGCATCCTTACACGTCGTGACCTTGAGGAAATCAACTGGAGTGTGCTTTGGATGGTTGCCGGTGGTTTCGCACTCGGTGTCGCCCTCAACTACAGCGATGCGAACTCTGCGAGTCTCAGCAGCCTCATTGTAAAGTCTGTTCCATTTGACCAGTTCTCTCCACTGGTAGTGATGATTCTTGCAGGTCTCATCTGCTTTGGTTTCTCTAACTTCATCTCTCACTCGGCTGCAACATCCTTGCTTGTTCCTGTGCTTGGTGTCGTTGCAAGCGGTCTTGGCACTGCACTTGACGGCTTCGGAGGTCCTCAGGCGATGCTCGTAGGAATAGCCATTGCATCTTCAGTTTCAATGATTCTCCCAATCAGTACACCTCCAAATGCAATTGCTCACTCAACGGGCTTTATACAGCAGAAGGATATGATGCTGGTTGGTATAATCGTTGGTGTTCTGGGTCTTGTACTCGGTTATGGAATGCTTATTTTCATCGGTTTCTGATAAAAGGCCTTAATAACGTTTTTTTATAACATTTCTGCCTCACAAACCTATTTTCCGTATGGAATGATGGTTTTTGTGAGGCAGATTTCTTATATTCGCGGCAGTTTTCAACGCAACTGAATTATCAGACAATGGAACTTAGACAACTTAAATATTTTGTCAAGAGTGCAGAGTTCTTGAACTTCTCCGTAGCAGCCAAGCATCTGTATATTACCCAGAGTACACTGTCGCAACAGATTAAACAACTGGAGTTTGAACTTGGCTTTGAACTTTTCTTGCGCAACAGCCGTCATATTTCACTCACCGAAGCCGGTGAGGAATTTCTTCCGTTTGCTCACAAGACAATACAGGATGCCGAAGATGGAGTACAGCGTCTCCATGACCTGCAACATGTCAAGGCCGGCAAACTCAGGGTCGGGGTTACATACAGCCTGAGTACAGTACTGACCGAAGGTCTTCTTGAATTCATGAAAGTCTACCCCGATATAAAACTCGAAGTCTGCTACAAGACTGTAAATGAACTTTTGGTGCTGCTCAAAGAACGCCAGCTTGACTTTATCCTTTCGTACAAGCCGCTGTTCGATGCTCCCGATGTGGACTCAATGCCACTCTTTGATAATGCATTGGCACTTGTGGTCTCAAAGGAACATGTTCTTGCTTCGCGCAAGAGGATTAAACTGCCCGAGTTGGCCAATATTCCTTTGGTACTCCCTTCTCATGACCTTCAAGCACGAATGATGCTTGAACGTCTCCTGGTCGGTAAAGGTGTGGAATTGAGTTCAAAACTTGAACTTAACGAAACCAACATTCTGTTGCAGTTAGTCTCTACAGGCAGTTATTCTACAATCCTTTCAACATCAGCAGTGTTCGGCAACTCACGTTTCAAGGCAATACCCATTGAAGACCCGGCAAATGTAATGGAGGCTTCCTTACTGCGTCTGAAGGGTGTATATCAAAAGGCAGCAGCGAAGGAATTCGTGAAGATTCTGCTTAATACAGAAGCTGTACGACGCAGGCATGTGAACTGGTTCGATTAATAAAACAAACAATACGATTATGATAGAAAAATACAGTGCCGTCAAAAGAATCCCGAGTTTTGATGTTGACATCTCTTCAACACTCAAACCCTCCTCCTTCCTCAATTATGCCCAAGAAGCGGCAAATATCCATGCCGATTACATTGGTGTAGGTTTTGACACAATGCATATTACCCGCAAAGGCTGGGTGCTCGCAAGAATGCATGTGAAGTTCCATCGTCTGCCAAAGTGGCGCGATATAATAAATGTACAGTCATGGCATAAAGGTGCAGCCGGTTTCCAGTTCCTTCGTGACTTTGTGGTGTTTGACAACGATAGCAGGGAACAACTTATATCGGCAACTACATCATGGCTGGTGATTGACATCGATACCCGCCGTCTTTCAAAGTTCCCCGAACTGGTAGAGAGCGAGGAAAAGTGCATAAAAGAGGATGTCATTGCCGAACAGGCACCCAAAATTGTCATGCCTAAAGATGCAACCCCTGAATGTGTTTCGGTGCGGGATGTCGTTTATTCCGACCTTGACATGATGGGGCATGTGAACAACGTGAAGTATACGGAATGGGCAATGAACTGCATCGAACTTGACGTGACCACAACCCGTCATCTGAAGGAACTCGCCATAAACTTCAACAACGAAGTGAAATCAGGCGACAAGGTGGAACTCTACCGTTATTTGGAACATGGCGAAGACGAATCTTTGGTATATTACATTGAAGGCAAAGTAAACGGAAAATCATCGTTTATAGAGAAATTGATATTTTAACCCTAATTTTTATGGCTATGAAACTTATATATTCTTTCTTTCTTCTTTTTGCATTTTATTCCGCTTCATTGGCACAAACCGCTGTGGCAATAGATGTAAACAAAATAACAGATTATTTCAATGCTTCATTGGGCGATGAATCTGTGTCATTTGATGATGACAGTGCAATCCCGCTCAACGAAATATCATCTGCCAGAGAACAACTGTGGGGTCTTTGGAAAGACGCAGTAAACAATTACAATGAAGAGAAACTTATACCGCTTGATATACTTGAAAACCGCAAAAGCGGGTCATGGCAGTTGCCTTCTTCTCTTGAGCCCAATGCGACAATGCCATATTATTATGGTTGCAATTCATATCCCAGTTACGATACGGGGGTGAGGTATCCATTATTCCTTTATATGCACGGTTCGGGTGACAAGGCTCAGGAGTGGGAGACCGGTATAGGTCTTTCATTACGCCGTTTCTACTCTCCTGCAATTTACTTTGTGCCGCAGATTCCAAATGCTTATGGCGAGTATTACCGTTGGGCAATACAGAGCAAGCAATGGGCGTGGGAAAAACTGTTGCGTTTGGCTTTTGTAAGCGATAATGTCGATCCTAACAAGATATACTTCTTCGGAATCTCCGAAGGCGCATACGGAAGTCAGCGCCTTGCTTCGTTTTATGCCGACTACCTTGCAGGTGCCGGGCCAATGGCAGGCGGTGAACCGCTAAAGAATGCCCCCATGGAAAATGTTGCCAACATAGCATTCTCGTTGCGTACAGGTGCCCTTGACGATGGTTTCGGAAGGAACATACTAACCCAGAAGGCTCTTGAGGTTGCCGATGAACTTGCAGCAGCGCATCCTGGATATTACAACCACTTCATAGAAGTTATCGAGGGTGACGGGCACAGCATAGACTACAGGCCTACAACACCTTGGCTTGCACAGTTCACCCGCGACCCTCATCCCGACTACGTTTATTGGGAAAATTATGCTATGTACGGTCGTTATCGCGACTCGTTCTACAACCTAAGAGTCATTGAAAATGCGACAGCAAGTTCTAATGCGCGAGCATGCTATGAACTAAAGCGAGATGGCAATACAATTGAACTTAGTGCAAAGATTGTAAACTATATAACCTCTTATACACAAGGAGGGATTGCGATGTTCTTTAACAAAAAGTATTCAAAAGCAAGCAAAGGTAAAATAAGAGTATATTTGAATGAAGAAGAGTATGACCTTTCTCAACCTGTAAAGGTTATTCTCAACGGTAGCGAGATTTTCAATGGCATGGTCAAGCCTACACTTGAGACTATGGTCGAGAGTTGTGCACTCTTCTATGACCCGGAACGCTTGTTCCCAGCTGCTATAGACATTGACATTGCAGCGAAGAGTGCTGTGCCCACATCAATAGATGCCGTAACGGAGAATATCTGCCGCAGTGAAGCAGATGCCGTGCTTTACGACCTTACAGGTCGCAGGGTGGTGAAACCGTCAATGAACGGAGTGTACATCTGTAACGGAAAGAAAATCATCATAAAATGAATAATAGAAAAAGAGTCCGGCCGGACTCTTTTTCTATTTCATAAGTGTTGCTGCGACTTTTGGTTACTCACCTGTCAATTAATAAAAATGGTTCAGTAGAAAAAAGGTGTGGGTAAAATTGTACAAGTACGATTATTTTCTATCTGGAATATCTTATTCTGAGGTTAATTTTACCCTTAATCAATAATCTTGTATTCCTCTTGCAGTTGTTCTGTCATGTTCTTTTGGCGGCCAAAAGAACGAAAAGCCCCGGCACAGAGTTCACCAGTCGCATGATGCTTTGCTCATGAATTGCCGTGCAATATCATTCGGTCACATCATGCTTGCCACAAGTATCTTAACGCGCATATAGCCG
>JAZNDZ010000031.1:0-7473 GCA_045588345.1 Bacteroidaceae bacterium
ATCGTTGAAGACAAGGTCGGTGCGGCTACGCGCCTCCACAAAGCCATCCTTAATTGCCTCGGGGGCAAACATTGCCGATGTCAAAGATATCCAGCTCCAGCCGCTCTCGAGTATCAGTTTCTCCATAACGCTTACCATACCTTCTGCATAAAGCGTCTTTGAATCACCCTCAACGCTGGCTGCATCATACTCGAATATAACATTTGAATTCTGGCAGAGTGCCATTGGAGTGAACTCGAATGCTACGCTATTGCCTGAAACCTCACCTTGTTCTACCTCGACAACATTCCAGCCATAGTAATCGAAATTGAACTGTGTAGTCTCTATCCTTACGCTCAATGCACTTGCATCGAAATCAGCATCCTCAGGCCAGAATGTCAGTGCAACCTCGCGTGCAACGCCGTCGTTGTAGAGCGGTTCGTTAAAACCATCGAAAGCGATTTCAGTCACTTTTCTCTTTACATTCACAACACATTGTGCTGTAACTGACGGATTATCCTCACTTGTAAAGGTAATGGTAGCAGTACCCTTGTTCATTGTGCGGAAGTTATGCATACCTGTAGCCTCATCTACACCCAGATACTCTACTATAACATTATCATCGACCTTGACAGTGATATTCTTGTTTGTCGCATCCTCGGGGAGAGCTATTGCGGTGATTGAGAAATCAATCTGCTCGTTGCCGAACCATATTGTCTTCTCTGTCTCGGACAACTGAATTTCATTGACCGACTGTACTACAAGCAGATTAACCTGGTCGGTAATGGTCTCGTTTACGGCAGCCTTGACAAATACACGGTCCTGAGGCACAGTAACGAAGCGGAATGTAATTCTGCACTCGGTCTTTGAATCGTTGAGCACTGCCTCATCAACAACAACCTCGGCATCACCGACCGGCATGCCATCGCCGTTTACAATTGACATAACGAACGACTCTATTGTTGCGTCGCTGGGATCAACAGTGGCAACAGCCTCAATCTGCTGGCCTACAGCAACTTTCATACCGTTGGGGCTGGGCTCCAGACCGGCAATGCTTGTTATCTTCACGCCGGTAGGTGTGCGCTTGATAACGGTATAATATTCAACTGCCACATCAGGGTTATCCTCGCTTTTGAATGTGAATGTAACCTCGCCTGGAGCATACGCATGCAACTGGCAGACACCAGCATTATCGCTCTTGATAATCTCGGCAACTTCAGGATTTGAAGATTCAACCGTGAACTCTTCATTCTTCACATTACCCGGTTCAACCGAATATTTTAATTCAATGATATCGCCGTCGCTGTCAATCCAGTACTCATCCTGCAATGTTACAACAATGTTCTCTACCTTGTTATATACATTAAGGAGCACATTATCGGACCTCATACCATCGGCCTGGGCCTCAATGCATACCTCTACATCAGGTAATGTATTGAACACGAAGTCCATTATGCACTGCCCGCCGCTAATCTTTGTGCTTACAACTCCTACTCCGATAGTTTCTGTTGGGATTTCCTCGCCATCGGATGTAACGAAACGGAATGAGAAATCGGTATAGTCGGCATCGGCCGGGTTGAGCTCTGCAACCACAGTAACAGTCTCGCCTACATATACATCGGCCATAGGACGGGTCTCTGCACCGCTCACATCCTCACCGTTGACTGTCAGGAAGTTCACTCCATATACAGCCTGCTTGATTACGGTCCTTACCTTTACACTCATTGCGGGGTCGTACTTACTTGTGAACACAAGGTTTGTTTCGCCCTTCTTGACAGCAGTGACAGTGAACTTTGTACCTGTTTCGTCATACTCTACAAGAACAACCGACGGGTCTTCCGAGGCTAATGTATATTCCTCATTGGGTTCAATCACAGGCGCACCACTATCGTCATATACCCAATAGAATATCGGAGGATTGACGGAACCCATCATGTCCTTGGAGTTCTCGTCATATATAGTGAACTCTATTTCACCTTTATAAGTGAACTCCTGAAGGGCAGAAAGCACATTTACCTGGAATGTTGTAGTAACTTCGGGGTTGTCATCGGCAACAGCAGTTACAGTAACAGAACCAAGAGCTACAGGTACAATGGTAGTACCACCGTCAATGCGAACAACATCCTCGTTATCAACAGTCAATGTAACTCCGGGTGTAGTCGGCTCTGATTCCCCACCATTGTACACCACATCTGGGATAAAACGGCCAATACCCAAATAGATGTCACTATCGGCAATTTCAATCTCTGTCACAGGCTGGTATACAATTACATTCACGTCCACTGCAAGATTACCGGCCATAGCCTTTGCTGTTACACCATAAGGTGTTGCAATGTTACCTGTAATGACATTCGTACCCTCCTCTATCGAGATATAATACGATGTCTGGTTTCCTGCATTGTCATGCTCCGAAAGGTCCCACTTCAAGATCACCTCGGGGGTAGTGGACTTTGTCGGTTCGCCGTTTGTAGGATTTACAAACAGGTATTCTATAAACGCGCTATCATCAAGAGGCATTTTCTCACCTACATTGAGCACTACGCTATTGTAGTCACTATTATAGTATGAAACCCTCATTTCGTTAGCAGGAATAGCCGAACCTGTAAAGAGTATCACCGACTGGTTCTCGGCGTAAGTGTAATCGCCCTGATATGTAACATTAGTGTACTCACCTGCCTCGTTTGCCATGTCAAGTGGATAGATGAGCCCACTGACTGGGTCGTATAGTTTGAAGTCAATGCTCTTCCCATTGTCTGCGCTCTCGCCGCCCACTCGCATGGCAAAAACCTTGTAGTTACCGAGCATCTGGTACGATGTAGCCAAAGCACGGATTTCACCATCAATAAAAGCGGCCACCTGAGGGTCGGTAACACCGGAGTAGATGTCGTAGTCACCGCAATCGACGGTCACATACACCACAGTCTGCTCCTGGTAGTTGCCCGAAGGGTCACTCCAACCGCTCTGTGCCAATGAGGTCATCCCGACCATCACAAGCAACATGGTTAACAACTGTTTTCTCATAACACAAAAAGATTTAAAAAGATTATGTAATGTTTCCTTATTCTTTTGCATTTTTTCACTAATGCGAATTTACCTTGAGCCGACAAAATGTTTTTTCACTTAAAAGACATTGTTTTTAACTAAAAGAACAAAACCGTCCAACGAAGGCACAATACATAAAATTCTACACTCCATTCACGAATTTATAGCCGAATATGAACCGTTTTTGGTTACATTTGTGATACACGAAGGACAAACAGCATGAAAAACTACTTTACCATTACGGCAATTGCCATAATTATCGCATTGGGCTCATGCGACAAAGAGGTACATGAGAGCAAGGAGACAATATGCCACGAGGCTACCGCCATTGCCGACAGCGTCAACGATGTCGAGAGGCTGAAGAGCCACATTGCACGTTTCGATGCCCTGAAGGAGAAGAGAGCAGCACTGATTTTAAGGCAGAAACTGGGCAGCACACTACGGAACAGGTCCCGTTTTGACTCTGCAGTAGTAGTACACGAAACATGTCTGAGAATAGCGGAGGAGATAGAGGATACACTGCAAATGATTATCGCGCTGAACAACCAAGGCACGAATTTCAGAAGAATAGGAGAACTTGAAGAGGCAAGCGTATACCATTATAGGGCATTGGAACTTTGCGACAAGACAAGCGGAGACACCTCATATATATCGCGCAAGAACAGGGTACGCACACTCAACGGTCTGGGGAATGTAATGCTCTCCTTAGGCAACGACGAGGTGGCTGAGGAGATGTTCCGTCGCGCGCTCAAAGGCGAGGAAGAACTCGGCAGTGCAACCGGACAGGCGATAAACTATGCGAACATCGGTGCCATAAAGGAGAGGAACGATGACATTGATTCGGCACGCATATACTACAACTGGTCGATGCAGAAGAACATTGAAGCCGACAACCGCATCGGCATAAGCCTCTGCTATCTGAACCTCGGCAAGCTTGACGAGACCGAGAGTAATCTCACGGCGGCAAGAGACAACTATCTGAAAAGCTATGAGTTTGGATTACAGAGCAAGGATGTATGGCACTGGCTGAACTCCTGCGTAGCATTGGGACGGCTCAACATAAAAGAGGGAAACATTGCAGAGGCGCAGCGCTACAACGATGAAGCATTGGAAGCAGCACAGAGAATCGGAGCAAAATGGCGCTTGAGCAATCTCTACTATCAGCAGGCGGCAATTCATGAGATGCGTGGAGAATACCGCAAAGCCCTTGAGAGCACAAGACTGTCTGCCGCCTACAAGGACAGCGCTGACCTTGAAGAGGACCGCGTATACACGCAGAACATGCGTGTGAACTACGAGGTCAACAAGAGAAAAGAGGAGGTAGAAAAGGCAATTGCCGATGCTGAACATGAGAAGGAGATACGCAACATGGTAATATGGAGCTGCATCATAATCCTGCTGCTCATACTGGTGGCTGTCATCGCTTTGATACGCTCGGCTCAGGACCGCAAGAGAGCCAACAGATTGCTTGAAAGGACAAATCAGGAGCGACAGGAATTCTACCGCGGCATTACCCACCAACTACGTACACCGCTTACCGTAATAATAGGTATGATACATGAACAGAAACGGTTCATCCCAGAAAACAACAGCACTGCACAGGATGAGTTTAACGCCGTTACACGCAAGAGTGACGAACTTCTTGGACTGATAAACGAGATGATAGAGTACAACCGCGGGGAGAGAACAAAGGTAGAGATAGACGAGCTTCCAAAGAGCGGAATTGCCCAAGCCCCAGCAAGCAACACACTGGTTGACAACAATTTACAAATACGGGGGAATGAGTTGCACGAATATGTGCTTGTTGCCGAGGATGACCAGGATGTGGCACTGCTCATAACCCAAATGCTGAAGAATGAAGGCTACTGTTTCAAATGGGTCAAGAATGGAAAGGAGGCTTTGGATATTATAGAAGATAGGATGCCTGCTCTCGTCATTACCGACATAATGATGCCGGAGATGGATGGCCTTGAACTCATTAAAGCCATTAAGGCCAACGAAGAGACCAGCCACCTGCCCATAATCATTGTTTCGGCACGTACCGAGAACAACGACCGTCTGGCAGGCTTTGATGCCGGTGCTGAGGTATATCTTGGCAAGCCGTTCATCCCCGACGAGCTACTGATGATGGTACGTAAGTTGCTTGAACAAAGGGAAATCCTTAAGAAGAGATACAGCCGGCAAATTGAGGAGGCCGACCACGCCGACAATAACGAGATGATAAAAGGCATTGGCAAAAGCGAGCAGGAATTCATTGAGCGGATAAACGAATATATCCGAGAGAACATTGTGGATTGCGAACTCAATGCAGCAATGCTCGCAAGCCATATGATAATGAGCATCCCCACACTCAACAGGAAAATAAACAGCATAACCGGCACAAACACCACCATATATATACGCCAAAGGAAACTGGCGAGAGCCAAGTACTTGCTAAAGAACAGCAGTATGTCAATGGGAGAGATACAGGCCGTATGCGGTTTTGAGACACCAAGTTACTTCAGCCGCACCTTTAAGGCTGAATTCGGTATCACACCCACTGAATACCGCAGAAGACAATAACAAAGACAGGCACTCAGGCCTTTACAGGCACAAAAACCTCTGTTTTTACCTTAAAATGTCATTTAAGTGAAAAACAGAGGTTTTTCAGTGAAAAAGAAATCTGCTTTTTAATGGCAATTTTGTTGCATAACATGAGATACATTGGGTTTATGGCCGACTTGATGAACAGTATCAAAAGCAGATATGTAAAGCTGTTGGGAACGGAACCCCCGTTCTTCACGCACAGCAGTTACACAATAGAGCAGTTTGCATCGGACTTGGGAACCAACCGTAGCTATGCATCGAAATTCGTAAACGACGAACTGGGCGTCAATTTCTACACCCTGCTCAACAAACTGCGACTGGCACATTTTATGAGGTTGAAGAGCAAGCAGGAGAAGAGCAGCATCAGTTCATTGGCCAAGAGATGCGGTTTCAGCAATGCATTCTCGTTCCGCCGAGCATTCAAGAGAGAGTACGGCAAAACTCCTAGCGAATACTTCCGCAACATGGGAAAATGAGCCGGCACACAGTTATTTTTCTTTGCAGGGAGGAGCCACTACAGCCTTGATGCGAACATGATTCTTGCGTGGAATGGTATTTGTGTACACATGTATGGTCTTGAGATAACGGCCGTCAAGATCTTTTGGATAGAACGATACATACACCACAGCCGAGTCGCCCGGAGCGACCGGTTCCTTTGAATGCGTTGCCGAAGTGCAACCGCAACTCACATACACACCCTCTATCACCAGCGGCTTATCACCCACATTCGCCACCTTGAACTCACATGCCACAGAATCGGAGTTCTCGGCCACCACGCCGAAATCGTGCACCTTCTTCGGGTACTCAGCTACCGCCTGCGCCAACATATATTTTGGAAACACAAGCAAGCACATAACAACAAAAAAGAAATTGCGTAGCATTGGCCGATTCATTTTATAGCCACAAAAATAGTGAAAAGAATCATAAACCAACAATGTTCGGTAGAAATAGATTATAGAAACAAAAATAGAGAGCACAAAAGCCTCTCTAAATAATAAGGTAATTCTGAATTACTCGCAAAACTCTTTCTTCAATCTCATAACAGTTGAGATTCCGACGCTCTCAATCTTGGCTATATTCCTCACAGGGTAGCCTTTCTTGAGCAACTTGATTACGCCGGCATACTGTTCCTGTTTCTGCTCTTTCGATTTGCGATAGCCGGTCTTTCTGCCAAGTTTACCGCCACCTCGTTTATAGAGTTCACGGCCGCTGTCAAGACGGAATTTGATATTATCCCTTTCCATCTGGGCTACAGTTCCGAGAATGGCGATGAATATTGTAAGGAAGGGATGTTCTTTGCCTTGCTCGTCGAATATGCTCAGGCTCTCTTTTTGGAAATAGACATTAAGCCCTCGCTCCTTGCATAGCATGACATTTTTGAGTACCTCGTCTACATTTCTGCCAAGGCGGGAGAGTTCTGAGATAAGCAGGATTTTCACATTTTTGGAAAAGCAATATTCCAAGAACTCTGTGAGAACCTGCCTTTCCGAGTTTCTCTTTGCTCCCGATATTTTCTCTTCATAGATTTTTACGATTGTGTAATTTTTCTGTTTGCCGAGTATTTTCAAGTCCTCAATCTGGCGTTCATTGCTCTGACGCTCTCCAAGACTAGAAACTCTGGCATAAATTACTGCTGTGTTGTTCATATAAATCTTTGCTTTGTTTGATTATGATAAGAAAATGAAGAAGAAAGCCGAAGAGGAAAAGCGTCAAGCTGAAAAGGAGCAGACAGACTTATGCGTGAGTATCTTGAGAAAAAACTTAAAGAAGATGCTGAAAATGGGAAATAATCCACTTTGTACAAGTCTTGAACAATCTCAAAGGCTTGTTGATTTGGGCATAAATACCAAGACTGCGGATATGTCC
>JAZNDZ010000032.1:0-18756 GCA_045588345.1 Bacteroidaceae bacterium
TAACCGCGGCGGCATGCAGCTTTCTAATCCTGCCTACTATGAGGCATTCCTTGCTGCTGCAAATAACCTCGTATGTCAGCAGGACGGCGTGCCAGGTTTCAACCGTGAGACCGATAACTACGTATTCTTCAAGTTCGACGGCATCTCAGGCCAGTTCTCAGCTGTAGGTCCCGATGCAGGCGACACAGGTAACGAGAACGCTGAGGGTATCATCCGTCTTGAGCAGTATGTGCGCGAGAACATGCGTGAGGATATCTTCTTCAACACTACTGTAGGTACATGGGCATCTCCATTCTGGTATCAGATTTCCGATGCTACATGGCGTCAGGAGAACGACCACGACCGTATCGGCAACAACAGCATCAACCGTGAGAACTGGATTACATACCGCGACCGTCTGGTTTATCAGAACTATGTACAGAACTCTCCAATCTGTCCTATCAACACATTGATGACCCACGGATTCATTCTTTCAGAAGATGGTCCTCCAGCCAGTGATTCAAGAGACTATAATGCTGTTCTCCGCGAACTCCGTTGCGCATTCGTTTGCGGCTCAGGAATTGTAGAACTTTACACCAATTGTAATTTGATGAACAGCATCAACGATGGTAAACTCTGGGAGGATGTTGCAGAGTGTGTAGCATGGCAGAAGAAGAATGCCGATGTATTGCCGGATGCTCACTGGGTAGGCGGCAATCCTTGGAACGGCAGTGCACAGGAGATTTATGGCTGGGCATCTTGGAACGGTGCAAAGGCTACACTTGCTCTCCGCAATGGTGGCAATAGCGCTCAAACCTATACCTTTACATTGCGTGAGGCATTTGAGATTCCTGCAAATATCACAGGTGCATTCATTCTCAACAAATCATTCAAGGTGCAGGATGCGCTTTCAGGTTTGACTGAGGGAGTTGCAATCGATATTGACCAGCAGTTGACAGTTACTCTCCCCGGCAGCACAGTATTTGCATTCGACGGTATGAATGCCGACCCGGCACAGGTTCCTTTCGAGGTTATCGCTACTACGCCGAATACAGGCGTTGAGGCTATCGAGGAGATTACACTCACTTTCAACAGTGCAGCAGCCGGTGAGTTCGACCAGTATGCAATGACTGCCATGAAGTTCAAGCAGGGCAACAGTGTTGCAAGTGGTGTCTCTAACTATGTTGTTGAAGGCAATGTGCTTACAGTTACTTTGGCCACAAAGGTGAACACTCCGGGCGAGTACACACTCGTTAGCCCTGAGGGTCTTATCACACGCGAAAGCGATGGTAGGGCATTCTCTGGTGAGTTTGCATTCACGGTTATAACTCCCGAGCCACTTGAGGTTGTAAGCATTGAGCCTGCAAGCATTGTCCGTGAAATCAGCGAGATAACACTCACTTTCAACAGTGAGGTTGCCGGCGAACTCAACCCCTACGAGATGATGAATTTCATGAAGTTCAAGAAAGGCAACAGTATTGCTTGTGGAATCTCTAACTACGTTACAAACGGCAAGGTGCTCACTGTTACTCTTGAGCAGACAATTACAGAAGAGGGTGAGTACACTCTTGTTATCCCCGAGGGTCTTATTACACGCGCAAGCAACGGTGATGCCTTCTCCGGGCAGTTCAATTTTGAGGTTGGCGAGCCACCGGTAGATTATACACCGACAAATAACGGCTCAAGGACAAACACTGGTCGTGTAATTCGTGGTATTACTCTTACAGGTGCTTCCGGTGAGAACAGTTATACTCTCACAACAGAGGAGCAGGGACAGGATTATACAGATGCCACAACTTCAGCAATATTTACAGTAGAAGCAGGTGAGGAACTTACAATCACATTCGACAAAGGCGGTATATGGATTCACCAGTTTGTATTCATTGACTTTGACGGTGACGGTTTCACTGCAAGCATTGCCGAGGGTAGCGAGTGGGCTCCTGCCGAGGACCTTGTAGCATACTCATTCTACAACAACAATAGTGATAGCGATGCAAGTGGCTGGAACAGCAAAGGTACAGTGATTACCGGCAATGACCGTAACACACCCGCAGTTCCTGCATTCAATGCTCCCGCGGAGGGTGGTACATACCGCATGCGTATCAAGCAGGATTGGTGTAACATTGACCCCGCAGGTGACGCTGACGGCAAGTTCGGTGATTTCAAGGCCAACGGCGGACAGATTATCGATGTATTGCTTGAGGTTGTATATCCTACCGGAATCAACGATGTGAAAGGTGAAAGCGGCAAGGTTGAAGGTATTTACGACCTTCAAGGCCGCAAGATTGAGCAGATTACAGCTCCAGGCCTTTACATCGTTAATGGCAAAAAGGTACTCGTAAAGTAACTTTTTGCTATCGGCGAGCTTTTCAGTGATTAGTCGCACGCCGCACCGGTGCAATTGGTGCCGTGCGGGTCACGAAAGAAAAGCGAGTCCAATGGCGATAAAATACCAAAAAGGTACTCGTTAAGTAATGACGGAGCAATGTCACTAAATTAATGACAAAATAATCCTATAACCAAGAAGGGGGCGAGTATTCGTCCCCTTCTGCTTGAAAAGATTGCCATAATACTCTTTCTGTATTTGCCAAAAAGAACCATAATATATAACAATGCTTATGAATCAGAATAATGGAAGGTTGCTCTCGCTCGATGTCTTGCGCGGGTTCGACCTTATGCTTCTTGTCGGTCTGCAGCCTGTTCTGCGTCTTTTCCTGACCGAACTGGATGCTCCGCTGCTGAATGATACATTACTGTATCATCTTGACCATGCCCAATGGGAGGGCTTGCGCGCGTGGGACCTTGTAATGCCGCTCTTCCTTTTTATGTCGGGTGTTACAATGCCATATTCTTTACCAAAATATCTTGCACAGAATGGCAATGTGGGTGTGTGGAAACGAATAATCAAGCGCTTTGCTTTGCTCTTTGTACTTGGTATGGTGGTGCAGGGCAATATTCTTGCACTTGACCCCGATAGGATATACCTGTACAGCAATACGCTTCAGGCAATAGCAGTCGGTTATCTGTTTGCATCTCCGTTGGTGCTGTATTTGAAGCCGAAGTACCAGTTGATGGCAGTTGCATTGTTTCTTGTCATATATTCAATTCCAATGCATGTCATAGATGACTGGAGTGCGCAAGGTAACTTTGCAGCCATTGCCGACAAGGCACTGCTTGGGCGTTTCAGGGACGGCAGTGTCATGGCTGCCGACGGCACGGTGCAGTTCGCCGCTTGGTATGATTATACCTGGATGTGGAGCAGCCTTACCTTCTGCTGTACTGTTGCTTTGGGCAGTTTTGCAGGGTATTTGACAAAAAACGGCAACAGTGACCGTGTTGCAACAGTTAAGAAACTGTTTCTTATGGCCGCAGTGCTGTTGGCTGTGGGATATCTCTTGGGTATATTCCAGCCAATCATAAAGCGTATATGGAGCGCAAGCATGGTGATTTACAGTGCCGGATGGTGCTATCTGTTGCTTGCACTGTTCTATTGGTGGATTGATGTGAAAGGACATACCAAAGGATGGAACTGGCTGTTATATTACGGTTGTAATGCAATAACCGCCTATCTCATCGGCGAACTCATCAATTTCCGTTGCATTGCCGCTTCTTTGCTTTATGGAACGGAACAGTTTCTTGGCGATTGGTATCAAGTGCTGCTTGCTGCATGCAATAGCCTTATAGTTTTCTTTATACTATGGTTTATGTACAAGAACAGGCTGTTCCTAAAGGTATAGATGATTGCCGAACGGAAACTTTCACAAAGGGGTGTTTGAAAAAACATCCCTTTTTAATTGCTCTTTTCCGCTTCTTAGGATTATATTTGCAAATGACCAACAATAACACTTATGAGTGAAACTGCACGTTCAAACCGTTACCATATCGCTGTGTTCGGCAGACGCAATGCCGGCAAGTCCTCGCTTGTGAACAGCCTTGCAGGGCAAAATGTGTCAATAGTCTCCGACGTGGCAGGAACAACTACCGATACAGTGTGGAAGAATATTGAACTTCCAGGTATAGGTGCGGCAATAATAGCCGATACAGCCGGCTTTGATGACGAAGGTTCACTTGGCGCAATGCGTGTAGATGCCGCGCGTAAGGCTTTGGCGCAAGCCGACCTTGCCATTATTATGCTTGGTGACCCCGATGGCGACATCTCGTTTGAAAAGGAGTGGCACAGAAACATATCACAGTTGCAATTGCCGTTGATTATGCTTTCAGGCAAATGCGACTTGCAGGGGAGTGATGTGCGTCTTGCAAAGTGGAAGAGAATATTCGGTGACAGTGTTATCCCGTTCTCGGCTGCTGACGGCAGCGGACGCGATGAGTTGCTTGCCGCAATGGCGCAGTGCTACGGCAAAGACGATAACCTTGATGACATAACCTACACGCTGGTCAAGCCGGGTGACATTGTAGTGCTTGTGATGCCACAGGATAAATCGGCTCCCAAAGGCCGCCTGATACAGCCGCAGGTGCAGACACTGCGTAACTTGCTCGACAAGCATTGCTTGCCAATGTGTTGCACGCTTGAAGAACTTCCCCGTCTGCTTGCATCATTGGTCGCTCCGCCACAACTGATAATAACCGATTCCCAAGTGTTTGCTCAGGTTGAGAGACTCACGCCTGCAGAAACCCGCCTTACCTCCTTCTCGGTACTTATGGCACGCCATAAAGGAGATATTGATGCTTTTCTCGCCGGTGCTTCGGTACTCCGTTCCCTGCCTGCCAACGGCAAGGTGCTCATTGCCGAGGCCTGTAGCCATGTGCCTCAGAACGAGGACATCGGGCGTGTTAAACTGCCTCGTCTCTTGCGCAGCAGGCTGGGCGGGGAATTGGAGATAGATATAGTTTCCGGCAATGATTTCCCATCCGACCTCAGCAAGTATAATCTTGTTATCCATTGCGGTGCCTGTATGTTCAATCGCCGTACAGTCATGTCGCGCGTGCGTCAGGCAAAGGCACAGTGTGTTCCCATTACAAACTATGGCATTGCCATTGCTGCACTCAATGGAATACTGGATAAGGTTACAATTTAGTGTTTAATGTCCGAACCTTGATGTGTCAACAGTTTTTCCATCCTTTTTCTTGTATCCGCCAAAGCGGTAAGTCAACGCAAGTGTAAGATTGCGTGTGTGGAAATTATTCCTGTTGATAAGGTTCTGCCCTTTGTAGTTCATTTTCATGTCTCCGATTGTGGAGTTGAAAATATCGTTGCAGTAGCAACTGATGGTTCCATTTCCCTTGGCGAAATTCCATTTTGCGCCAGCCGAGAGGCTCCACATTGTCTCAATGTTGAATGTGCCTTGTGTGGCAGGAGTCTGCATGAATCCCTTCAGTTCAAATACAAGGTCTTTGTTTACGCTGAAGCTGTTGTCAAGCATGAACATTCCAATCCACTGATTGTCCTTAAAGCCAATGTCGAAGAAATTGTCACAGCGCTGTGTCACATATACACCTACTATGGTAGCATTTGTACTGAACCACACAGCCGGTTTGAACGGAACAACGGCCATTACACCGCTTTGTGAAATATAGTCCCAGTTGTGTGTCTGGTATATCAGTGCCAGACGCTCGCTTGACTGGTACATAGCCTGTGCAAACATCTTGTCGGTGTAGTTAAGGAATGCACCGAATACATACTTCTGCCTGAAAATGTAATTGGCATTCATGCTGTACCTTTTTGATGGCTCAAGCCCCGGAGTGTTATGCAGTTCGGCATAACCGTCAATGTAGTTTACGGCCTCTTGCATCTGCCAATATGAAGGATACTGTTTTGTGACATCAAGTGTCCCTTGCAGAATATGGTCGGGGTTGCGCATGTATGTGAGCGATGCCTGCGGGTATGCTGTCCAACGTTCACGCCCGTTGAGCCTGTAGTATTCTCCAGTTACCGAAAGCGAGAAGGATAACCCGCCCATGGTTTGCCTGCTCACCGATAGGTATGCTTCGCCGGTATGCTCCGAAAGGGAAGAATTGACATCATTTCCCTTAATTGTGCTTTCGGTCAAGAATTTTTGGAAATCCTTGCTTTTATTGTTGCGGTATGAGATGCCGTATCCAAGTTTCCATCCATTACCGATGGTGTGTGATTGGTCGGCGTATGCATGAAAGGCGCGCACCTTTTGTCCTGCATCCTGTTTCATGCCGAGGATGTTGCCATTCAGGTAGTCTATCTTCATTGTCTGCCTATTGCAGTTTTCGTAGAGTGTGTAATCGGCACCTGCCGAGAGCCCGAATTCCAACATTGCCTGCAGTGAAAAATTATGCATAGCATCTTTTGTAACCTCCTTTAGATTGTCCGATTCCTGAAAATTGCCGGTTGAACGAGAGTGACCCTCGCAGTCACTCTTGTATTGTCCGTTGTATGCAGCCGTGATGCTGTTCTTGTCATTGAAATAGCATTCGTACGATGCGCGGGTGCTGTGTAACCATGCCTTGCCGCGCATCTCTTGCAATTGCCTTATGTTGTGTACCTTCCCGTTAAGTGTGTGAATGGATTGCATGTCAACATCCTGCGCATCCTCAATACGGTTGGCACTGTACATTATGTCAAATGCCTGTTTTGGTGTGGCAAGGCGCAGAAAGAGATGTGCATCTCCTTCATTGTGCAATTTGTTGCGATACGTTGCTCCCGCCTCGCCTTGCAGTGAATATTGTGTGTCACGTTTAAGAACAATGTTTATTGCTGCGCCGTGTACATGATATTGCGGTGGTGCACTGTACATCACCTCAACTTTCTCTACACGTTCAATGGGAGTGCTCTTGAGAAGTGCTGTCACTTGTTCCTGTGTCATGGTAGAAGGCTTGCCATTGATTATTACTGTGAGTCCGTTTGCACCGACAAGCGTAAGTCTCTCTTCATCCTCGCGTATACCAGGAAGTTTTGTCAGTGCCTCGTAAGTGTTATTGGCAACTTTATCTTTGGTGAACTGTTCCAGGTCATACGCCATTTTCCCTTCCTCAATCTTTACCAGCGGGCGTTCGCTGCTGATTACGATATCGCCCAGTACAATTTCATTGGGTTCAAGTATAATGTCACCCACATTGCCTTGTGTGCATATCAGTTCGCGTGAATGGAAAGCCAGATGGTGGACTACAAGGTGAAAAGTGTCTGCATTGTGGTAGAATATGAAACTGCCGTCTTCCTTTGTTGTTTCAACTCCAAGGCATTTTGCATCGGTGCTCTGCAATACCACATTAGCGTTGGCAATCGGTTCGCCCTTGCCGGTAATTGCACGCCCTTTTATTTCTTGGCCCTGAAGGGCTGTGGTCACTGTCAGCATTATTGACAGCAATAATAGTAATCTTTTCATGAAATAGTGTCTGTTGTCTTTGCTAATGTAGTGCAAAAACTGTTTAACAAATGTTTTTATATTTGTTTTTTCATGCTTTTTATACTTTTTTATATTTCAGTTGCATCAGGTAGTTTTTCTCATAATAGCATTATCTTGAACAGAATTCTGCAATTATAATAGGTAATTCAATTAATGGCCGTGATTTTTTTTGTACCTTAGCGCTGCTATGGAAAAGAACATGTATAAACTGATTGCCGGAGTATTTTTTGTAATTTCTTTGGTGATATTTGCAATGTGTGCGGGTTGTGACAACGATGATGAAACATATTTAGAACATTCCGGTTCAATTGAGGATGAATACCTTGAAACCGAAGAAGATACTCTTGGAACCGGTGAAGGGTTCAGTGGCAAACCAAACAGAATCTCCTACTTTAACCGTAGGCGCGCATTCAACGATATGAACGACACACATCTTGCCGCTGCACAACAGATAGGAATCAGGCCGCTTGCATCGCGTGCCGGAATCCCCAATGCATCGCGCAAACTCTATCTTATATGTTCAAATATGGGATTTGTGGGTCCTGAACCATACGTTGTGGACCGCCTGACTCACTCTACGCCTTTTCTTGTCAAAGAAGCTGCCGAACTGCTTTATGAGATTGGAACCAATTTCCAGGATTCGCTCCGTAACAAGCATCTCTCGCCATACAGCATCGTTGTTACTTCAGTACTTAGGACCGATGCCGATGTCAGGAAACTGTCAAAAAGGAACGTGAATGCCTCAAAGCGTTCTGTCCATTGTTACGGAACGACATTCGATATATCATACAAACGTTTTGTGAAACTTGACCCCTCTGCTCCCGATGCTCGTGACATTGACCTCATTGCTGTGCTCAGCGAGGTGCTGCGCGACCTTAAGAAAAACGGTCGCTGTTATGTGAAACATGAGGTAAAGCAGGCTTGTTTCCACACTACAGCCCGCAAAAGGAAATAATGGATTCTTGCTTGTGGTTATCGGGCGATTGAAACTCCCGTTAAGGCATAGTTTTATTCGTAAACAGCATTGTCTTCGGCTGCAAGCGAAATCTCTTCGTCTGTGTCGTAGCCTGTGCTGTATTTTTGCCTGTTATTGCCCTTTTCAAGTCCGGCAAAGACCTTGTTGCGCAACTCAATGAATTCGTGCGCCTGCTCTTTGGGGAGTGTATCTATTATCTCCTGGTCTGTATATGCAAGTGCAGCAGCTGCGCCACCGATAATGTCGGATGCAACATCATTGCCCGAATGTCTGGCATGTTTTTTATCTGTCATTTTATCTCTATCTTGTTCCTCTTTTCAAGAGGTTTCCTGCTTGTAACTGCTAAGATAGTGCAAGCATTTTTCATAATCATTGTCAGAGATAGTTTTTTAAGCATTTTTAGTATTTTCTATGCGCACATTCCTGCCATACCACATAAAAAGACTCTTCGGGGAGTCAATCTCACTGTAACAATCGCCTCATTCTCCCCTCAAGTCCAACAGTGAATAAACAACTGTACGTTGCTGTTTGTTCAATAGTTCAAGATTATATCATCTTGTATTTGTTGGAAACATTTTGTATCTTCGCAAAATAATACCAATGAATACAAATTATACTTTTTTTGATATGTTTTCCGGAATAGTTGAAGAGTTCGCAGTTGTACGAAAACTGGTGCGTGAGCAGGGTAATCTCCACCTCACGCTCACATGCTCCTTTACTGGCGAGTTGAAGATAGACCAAAGTGTGTCGCACAATGGAGTATGTCTCACAGTAGTTGATATAAAGAACGATGAATATACCGTAACAGCAATGAGCGAGACACTTGAGCGCTCTAACATCGGTTTGTTGAAGATTGGTGATAAAGTCAATGTCGAACGTTCAATGATGATGAACGGCAGGCTTGACGGCCATATTGTGCAAGGACATGTCGATGAGACAGCCGAATGCGTGTCAATAAAGGATATGAACGGTAGTTGGTACTATACTTTCCGTTACAGGAAAGACGATGAAATGGCTGCCAAGGGTTACTTGACTGTTGATAAGGGCTCTGTTACTGTAAATGGCGTGAGCCTTACTGTATGCGCTCCAACCGATGATTCATTCTCCGTGGCAATAATCCCTTATACATACGAGCACACCAATTTTCATACTATAGAAGTGGGTACCAAGGTGAATGTCGAGTTCGATATAATAGGAAAATATATTGCAAGAATAGCCAGAAGATGAAAAGTTTTCTCGAATTGGCACAGGCGCGTCAGAGCGACCGTGCGTATCAGCCCGGCCGCGTCATTGAGCGCGATGTGCTTGAACGTATTCTCGAAGCAGGTCGTCTTGCGCCTTCGGCATGTAACGGTCAACCGTGGCACTTTACTGTCATCACAGAGCCGGAACTGCTAATTGAGGTGGGCAAGGCAACTTCAAGCCTTGGACTAAACAGGTTTGTAAAGGATTCAGCTGCTTTAGTGCTCATAACGCTTGAACCCACAAATATGACATCACGCCTTGGCTGTGGAATAAAGGATAAGGATTTCCCCATAATGGATTTGGGTATCGCTGCCTCATACATTACTTTGGCTGCCGAGGATGAAGGTATAGGAAGTTGCATGCTCGGTTGGTTCGATGAGAAACGGGTCAAGGAACTTGCTGGTATCCCACCCAAAAAGCGCCTCATGCTTATTGTGTCGCTTGGGTACGCAATGAAGCCCAAACGCAAGAAAATACGCAAAAGCATCGACAAGGTCGTCTCTTTTGAAAAATATTGATAATGGTAAAACCAGTTGTCTATCTGCTTTTGGCGCTTGTCGTGCTGTTCTCGATGTCTGTCCACACCAAGCCCTGTCGCGAGCAGCACCTCAAAGAGGTTGCAGCATGTATAATGGAGGCTTTCAGGAATGACGAACTGTTGGGCACACGAATAAACGGAAAAGTTCTGCATGAAATAGAGGACAGAAGGCTTGTACAAGAGATGTTAGACAAGATGCTTCACGTTGATGATTGCGTGCTCTTCTCCTTGTGCAAGATACGTACCGGTAACGATGATTACCTGTTGTCTATTGGTGTGCTTGGCGGTGTTATAGTGTTGCAAAAGAAAGCTGTTGCCGAGAAAGTACTAATCAAGTTACGTGAGAGAAGAATTGTTGATTGAGATTATTGCAGTGTAACGGAATTTACTCTGATAATTAAAAAAGAAATTATGGTAAATAAAGTATATCTTGAAAATTTTGAGAGCCGTTTGATGAATGAATTGCTCAAAATATGTACACAATATAATATGCTTGAGGGCACACTGCTTTCAACCGAGGATATTGATGCCCGTTGGCAGGCTCTGGCTCCGGAGTATATGGCCGATGCAGTGCCTAATATTGCCGACTATCCGACTGTGGCAATTGCATGGGCCGGATATTTAGGCATGGCTGTCGCTCACTTGTGGGACGAGGATTGGGCAGCGCACAGCACCGATGAATATAAATCGTTCTACGGACAGGCTGGTTTTGACGACATGGATGAATATATTGTGCAGAAGGTTCTTGGTTTCCACCTTGAATCAAAGGAGGCAAAGAACATTGAGCAGATGATGCGCAGGCTTGGCGAAACCGCACTCACTCTTATACGTCGCGAGAACATAGAGCCCCAGTCCCCAATGGCATTCCATGCCTATGCACGTGTGGTAAAGAGCCTCTACAGAATAGGTGCAGCCATTGAACTCAAGCGTTTGGGATACAAGTTCGAGCAGGTTAATCTGCCGGGTATGGGCAATAAGGCGGAGTGCTGACAAGCAACAATCTCTCTCTTTAACTTACAAGAATCCTTGTGAACCTGAATTTTGACATTATCCATGTGAGCAAAACACTGATAGCCCCTGTTGTCAGGGCTGCAAGCATAATGCGAACAAGATAGGGCAGTGCCGGCGTATCATAAAGGTCATAACTCAGGAACGTGAATGTGAAATGGCACAGGTACACACCAAAGGTCAATCTTGCCACCTGTGACAGCCATTTACGTGGCTTTGTATCCACTTTCTGTATTGTGACAAACAACGGGAATGTCATCATGAATACATTTATACCTGTAAAGTACCACACTATTTCAAGATAGGCGTAATTGCCCGGGAAATGCTCATTCGTTACAATGTAGCCAACAGAGGTTATCGCATAGCCTGCAATGAACATAGGAATACATATTGCAGCAATCTTCCTCCAACTCCACTCAAGTGGGAATCTCTTCAGGTAGTACGCAAGTATGAGGTACCCTGCGAATCCCGAAACATAGTAGAACGTTCCATATACGTTCCAATCGCACTCGCCATAAAGTCCCATGTGTCCATAGTTGCCCTTATATCCCAACAAAGGAGCAACCATTTTGAGGTATGGCAGCAGCAGTGTTGCACCCCAGATGCAAAGCACTGTTTTTATTTCCTTGCGTGTGGCCTGTGTCAGCCAACTGCTTATCATCGGCATAATCAGATACAGCCCAATCAGCATGTACAGGTACCAGAGCGGGGTAGTGTCAAAATTGAAATTGAATATGAACGTGTATAGCCTTTGCAGCAGTGTATCTGTCGTGTAGTCATTTACCGAAAGTTGCATGTTTGCTGTTTCTGGGTTTGCCACTGTGAAGTATAAGAACGCCATGAGGGGCAGGGCAACAGACCAGAATGCAAGTGGAACAATG
Organism: Bacteroidaceae bacterium; assembly: GCA_045588345.1. GTDB lineage: Bacteria > Bacteroidota > Bacteroidia > Bacteroidales > Bacteroidaceae > HGM04593. The sequence continues at coordinate 11,962 of JAZNDZ010000032.1, forward strand.
ATGCGTCCGATGCGTTTCCTGTAGAACCGGTTCACTGTTGTACCGGGTTTTATCGGCAACAGCAACACTGCTGTCATCATTGCGAACAGCGGTACGCATGGGCGCATGAGGCTGCCTGCAAATACTCCGGTGAGGAACATTTCCCTGTTTGCGTCAAACTGCGCAACAAAAGGGTCGCAGCAGTGCGAGAAAACAACAAAAAAACAAGCGACAACGCGCAGCATGTCAATCCAACCAATATTTTGTTTTTCGTCAGTCATCATAGTCCTGAATCAGTGTTTCTGTTTCCTTTTTTTGCAAATTTACATCAAATGACACTCTTTACAAAAAAAGAGTGCCCACTATTGTGTAGCGGACACTCTCTTGTGTATCTGTTTTGTTTTAATTATCAGAAGCGGAAGTCAACGCCTACTGCAACGTTGTATGTCTTGCGCATGTAGCTTGAACCTTTCAGCTTGTTTGTGTCGTGAGCGTAATTCGCATAGCAGAAACCTACGTTCAAATCCCAGTTCTCGTTGAAACTGTACTTTGCACCAAGACCGGTCATGAATGAGTCGTTGATGAAACCAAGGTCGCTTGTGTATGCGTCTGTGATTCCGAAGTCACTGTACTGGATACCTGCTGAAAGAAGCAGGTTCTTTGTTACGTTGAACTCAACACCGGCCAAAAGTTCGTATGTGTTGCGGTCAAGGTTCTTGTTGTTGTCTGCTGCACCAAGGAGTGACTCTACCTTTGCATCCTTGTCAAAGTAGTATGTTGCACCAACCATAGCCTTGAACCAAGATGTTGCCTGCCATGAACCTGCAAGTGAGAGCAGTGCAGGAGCGTCGCTGCGCAATGTCTTGCCGTCTTCAAGGCTTGAAAGGAGTCCTAATTTGCCACCTGCATTTTTCTGGAATTCTGAAACCTTTGCATTAGCCATGGCTTCTGCTGTAGCTGCATCAGCTCCATTTGCCATGGCCTGCTGGTATACAGCACCAGATACTTTCTCGGCAATAGCCGGGCCTGCCTTTGCAACACCTTTGTTATAGTTCTCACCGAAGATACCCAACATGTCTGTGCTGTTCTCGACGTTTGTTACAGCGCGGAACTCATACTTTGCTGCAAAGTTGAAATCACCAACCTTGTAGTCAATACCAATTATAGGAGCAAAAGCAATACCGGTCTGTTTCAACTCAAGTGAAAGCGGAGAAGCCTTTATAGCTCCGTTTGCGCTCATTCCGTCCATGTATATGCCTCCTTCATAACTTGCGCTTGTGTAGTTACCGCGAATACCTGCATAAGCAGACAGGTTCTCATTGATTTTGTATGCAGCGCCCAACTGCAAAGAGAACATATACTGTGTTGACTGGAACTGTGAATAAGCATCACTGGTAGCCTGTGCTCCAGACATCACTGGAAGCAAATCTTTGAAACCGTTGCCAAGTGCATTGAAGTATGGCAAACCATTGTTGAATTCACATTTTCCGCCACCGCCGGGAATGCCGAAGAAACCGCTGAATGTCCAGTCGCCGGTCTTGTATGCTGCCATGATTGTAGGCATGCAAGGAACGTAAACCTCGCCCTTATATGTTTTCTTGTCCAGCAGACTTGTTACGTCACGGTCTTGCCAAATCATCTGCCAGTTAGCAGAGAGTGCCCAACCTTCGTTGAAGAAAGCAGTACCTGCAGGGTTAAAGTAGATAGCATCAGTCTCAAGTGAAGCATAGCGCATAGGGTTGCGTACAAACGATGCGCTCTGGTTCGTGTTTGTCAAAAGACCACCTGCAAATGTTGAAAGTACAAGTGATGCAAAAACGATTGTTGAAAAAATTCTTTTCATAATAAAGATATTTAAAAAAGTTCTTGTTTTTTTGTTTGAATTTTGCACAAAAGTAGTCAGTTTGTGCAATCCTGTAAAGCGGAATGGTTGTTTTAACTAAAAAATAATACAAAATGGACTGTTCTTGTACAAAATAAGCGTCATTTTGGCTCAGTAGCAAAAAGGTGTGGGCAATATTGTACTTATATGCTTGTTTTCTATCCAGGCATTATATTCTAAGGTTAATTTTACCCTTAATCAGTTATCTTGTATTCCTCTTGCAGTCGTTCTATCATGTTCTTTTGGCGGCTATGAAAAAGCAAACCACATCTTTTTGCTACTGAGCCATTCTTTTATCTTCCGGGGCGGAACAATATTGTTGCCCTGTATGTGAATTCCTCGCCATTGTCGTCTTTGGCCGGTGTCCATTTAGGCATCAGCCCGGCAACGCGCAGGGCTTCGCGGTCGAAATGCTCGTTGCCGCTGCTTTTCTCCACTCTTGCGTCGCGTGGCGTTCCGTCTGAGGCTATTGTTATGGCAACGGTTACCTTGCCGGTAGCGCGTGACTGTCTGCACTCTTTCGGATACTGCTGTGTCTTTCTTATAAAATCCCTTATGGCCCGCTCGCCGCCGGGAAAAAATGCCTTGCTTGTGCTTGTGGTCTGCCTGTCATCGGCCTTTATGCTTTTGGGCGCAACAGGCTTCACATCCTTCATCTTTTTCGCAACATTGCCTTTGTCAATGCTGATGTCTTCCCTGTCAAAGTCGGCTTTCTTCAATTCCAGCCTTTTGAGTGTCTTTGCGGTATCCCTGCGTGCGGTATTTCGTACCTGTGCGTTCAAGGTTGCAAAAGAGATGGCAAGGAGCAACGCAAAAAGTATGTTTTTCATGCTTGTTCGTGCGGTTGTCAAATTAATTCAAGTGCCTGCTCAATGTCGGCGATAATATCCTCGGCATCCTCAATGCCCACCGAAAGGCGAATCAGGTCGGGGTCAATGCCTGCTGCCAGCAGTTGTTCGTTGCTCAATTGGCGGTGCGTGTGGCTTGCAGGGTTAAGCACGCATGAGCGCGCATCGGCTACATGGGTTACAATGGCAATGAATTTCAGGCTGTCCATGAAACGTATTGCGTCTTCCTTGTCGCCCTTCACGGCAAAAGCCATTACGCCGCAGCCGCCGTTGGGCACATACTTCTGTGCGAGTTCATAGTATTTGCTGCTCGGCAGTCCGCAGTAGTTCACCCATTTTACCTTAGGGTGGTTCTCAAGGTACTCAGCCACCTTCTGTGCATTCTCGCAGTGGCGTGGCATGCGCAGGTGCAGGGTCTCTAATCCTAAGTTCAGCAGGAACGCATTTTCGGGTGCCATCATGGCTCCGAGGTCACGCATCACCTGTGCAACCATTTTTGTAATGTAGGCTGCCTTGCCGAAGTTCTTTGTATATATGAGCCCGTGATAACTGTCATCGGGCTCGGTGAGGCATGTGAACCTGTCGTGCCGGGCCTCCCAGTCGAAATTTCCGCTGTCTATGACACAGCCGCCTACAGCAACTGCGTGGCCGTCCATGTATTTTGTTGTGGAGTGTGTCACAATATCGGCTCCCCATTCAATGGGGCGGCAGTTCACCGGCGTTGCAAAGGTGTTGTCAATGATGAGGGGCACACCGTTGCGGTGGGCAATGCTTGCGAACTTCTCAATGTCGAGCACGTTCACGCTCGGGTTCGATATTGTCTCGCCGAACAGCGCCTTCGTGTTGGGGCGGAACGCCTTTTCAATCTCCTCGGCCGGTGCATCGGCATCGACAAAAGTAACCTCAATGCCCATTTTCTTCATTGTAACGGCAAAAAGATTGTATGTACCGCCATAGATTGTAGTGGCCGAAACAAAGTGGTCGCCCGCTTGGCAAATGTTCAGTATCGCGTAGAAGTTGGCTGCCTGACCCGATGATGTCATCACTGCGCCAACGCCACCTTCCAATGCATTGATTTTTGCGCCTACGGCATCAACAGTGGGATTCTGCAAGCGGCTGTAGAAATATCCGCTGTCCTCAAGGTCGAACAGGCGTGCCATCTGCTCACTTGTCTCATATTTGAATGTAGTGCTCTGGTATATCGGCAGTACGCGCGATTCGCCCTTCTTGGGTTGCCAGCCGCCCTGTACGCATAATGTTCCTGTGCTTAGTTTCTTTGTCATATTGTTGTCTTTTTTTAGTTTGTTTTTTATTTACGCCACGAAGATAGCAATAATAGTTGAAAAATGTTTTTATATACCTTAATTTATTAACAGTAATTAAGAGACTGTTTGATATTTCATCACAAGGAGCGAAATAACTGTCTGTTGTTTTTGCTTCAAAATGCTTTGGAAGCATCGCTAAACTGTATTTTGCGGTCTGTTTTACCTGGGTCGTGAAAACTTAGTTTGTAGAATTTCTTTATAATTAACAAATATTAATAAATAAAAGAGGGGGTAAAAGAGTAGTTTATTGTAATTTTGCCGCGAATTAAACCCTTAAGGGTAATTAATCTGTAGATTTTTTTAACTATTTAATTTTTAATAACAAATGAAAAGAATTACTTCTTTGATGTTGATGCTGCTTTTTGCAGTTACAACATTTGCGCAGACACTCCCTGCGACAGACAAAAGCTTTACCATCACAACTAACGGACGCGGTGGTTTGGCAGCGAATGACGACGCTACAGCATGTGTTGGATTTAACAACACTGCTGTTTCAAGCGAAGAGCAGAAGAACTTTGCTTTCGTTCAGTATGATGGCAATGTTTATCTCTACAATGTATGGGCTAAGAAGTTCATGCAGAAAGACGGTACGCTTACTACAGCACTCCCCATTGACAACATTCAGGTTACTAACCTTGACGGTGGTGCTTATTTCTTTAAGTACGACGACGAACACGTTGTAAACCTTGGTGGTTCTTACCAACTTGCAATTAACGGTTGGGGTGGTTCTTATGGTGGTGTTGACGCAGGTAATACATATACATTGACTGAGGTTGGCACATTTGATCCTGCAGAAGCTATTGCAGTTTTGGATAACTCATACACAATTACTTATGATTTCCAGTACAATGGCGAGACTGTTCATACACAGGTGACAAAAATTTCTGCCGGTGCTAACTATCCTGCCTTTACATATGTGCTTCCTTACGGTGTTACAGCAAATGTTCCTGAGGGTGCTCCAATAGCAAGCGAGACAGTGGTTATCACATGTACGCTTGACGCATCTGTTCTTCCTTTTGAGGTATCTACTATCGATGGCGCATTTGGTGAAGATGTAAAATGGTACTATTTGACAATGCGTAGCAAAGATGTTTCTTATGACCCAAGTACAGGTTATGCACTCGCGAACGATGTTGATGAGAAGGGTGTATATAATTTGTTTGCATTTACAGGTAATCCATTCGATGGTTACAGCATCTACAACTATGTAGCAGGTGCAAACAAGGTGTTCTGGAGAGAAGATGCTACAAACGGTGGCCGTATATCATTCACAGACATTGATGCAACAGACGGTAATACTTGGATGTTGTCTGCAAACGGTACATCAGGCCATGTATTCCGCTTGAACGGGTATGATAACGGTTATATGAACGACCACCAGCCAGAGGTTGCTATATGGAACTCTTCTTGGGGCGCAACAGATGCTGGTTCTACATTTACATTTACATACGTTGAGAACCCTGACCTCACAATACTCTATGATGTGACATATAATTTTACTTATGGCGGCGAAACTGTGGCAACACAGACTGCAACTGTTCCTGCTGGTGCTGAATATCCGGCAATCTCTGTCAATACTCCTTATGGTGTAACTGCCGTTGCCGAAGATTTGACATTTATGAGTGGTACTGTAACTGGTAATGAGACTAAAGAAATTCGTCTTGAAATTACCAAAGAACTTCCATTTGAGACTGCTGCAAGCGCAAACGATATAACTACTTGGTATCTTGTTCGCATGCACACTTCTTATCCGGGATATATCGGTGAAATTGCTGATGACAATACAATCAATGTTTATGATGGCAAATCATCAGATGTTGCAAACGAGAACTTTATTTGGGGATTTGTAGGTGATGTATTCAATGGTATCACAGTGGTTAACAAGGGTACAGGCAAGAAGCTTACTTCAACAGGCAGCGGCAACGTAACTCTTACCGACGAGGGTACTACTTTCTTTGTTTCTACAACATCGGCAACAGGTGCAAATGCTACAGATGGTTTCTGCTTGCGCAAAAATGATTCAAACCAGTATTTGAATGCAAACTACTCAGCAGGAAAATTGAGTCACTGGAGTTCTGCCGATGCAGGTTCTACATTCTTCCTTACAGAGTATGAGGAGACAGAGGTAACTGTTGGCGATGCTAACTGGGCTACTATGTACCTTGGCTATTCTGTATATGTTCCAGAGGGCGTTAATGCATACACTGTATCAGGTGTTGAGAACGGCTATGTAACAAAAGTTCCAGTAGAGGGCGTTATTCCTGCTAACACAGGTGTGCTCCTTGAGAATGCAGGTACATTCACATTCAAGAAAGCCGCTAAGGATGTTGCTGCAATTGCAGGTAACTTGTTGAACGGTTCTGTTGAGAATACATACGTTGAAGGCAAGGCTTATGTACTTGCAAATGGCGAGGAAGGTGTTGGTCTCTATGTAGCAGAGTTGAACAAGGATGCTGAGGGTAACGATGGCGAAACACACTTCCTCAACAATGCAGGTAAGGCTTATATGGTTCTTCCTGCTGCAGAGGCTACAGCTGCATTCTACGGTTTCGACTGGAATGGTACAACAGGCATTGAGAATGTTGTAACAGAGAACGGCGCTAAGGCAATCTTCGACCTTACAGGTCGTCGTGTTGAGGCTATCAGCGCTCCCGGTATCTACATTGTAAACGGCAAAAAGGTATTGGTTAAGTGATTCGCTAAAACATTACACAATAAACGTAAACATTAAAAAGATATGAAGAAGACATATATTTCACCT
>JAZNDZ010000033.1:0-6048 GCA_045588345.1 Bacteroidaceae bacterium
GTGCGACTCGCCTGTGGGGGCATCACCGGGCACTGTAATGGTGTGTGTAATGTTCATTACATAGTCGTAGTTGCCATAGACGTTGTTGGTTGGCGGTTTGTTACCCCAAGTCTGTACCGGGCTTGCCTCAAATGTAAAATCTTGGTCAAAGTCGGTGAAGAGCGACGCGTGGCAGTAACGCATATCCTCGTGTGTTACGCTGCTGCTTCCTTCTCCTAAAGAATAGGCTACAAGGTTCATTGTGAATGATTCGCCCTTCTCCAATTGTACCTTACCGGGAACAACCACAAGACTTTGCCCGGGGTGCGCATTTGCCGAGTAGCCGATATTTGTGTCACCGCCTGTAGTTGTGATTGAAGTAAGGTAGTTGTCGGTGTATGTCTTACCGGTCGGGGTGGGGTACTCGGTGGCTGTTGTTTCGAGTTTGAAGTTTGCAATATAGTCGGCATCACCTGCAAGATTATAGATTTTGTAATCAGCCTGGGTCGTAACCTCTTTACCGCAGTTTGTCCAGTTGACGAACGTGTAACCATCATTTGCTTTTGCCGAAAGTTCTATTGTTCCGTTTGCTTCAACTGTTGCCGAAGCGCTGCCATTCACGGTTGCAGTACCGCCTGCAGCAGGGCTTGCTGTTGCTGTAATCTTGTATGTCACCGGAGTATCGGCCTCTTTTACAAACTGCGCGTTATATGTGCCGCTTGCTGTTGGAGTGAATGTGTATTCGGCTTGCAGGCTTACAAAACTTTCACCACTGTACCAGCAATCGAATATGTATCCATCGTTTGGTGTGGCAGTAAGTGTCACACTGCTGCCAGCAGCCACAGTTGTTGATGATTTACCGCCGATTGATGCAGTTCCGCCATCGCCTGCTGTAACGCTGATTGTATATGTCATAGGCGCATCACCGCCACCGGTAATATTGAACCCGCCACCGTTCACGGGAGATAGCGTTGTCAATGTATATGCCACGCCGCCAATCTCTTCCACGCGGATTATGCCTCCACGCATAGAGCGCGTTGCAGTCTTGAAGTCAATATTGATGTTGCCCACATTTATATTTGGCAATGTTACAGCCTTGCTGCCATCAAGTGCAGGAACATTATCGGCAAGCACATAGCTGAAGGTCTTTCCATAGTCGGTTGACATTGTTATGCGAAGACGGCTGTCTGCTGTAAAATAGTTGCTGTTCACACCCCAACTGACTGTCACTTGCTCACCAGCCGAGTAACTGTTCCTTGCCGGCGACATTGAAGCATTGAATAATGTTCCGCCAACAATCTGCACTGTTGCGTCCCAAACAGCATAGTTGCTGTAGAATGGATTGGATACTAAGTAGTCATATTCCATGGATGCGGGCACATCGTTCACAAGAATTGCAATGTCATAAGAGCCGGCACTCATTTCTGGAATGTTTGTGCCATCTTGCCCATAATAAAAGCCATCATAGTATATGTCTGCTGTAAACTTAGGTCTGTAATCAATGACATTGTCTGTCTGAGGTATCAAAGAGGCGAAATGCGGCATATAGCCTCCTTCTATAACGTTGCCTACTGTAGAACTGCTGCAGCCTATTGCTGAATATGCAAGCATGTTGCCGTCTGCATCATTTGCATATACCGGTATGGCTATACAAGCACCTTGTGGTATCCTGTAAATATCGTTCATACTCTCATTGACAAAAACAGGAGCATTATTGCTGACTTTTATTGCGTTATTTGCACTTCCGGCCCCTTTCTCCACTGCAAGTTCTCGTATCTTCTTTATTGAGGGATATGAGAAAAAGTCGTCTCCGCCGCTATCCATCAGGCTTCCTTCACCGGTTGTTGTATGCGGAGCGCCGAACATATGTCCAAGTTCGTGCGCCACGACCCATTTGTCGGTCTTTGAATATCCGCTTCCTTTGGTGTTGCTGCTGTACACGCCGCCTTCGACTGACAGGCCACTGTTTTCTGCTGCAACATCACGATGATGAACCCACATAGCAACGTCGTACGAGTCGGCTCCTATCAAATCATTGGTATTTGTTGTTCCGTTGGCTTGTAAAGTATAAACATTTTCTTCATACGTGAAATAGTCGGCCTTTACAAGACGTTCGTCTTCAACAACTTCAAAACAGATTCCCAACGGAACAAACATCCTGTTGGCAAACTCCTCGCATTCTCTCCAGAACTGTAACACGTTGTTATAATTTTCATCCAAATCCTCGACATAGGCCGAACGGGTTACAGGAATAGCAAGGCGGTAATAGCGCAATGTATTGTCACTCGGAATAATGCTTGACACTGATGCCCGAGTATTCACTAACATCCGGTCTTGCCCTAAAGTATTGAATACTGACAAAAAAATAAACACTAAAATCAAATTCATTTTCCTCATAAGTATCTTGTTTAAAAACGCAAAATTATACAAAAAAATATAAGTCCCAAATAATCAATGGCTATTTGTCCGACTTGCTTCCTTTTTAATAGAAACCGTTTTCAATAATATCATTCAAACAAATTCTAATGATTTTCATTGAAATTCCGTAGTCTCTCTTCAAGCATCGCATAATGGTGTGGTTTTATGTTTGACGAGCATGCCCTTATCCCCTTGCGTGTTCCGCCGGTAGTGGCAAGGTCAATTCCACTCACACCGTAATAGAGCAATTCCTTGAGCAGTTCCCCACCCTCCATATCTTTATAACCGATGGTGAAGAAGAAACCGTCGCTCACAGGCTCATCATCGTCCTTATCATATACAATATTGAAACCGTTGCGTAGCAGAATCTCTTTTATACGTGCAGTGCGCAAGGCATACTCCTTTATGTCCTCAACAAAGCGGTATTCCCCGTCACATGCAGCCTTGAGCATTGCCGCCATAGCGCATTGTGCCGAATGTGACACTCCCGATGAGAATGAATAAAGGAATACGTATGCAAATGCCGCACCAAAGCGGGCAATACCGTAACGTTCTTTCAATGAAGTATAATGCCTCTCATAGAGCACGTCGCTTATGCATGCCATGGCTATGCGCTGACCTGCATAACTGAATATTTTCGATGCACTTATGAGAATAACGTAATTGTCGGTATAATGCGACACACTCGGTTGATAAGGCGGCTGGAAAGGCACGCTAAGATTCTTGCGGAAGTCCATAGTCATGTATGCCATGTCCTCAATCACTACAACATCGTGCTTTGTTGCCAGGCGACCTATGATTTCAAGTTCCTCATCATTGAGGCACATCCATGTGGGGTTGTTGGGACTTGAATATAGTACAGCACAGATGTTGCCCTGAGCAAGGTAACTCTCCAGTTTATCCTCGAGCAACCTGCCGCGAGACTCTGCAATGTCGAATGAAGCAATCTTCACACCAATAACCTGTGCCTGCATCTTCTGCACCGGGAAACCCGGGTCAATGTAAAGCACTGTATCACGCTTTTCATCGAGTTGCGAGGCGAGCATGAGCGAGGCAAAAGAAGCCTGCATTGAACCTACTGTTGGGATACAACCGCTGGGGCGTATATCGGTATTCATAAAAGCCTTGATGAAACGCGATGCCTGCTCCTTGACTTCAGGTATTCCGTCAATTATCGGATAGACCGATGCAACCCCACGTTGCAAAGCCTCGCATTCGGCTTTCACACCCACGGCCGACGGCGGCAAGCCCGGAACACCCATTTCAAAATGGATGAATTCCGTTCCGGTACGTGCCTCGGCGGCGCGCACCACCGCCCCAATCTGACGGATAGATGCACTGCGTATGTCATCAATCTCAAGTTCTCTAACTATTGAATCTATTATGTCTGAACTTACTATACACATTTCTTATAGTTCTTTTTCTGGTGTTGTCTTCCCTCTTCTTCAGCATGACAGTACTATGATTATCCCCTTGCAGTATTGTCATCTACTCGCGCTCTTGTTATCCTGAGCAACGCGAAGGATAACAGTCTTGCGTGTTGACAAGATGCTTCGCTTCGCTCCAGCATGACAGTACTATGATTATCCTCTTGCAGTATTGTCATCTACTCGCGCTCTTGTCATCCTGAGCAACGCGAAGGATAACAGTCTTGCGTGTTGACAAGATGCTTCGCTACGCTCCAGCATGACAATAATATAATTTTTCAATCGCAGCTTTATCATCTACTCGCGCTCTTGTTATCCTGAGCAACGCGAAGAATCTCTGCCTTGAATGTTAACAAGATGCTTCGCTACGCTCCAGCATGACAAGTCTAATAATTGTTCTCTCACGGTTCTGTCATCCTGAACGTAGTAAAGGAACTCTTCTGTCCTGCTGTTGATTCTTCGCTTCGTTACCCTTCGCTCCAGAATGACCCGGCACAACAGCATTACGTAACGTTGCCAACAACCTTTTAGATAACAAATTTAGTCCTCCATCAACTTACGATACCTCGCCTTCTTCGGCTCCTCAATTCCCAAGCGACGCATCTTGTTCTCTTCGTAATCAGAGTAAGAACCCTCAAAACTGAAGACATTGCCGTCGCCTTCAAATGCAATGATGTGAGTACAGATACGGTCGAGGAACCAACGGTCGTGGCTGATTACGACAGCACAGCCGGCAAAGTTCTCAAGACCCTCTTCAAGCGCACGCAGAGTGTTCACGTCAATGTCATTGGTAGGCTCGTCGAGCAGCAGCACGTTGCCGCCCTCTTTCAGTGCCATGGCAAGGTGCAGACGGTTACGCTCGCCACCGGAAAGGACACCGCACTTCTTCTCCTGGTCGGCTCCTGAGAAGTTAAAGCGTGAAAGATATGCACGCACGTTAATCTCCTTTCCGCCCAAGCGCATGAGTTCGTTTCCCTGGCTCATAACCTCATAAACAGTCTTGTCGGCCACGATATCCTTGTGGTTCTGGTCAACGTATGCAATCTTAACGGTCTCGCCCACCTCGAATGTACCCTCGTCGGCAGTCTCAAGCCCCATAATCATTCGGAAAAGCGTTGTCTTACCCGCACCATTGGGGCCAATTACACCCACAATGCCGTTAGGCGGGAGCATGAAGTTCAAGTTGCTGAAAAGGTGCTTGCTGCCGAATGACTTGCCGATATTGTCGGCGATGATTACCTTGTTGCCAAGGCGTGGACCGTTGGGGATAAAGATTTCAAGTTTCTCCTCGCGCTCCTTCTGGTCTTCGTTGAGCATGCGCTCGTATGAGTTAAGACGCGCCTTACCCTTTGCCTGGCGTGCCTTGGGCGACATGCGCACCCACTCAAGTTCGCGCTCAAGAGTCTTGCGGCGTTTGCTTGCGCTCTTCTCCTCCTGCTCCATGCGCTTTGTCTTCTGCTCGAGCCACGAAGAGTAGTTGCCCTGCCAGGGAATTCCCTCGCCACGGTCAAGTTCCAAAATCCAACCCGCAACATCATCGAGGAAGTAACGGTCGTGAGTTACGGCAATTACGGTACCCTCGTACTGATTCAGGTGCTGCTCCAGCCAGTCGATACTCTCGGCATCGAGGTGGTTGGTAGGCTCATCGAGAAGGAGTACATCAGGCTTCTGCAGCAGCAGGCGGCACAGTGCCACACGGCGGCGCTCACCACCTGACAGATGGTCAACCAGTTCATCGGGAGCCGGACAACGGAGAGCCGCCATGGCACGCTCCAGTTTACTTTCGAGGTTCCATGCATCTGTTGCATCAATTATATCCTGCAGTTCCGCCTGACGTGCAAAAAGCGCATTCATCTTGTCCTCATCCTCATAGTATTCGGGAAGACCGAACTTCTGGTTAATTTCCTCATACTCTGCAAGAGCGTCCACAGTCGCCTGCACACCCTCCTTAACGCAATCCATTACAGTCTTGCCGTCCTGCAACTGAGGGTCCTGTGGCAGATAACCCACCGAATAACCCGGTGACCACACCACATTGCCTTGGAAGTCATTGTCAAGGCCCGCGATAATTTTCATAAGGGTAGACTTACCCGCACCGTTCATACCCACGATACCAATCTTCGCACCATAGAAGAACGATAGATAAATGTTCTTAAGAACCTGTTTGTTAGTCTGCTTGATAGTCTTGCTCAAGCCCACCATCGAAAAGATGATTTTCTTGTCG
>JAZNDZ010000034.1:0-21353 GCA_045588345.1 Bacteroidaceae bacterium
AGTCTCCTTCTTTTGTATGAGGCGTGAATAAAAAGTAAAGTTCAAGGCTTGTGAAGGCTTCAAAACCGCAGTTTACTAAGCGTAAATGAGGATTTTGAAGCCAAACGTAACGTAGAAATTTGCTTTTTAGTCACCCTCTTAATGCATATCTTAATATACAAAACTCAAGAAGGATATTACGGGTATGGCGGCGAAAGTGCCGAAGAGGGTTATCAGTATCAGATACACATCGGACATTCGGTAGCCGCTGCTTGTGTATTGGTTTGATATCCAGTCGCGCCGTACACCGCGTTGCATCTTTTTCTTTGTAAAAATGTAAAGTCTGTACATGCCCCAACCGGTGAGTACGCCTATCAGTGTGCCTGCAAGAATGTCGCCTGGATAGTGTACGCCAAGGTATATGCGTGTATAGGCGTTCATTGATGCCCATAGAATCAATGAAAGCGATAGGGCTCTGTTCTTTATGAGCATGAGCACGAAAACTGCTATGCCGAAAGAGTTGGATGCATGGCTTGATGTGAAGCCGTAATCCTTGCCGCGGAGACCACCTACAGCATCTACAATATACATGAGTACCGGGTCACGTGTCGGTCGCCAACGTTCAAAATATGGCTTGCAGATTGTCGATGAGATTGTATCGGTTATGGTAATAACCAGCGCAATGAAAAGCAACAATAACAGAAAATCTTTGATATTGTTGTTCTTGACAAGTACATATAGCAACATCAAGGCAAGTGGAATCCAGACTGCCATTGAGGTATATACTTTCATCACACCGTCCCAGAAAAGGGAGTCGCTGCCGTTCAAGGAGAGCAGCAGATATTTGTCAATCTCAATGAGTGTGTCCAAAAAGTCCATGTGCTTAGTGTTTGTGGTGTTGTTTGTCTGCGTATGAAAGGAGTGTTATATCCTTTCGATGTCGCTTGTCTTTATCCATCCGACAGTTCCGTCCTCAAGTTCAATCTCTTTCCAATCCTCTACTGAATCGTCTATGATTGTAACCTTGCGTCCTTCGTGAATTTTCATCAGGGCTGTGCTTGAACCTGGAGCGCTCATCATGGTTGCTTCTTCCTTCATAACAATAGCCTGCGTCCCGTCGCTTATTGCATTATAGACCAGCGAGGCTGCTATGTTTGCAAAGGCTGTGAGTACAAAGGCTGAAATGAAAAGTACAAGCGATGTGTATCTGATGCTTCTATTGCGTACGAAAAGGAAAAGTACGACACCGCAGAGGCCTATGATGAATGAAACTACTGCTATTGAAGCCCATGTGTCCACACCAAACATATTTACGACAGCATAGAACCATGCGATGAAGAATATTTCGTTCTGTTCAATGACTTCATCTTTTATGCGGGCATTTGCAAATTCAAGATTTGCTTTTGTTTCTTCATCGGTCGGGTTAAGACGAAGTGCACGGTTATAGTTGAGAATGGACTTGCCAATTTCATTGGAACGGAAATATGCATTGCCGAGGTTGTAGTACAACTGGTATGTTGCACCTTCTCCGTCAATTACAGCCTCGTATATATCTATGGCTTTTTCATACTCTTTTCTGTCGTATGCTTCATCTCCGGCTTCCTTTGTAAACTGTCCGCTTGCAACAACCGTTGAGTCTGCATTGGATGCATTGTCAGCAACTGCGCCAAACGGCAATGTCAGAAATAAGAGAATGTATGATAATGTCTTCATCTTGATGCTTATTTAATAGAGTTTTCCATCTTGCTTATTACATTGATTGACAATGTGTATATCTTGCCCATTGCCTCGTCCTTGTCACCCGGTGCATAGCGTGCAAACTCCGCTTCGGTTAGTATATTCTGGAAATCGGCAACTATTTCGGGTGTTACGCCACGTGTCAGAAGTGTATTGGCTATATTGTCTTTTGACAACTGTGATACAGGGATACTGAGTTTGTCGCTTGTGTAACCCCACATGGCTTTGAGTATTTCATCATAGAACTCGTTTGACTTCTGTTCCTTCATCAATGTCTTGGCTGCCTTGAGTCGTTTTGTGGCAATTTTGTTCGCTTTCTTTGTGCGTACAAGCAATGTATTGGCATTTGCTGCAACAATCTTGCGGTATACAAAGAGGAACAGGCAGACTATGAGCAATGGTATAATGTAAAGCATAATGTACAGCAACGATGTAAAGAAATAGTGCTGTCCATTGCTGTTGGGGCTGTTGTCATACTTTATGTGGCGTATGTCTGTAGCAAGGAGTTTGCCTTTTTCTTTGTTCAAATCTGCTTTGGATATTGTCGGGGCAATCGGGTCGTTGCTCTTTTCCACCTCTACAGTATAAGGTTGTGCTTCAATGGTTTCAAATTCGCCGGTTGATGTATTGAAGTAAGATATGCTTGCGGCCGGAATTGTATAGTTGCCGCTTGCTTTAGGGGTTATGAGATACTCGTATACCTTTTCGCCTTTGAACCCGTTGGAGGTTAGTTTGTACTTGTTCTCTATCACAGGCTCGTATGCCTCGAACTCGGCCGGAAGTTCTAATTGCGGGTTGCCGATGAACTTGAGGTTACCTGTGCCTTTGACTGTTACCTTCAGCGTAAATTCGTTGTTTGTCTTGAGGTTAGTGTCACTGATAGTACTTTCTATGCTGAAACGGCCTACGGCACCTGAATAGCCGGCTGGTTTTGCGGCAGGCAGTTTTTCTACTTCAATTTCAAGAGGTTTGGTCTTGAGTATCTTTTTTACCTCAACATAGTTGGAGAATCCATCGAACATCATCTCGAATGGGTCTATTCGACGACGGTTCTGCACTGCGACGACTGCTTCAAAATCAAGCGAAGGGATTGTCAGTTTGCCGCTCTGCTGCGGAAAAAGCACGAACTGTCGCCATACTATAGTATTATAATTGCGGCCATTGTAATGTTCAAGTTCAAATTGTTTCTCTTGTGGAAGTTCCACTTCCTGTATGTTGAATCCTTTCAGTTCAGGAGTTGAGAAACTGAGATTCGTGAGGTTTACAGCAGAATAGACTTTGTATGTCAACAACAAGGCTTCCTGTTCAAAAACCTTGCTTTTGCTCACTGTAGCCCTCATGAAAAGGTCATCGTTGCTTATGTTTGTAGATTGGCTGTTGCGCGGCTGTTGCGACCTTCCGTTACTGCTGTTTTGTGAACTACCCGAAGAGTTGTCATTTGGTAATACATTTATGGTCACGCTGTTGGATGCGATATCCTTTCCTTCTGCATTAATCTTTACTGGCGGAATGGTAAATGTGCCTTCAGATTTTGGCAGCAGGATGTATGTGAAGGTGACTGTTGTTGAAGATGTCGCTTTGCCGTTGACATAACTGAAGTTCCGGCTGGTTGAGATGTTCGGTCCCGACAGTATGTCAAAATCGGGAATGTCGGTCAATTGCGGCTCCTTTGCATTTGAGGTGTTTACTGTATATATCAGTTTGAAATGCTGGTTCAGGACAACCGATTTCGGAGCCGATGCTACAAAAGTGACATCATCGGCAATGACATTGCCGATGACAGCTATAAATAGCAATGAAGTTAAAATAATCCTTTTCATTTATAGATAATGTACTTTATGCTGTTTACTCATTTATTGTTTACCAGTTTTTCTCAAAGTCTATGATTACACCTTGAGCGGCTTTTTTCTCTTCCATTTCTTCGCGCAACTCGTTCTCGTCAAGCTGAAGAGCGTCAAGAATACGGTCATAGTTTTCTTTATTCTCCTGCTGTTGTTGTTGCTGTTGTTGTTGCTCCTGTTCTTGTTCCTCTTCTTTCTGTTCTTGCTCTTGCTGTTGTTCTTGTTGCTGCTGTTCTTGTTGTTCTTGTTGCTGTTGCTCTTGTTGTTCTTGTTGCTGTTGCTCCTGTTCCTGTTGTTTAAGAAGATATTGTACTACAGCCAGGTTGTAACGTGTACCTTCATTCTTGGGATCGTTACGCAGGGCCTCCTTGTATGCAACTTCGGCTTCTTTGAGCATGTAGCGGTGATGATACGAAAGACCAAGATTGTGGTTGGCTTTTGCAACAGTATCTTTTCCTATGGCCTTCTCTGTGTGCTGGATACTGCGGAGAAACATCTTTTCAGCATCGATATACCTGTTGTGTATAAGGGAATCATCAGTGACACTGTTCTCTTCGCCACTGTTCTTTAAATCTTGGTAATTCTTCATCAGGAAGTTAGTACCGGCATTGTAGGCCGAAACGGTGTTAGTGGTATCCATGCTATAAGCCTTGCTGTATTCAACCATGGCATCGTCATACATGCTATCCCTGTGCAATTCATTACCGGATATAAGACGTTCATTTACACTCTTTATCAATGGAGAACCATGTGCAATGAGTGAGTATGCCAAGTATGCAACAATTATTGCTGCAATGGCAATTAATGCGGTATATATATGTTTTTTGGCAGAACTGTTCATATTAAATATTGTTGTTTATTCTTTTTCTTCACCTCTTCTGCGTCGTGGACGTGATACATAATCTATTATTGATACTGCAATAATGTCGGTCACCAGGAATATGAGTACAATGAATGCAATCGGAACGAACTGCTCGCGGAACTTTGTATATACTTCGGACTTTATTTCATCCTTTGTCAGTTTGTCAAGTTCTTTTTCTATAAACTCCTGGGCACTGTTGGTGTTGTCCATTCTAACGTATGTACCGTTACCTGCCGATGCAATGCTTTGTGCCATTGCTTCGTTCAGTTTGGTAACAACGATGTTGCCTTCCCGGTCTCGCAGAAACTCACCTGCTGCTCCGGCGGGGATTCTTCCGCCCTTGGCTGTTCCCACCCCGACAACATAAACCTTTATACCCTTTTGGGATGCCGCTCTTGCCGCTTCCTCTGCACCACCCTCATGATTCTCTCCGTCAGTAATTATTACAATAGCCTTGCCTATACGGTCATTGCTGCTGAAACTTTTTGAAGCAAGATTTATAGCGTCCTTTACATTGGTTCCTTGTCTGCTTATAAGAGAGGGATTTATCTGGTTGAGGAACATGTTTGCTGAAATGTGGTCGCTGGTAAGCGGCAATTCAATGCTGGCATCACCGGCAAAGACTATAAGCGCAACCTTGTTGCCTTTTGTCTGGTTTATCATTCGGGATATAAGACGTTTGGACTTTTCAAGACGATTGGGGGCAATATCCTCGGCCATCATTGAGTTTGATATGTCAAGTGCAACAACAACCTCAACACCCTTTGACACAACCTCTTCTTTCTTTGTTCCGAAACGTGGGCGTGCAAGCACAAAGACCAACAATGCAAAAGCCGCCAGTGAGAGCCAGAATGTAATCCATGAGCGGTATACTGCCGTGCGTGGCAACAGGGCTTTCATGAGTTCCTTGTCACCATAGAGTTCTATTTTTTTCTTTCTTCTATAGTTAGAATAAAGGAATATGGCTATCAGCAATGGTATTGCCAGCAGCAGGGATAAATATATAGGGTCTTTGAATATCATATCATCGGCACTTTATGGGATTCTTCTTAATATTGTGTAACGCAACAGGAGTTCAAGCAGCAGCAATACTGTTGCTGCAAGTGCGAACATCTGGTACAGTTCAAGATACTCTTTGTACTCCTGGACATTGAGTCTTGTACGCTCAAGTTTGTCAATTTCGGCGTAAATTTCGCCAAGACTCTCCTTGTTTGTCGCACGGTAGTAGTTTCCTCCTGTTGAAGAGGCTATTTTTTTCAATGTCGCTTCATCTATCTCAACAGGTACATTCTGCACACCGTAGGGAGTGGGATATGGAGCTGTCTTTTCATCAGTTCCTACACCAATGGTGTAAATCCTTATGCCGTATTCCTTGGCAATGTCCGCAGCGGTCTCAGGGGCAATTTCTCCACGGTTGTTGACACCATCTGTGAGCAGGATAATTACTTTTGATTTTGCAGGACTGTCTTTTAGACGCAGTACGCAATTGGCAATTCCCATGCCTATTGCTGTACCGTCGTCGATGACTCCCTTGGCTGCAATTTCGCAATCTATTGCCGATAGCATGTTGATGAGCGCTCCACGGTCATTCGTAAGCGGACATTGGGTAAAACTCTCGCCTGCAAAGATTGTAAGGCCAATGTTGTCGTTCTCCCTTCCTGTTATGAACTCCTTTGCAACCTCTTTTGATGCCTCAAGCCTGTTGGGACGCAGGTCCATGGCAAGCATACTTGTCGAGACATCGGTCGCAAGCATTATGTCAATACCCTCGACGTTGCGCTCTTCCCAATAGTCGGCCGATTGCGGACGTGCCAGTACAATTATCACCATTGAGATTGTTGCAACTCTGAGTATGAAAGGTAGGTGAACAAGATAGTTCCTGAAACTCTTTATATTGCCTTGGAACGGGAATGTAGTCGAAACCTTTATCGAAGGTTTCAGCCTGCAACCCATAAATATGTACCAAAGGACGTATGCTGCCAGAGGTATAAAGAGCAGAAGGTATGCAATATTTGAAAAAATCATCTTAACTCTTAGCTAAACATATTATACAAATCGGTTGTCAGCAAGAATACAATGCCGGCAATGACAACTGCAAGTATTACCACAACCACAGTGAGGATAATCTTGTGCTGTCTTGAACGTGTATTGGTAATCTCAATCTCCTTAGGTGCTGCAACCCTCTCTTCTTCAAGATTCTTTGTCTCGTTGACAAATTCTATTGCATTTGACATATTGCGCTCGTTTTCACGTTCTTCGGGGCGCATTTTTGCAAACTTTACAAGGTCGGATACTTCAAGTATTTCCTTGAGTTCCTTGATACTCTCCTTGTCTTTTATCTTGAGCATCTCGTCAATGATTTCCGAGGTGGTCATCTCCTGGGCATTGAAGTTGAATCGCCTTTGCATGTACTCTCTTAAGGCATCTGTAAGGCGTGTATAGTACTCTTTTTCATTGCCCGACACCTTTAGTTTTTCATCACTCTTTATGCTGTCGAACTTGTTTATTGCCACGACATGTGACGGCAGCAGCGGCTTGATTTTGATTCTTCTAATTATAGGTTTGTTCTTTATAAGGCTCATTATTGTCCATATAAAGGCAAGTACTATGAATATGAGCAGAACCGAAAGGTATACCGTATCGCGAACCTCTTCCCAAGTCAGTTCCACATCTATAACATCGGTAGGACCGGCAATGTTGTTTATATTGGCAGTGTCTATTTCTACGCTGTAGACATCAAGTATAAGTCTGTTCGATGTAAACGTATCCTTGTCAACCTCTACAGAGAATGGCGGAATTACATATCGTGTACTGTCAAAAGAGGTAACTAAATATTCCTGCACGTGTCTTTGTCTTTTGCCGCCGTCAAGTGGCTCGTCATAGGCCTTGCATTCAAGTATCTCAATACCTTCGACCAGCAGTGAATCTTTTATGGCAGGCATCACAACCTCGTGCCCCTCATCTACACTCAAATCCAGCATCACTTTAGTCTGCTCGCCTATTCTGATAGCAAATGTATCAATCTTGGCATTGAGTATTACATTTTGGGCATCGAGTACCGATGCATGTAGTACCAATAATAATGATATAATGTATAATATCTTTTTCTTCATTATCTTAAATACATTTTGTTAAAGCAAAAGATAATTGTCAACGTTGTGCAAAAAGGTTCATTAATGCTTTTACATAATCTCCGTCAGTACGTATTGACACAGAATCGACACGGCTGCGGTTGAGAGTATCCTCAAGTTTCGCACGTTGTTCGCTCCACCACTTCCGTTGTGCAGCCTGTACTTTTGATGATGATGTGTCAATGAGTATCTCTTCCCCGCTTTCAGGGTCACGGAGTCTCATGAGTCCCACTCTTGGCAATTCGGCCAAACGCCTGTCATATACCTGAATTGCTACCACGTCATGTTTGCGGTTGGCAATTGTCATGGCGTTGCGGAAGTCGTTGTTGTCAATGAAATCACTGATTACAAATGCTGTACAGCGTTTCTTCAGGGCATTTGTGAGGAACTGCAACGGAACAGCTATGTTGGTGCGTGAACTTTGGGGCTCAAAGTCAAGCAACTCCCTTATTATATAAAGGATGTGCTTTCTGCCCTTTTGGGGAGGTATGAATTTTTCAATTCTGTCTGTGAAGAATATCACACCGATTTTGTCATTGTTCTGTATTGCAGCAAATGCAATGGTAGCAGCAATTTCTGTTACCATATTACGTTTAGTCTGCTTTGCTGTTCCGAAATCGAGACTTTCCGAAAGGTCAATAAGAAGCATCACGGTGAGTTCGCGCTCCTCTTCAAAAACTTTTACAAACGGTTTGTTGAAGCGTGCCGTCACGTTCCAGTCAATGTCACGGATATCATCGCCGAACTGGTACTCACGCACTTCGCTGAACGACATACCACGCCCTTTAAAGGCTGAGTGGTACTCTCCTGCGAATATATTGTGCGAAAGACCACGTGTCTTTATCTCAATCTTCCGGACTTTCTTTATGAGATCGCTTGTCTCCATAAACAGACATTAGGGTACCTCAACACGGTTCAGAATTGAACTTACAATCTCATCACTTGTCATGTTGCTTGCCTCGGCTTCGTAACTCAAGCCAATACGATGACGCAGAACGTCGTGAGCGACAGCCCTGACATCTTCTGGCACAACATATCCTCTTCTCTTGATGAATGCGTATGCACGAGCGGCCAAGGCAAGGTTGATTGATGCACGCGGTGAAGCTCCAAAGGAAATCATATCTTTGAGTTCGCTCAAGCCGTACTTCTCGGGGAAACGTGTCGCAAATACAATGTCGACAATGTATTGCTCTATTTTCTCATCGAGATATACCTGGCGTACGACTTTGCGTGCCTCGACAATTTCTTCGGGCTTGAGAATTGGTAACACTTTTGTCTTTTCGCCCTTGATATTCTGGCGAATGATTCTTTTCTCTTCCGAAAGTTCGGGGTATGTTATAAGAACCTTGAGCATGAAACGGTCGACCTGTGCCTCTGGCAACGGGTATGTTCCCTCCTGCTCAATAGGGTTCTGTGTAGCGAGTACAAGGAAAGGTTCCGGCATTCTGAATGTTTCCTTACCGATTGTCACCTGGCGCTCCTGCATGGCCTCAAGAAGTGCACTCTGTACTTTGGCCGGAGCACGGTTAATCTCGTCGGCAAGGACGAAATTTGCGAATATGGGACCACGATTTACCTTGAACTCTTCATTCTTCTGGCTGTAGACCATTGTACCTACAACGTCGGCAGGCAGAAGGTCAGGGGTAAACTGAATACGGCTGAAATCAGCATCAACCAATTCGGACAAGGTCTTTATAGCAAGTGTCTTGGCAAGGCCGGGAAGACCCTCAAGAAGCACATGTCCATCGGCCAGAAGACCAATGAGCAAAGACTCCACCAAATGTTTTTGGCCCACGATAACCTGGTCCATTCCTGCTTGCAGATTGGTGATGAAACCGCTCTGCCTCTCAATCATCTCATTCAATTCACGAATGTCAATTGTTGAACTCATAACTGTATTTTTGTATTATTTTGTTTTGATTCCGGTCAAAATTACTTCAAAAGCCACTGATGTGGTGTTAATTTTCCAAAAAGAGATTTAACCATTGTTAGTTGTAACATTCTTTAACTCAGCAGAGCCTTTATTTCTGCCTTAATTCAGGAATAACCAGTTTCATACCAACTGTTATGCCGTATGGTTCCTTCAAATTATTGTACTTTGCAATGTACGGCCACAGTTTGCGGCTGCCGTAATAATCATTGGAAATTTTTGCCAGTCTCTCATTTTCGGCAACAACATGAACGGCAAGTTCGCCAGAAGGGACATACAGTGTAGTGTCAGCATCGGTTATGCTTCGGTCACTTCTTGTCGCAAGTTCATCATTCATGATGAAAGTGTAGTTGTCGTTTTCTTCAACTTCATCCGATGCCGGTATAGTATCTGCCGGTATTTCCGGTTTGACCGTTGCAACTGAATCAACAATATCCCTTATGACCACGGCCTGTTCTTCTTTTATTTCGGCAATGGGCTCTGGAGTTGCTATGCTGCTCTGGGCAACATCTGCTCCTTTTTCATCAGATGTGTGGTCTCTGCCAAGCATTTTGACTCCGGCATATCCGCAAATGAATCCTATTATTATATATATAGTAATGCGTAATCCTTTTTTCCTTTTCTTTACCGGTGCTGCCTTGCCTTCAACAGCATCGTCGTTTTTTACCGGGATTTCTTCTTTTACATTATCATTCTTCACCGTTTCCTCGCTTGTTGTCTCTTCCATAGCGGTTTCTTTGGCAAGAGTCTCTGTATCCCTGTCATTGATAACCGGTGTTTCTAAAACAGGTTCTTCTGTTGCAGCAGCCTTTTCTTCGCTTTCTTCCTCCTCTACCGCAAGTTCTTCTTTTGTTACAATACATTGAGGTGTGGTATTATGTATGTCACACTCTTCAACAATAGGCTGTTCTTCATCAATAACCTGAATTGCCGGTGTCGAGGTTACATCTTCTGAGAGATTCTCTTGGGGAAGTTCCTCTTCAATTTCTGCAATATCAACCGGTATACTTAAGTTGCTGTTCTCTTCTTCTGCAACCGGAACCTCGGCTACAGGTATTGCAGTCTCTTCAATCTCATTGCTCTCAGCATCTTCGACAGAACTATCGGAGTCTTCCTGATAAGTATCGTCAACTTCTACCGGTTCGAACATCGCAAACGGACGGTTTACACTCTCTTTAAGGCTCTCGGCCGGGATGAAACTGATTTTCTTGTGTCCTTTTATCTCAAATTTCTCTCCGGTGTTCACATTTATGCTGTAACGGTCGGCAACATCGGTTATCTTGAATGTTCCAAGACCGTTTATCTTTACTATGCCGTCTTGTTCAAGGCCCTCAATGATAACATCGAACAGGGCTTTTGTAAAGGCCTCTGCCCTAACGCCTGACATCTTTGTCTCTTTTGCAAGCAGGGTGCTCAGGTCGGAATGGTTCAATTTCTCATTCATATCTCAAGTTCCTTGTTTATTTGAATTTATCTTTCAACTTGTTGCTCGGACGGAACGAAGGCTGTATTTTGGGTGGTACCAGAAAACGTTGTCCGCTCTTGGGATTCACAGAAAGACGCTCTTTGCGCATTTTTGTCTCAAGAACTCCAAAACTTGATATGTTTATCTGGTCACCATCCTTCAAACGTTCGGTGACTACATTTACAAATGTGTCCACATTTGCAGTTGTTTCAGCAGGAGTGGTTCCACATCTTTTCGACAGTTTGCTGATGAATTCCTTGTTATTCATATAATAGTTCTATAAACCTTTCTACGTCACTTCTTGCTGAGAGTACCCATGAGGTCAAATTCTGTAGAGCCGGTAATGAGCACATCATAGAACTTGCCTATTTCAAGACAGCATTCATTGGTGTTGACCAGCACCTCGGTGTCAACGTCGGGTGAATCAAATTCAGTACGCCCGATATAATAGTCACCTTCAATGCGGTCTATTATTGTCTTGAATACCTTGCCGACCTTTTCGTCATTCAAGCGTGTAGATATTCTTTGCTGAACTTCCATCAAGCGGTCAAGGCGCTCCTGTTTCTTTTTCTTTGACACAGTGTTACGGTAATTCTCGGCCGCATAGGTGCCATCTTCTTCGCAATAGGCAAATGCACCCAAACGGTCGAATTTTGCCCATTTTACAAAATCCACAAGTTCTTCAAACTCTTTTTCGCCCTCTCCCGGGAAACCTACCATCATCGTGGTGCGCAGGCATATCCCGGGTACTTCCTTGCGCATTCTCTCCACAAGGGCATACGTATCCTCCTTGGTTACATGGCGCTGCATCTTCTTGAGCACCTTTGTGCTCACATGTTGCAATGCAATATCAAGGTATTTGCATACATTCTTCTTCTCACGCATCACACGCAAAAGGTCGTACGGAAAGTTTGAGGGATAAGCATAGTGCAACCTTATCCACTCCACACCCTCAATTTCGGACATACGTTCCACGAGTTCGGCAATGCATTGCTTCTTGTATATGTCCACTCCATAGTA
The DNA here is from genome assembly GCA_045588345.1 of Bacteroidaceae bacterium. GTDB lineage: Bacteria > Bacteroidota > Bacteroidia > Bacteroidales > Bacteroidaceae > HGM04593. The sequence continues at coordinate 11,966 of JAZNDZ010000034.1, forward strand.
TGTGAGTTCCTGTGCTATTATCTGGAACTCTTTTACTCCTTTTGCAACAAGATAGCGTACTTCAGTGAGAATCTCTTCAATGGGACGGGATTTGTGCGGCCCGGTTATAATCGGTATTGCACAATATGCACAGTGACGGTTGCACCCCTCTGAAATCTTGATGTAGGCATAATGTCCCGGAGTTGTGAGTACACGCTCTTGTGCAATTTTCTCATTATATTCGTGCTTTAGGTCACTCACAAGTTCGTTCCAGTTGAACTTGCCGTAGAACTTATCGACTTGAGAAATTTCCTCTCTCAGTTCGGTGAGGTAGCGTTCCGAAAGGCACCCCATCACATAAAGGCGGTTAAGGTCTCCTTCATCCTTGCGTTGGCAGAACTCAAGAATCATGTTTATTGACTCCTGTTTCGCATCGCCAATAAAACCGCAGGTGTTGATTACTGCAATTTCGCCGCATGGCTCATCGCTGTCATGAGTGACCTCGTAGCCGCATTCCTGAAGTTGGCGCATAAGGTGCTCTGAATCGACAAGATTCTTTGAACACCCCATTGTTATTATGTCAACACGATTTTTTTTCATCGTTCAGGAGTTTTGTTATCCAAATAGCGAATCTACAAATTCCTCACGGTTGAATATCTGCAAATGGTCGATACCTTCGCCAAGACCGATGTATTTCACAGGAATTTTGAACTGGTCGCTGATGCCTATTACCACACCGCCCTTTGCTGTTCCGTCAAGTTTTGTTATTGCAAGCGATGTGACTTCAGTTGCCTTGGTGAACTGTTTTGCCTGCTCAAAGGCGTTCTGTCCGGTTGAACCGTCAAGGACAAGCATTACATCGTTAGGTGCTGTGGGAACAACCTTCTGCATCACGTTCTTTATCTTTGTGAGTTCGTTCATCAAACCTACTTTGTTGTGCAGACGGCCGGCCGTGTCAATAATTACAATATCGGCATCATTGGCAACGGCCGAAGCGAGCGTATCGTATGCCACTGATGCAGGGTCGGAACCCATGCCTTGCTTCACAACCGGAACATCGGCACGTCGTCCCCACTCAACCAACTGCTCAACTGCTGCGGCGCGGAATGTGTCGGCTGCGCCAAGATATACCTTTTTGCCGGCTTTCTTGTACTGGTGTGCAAGTTTGCCTATGGTGGTTGTCTTGCCCACTCCATTGACACCTACAACCATTATCACGTAAGGCTGTCCGGGTGCTGTGGGTATGTTGAATGTATCGCCCAAGTCGTTGCTGTTGTTCTCCATGAGCAACTGCGCAATCTCATCCTTGAGCAGTTTGTTGAGTTCTGCAGTGTTCATGAATTTGTCGCGTGCAGCACGTTTCTGCACACGGTCAATTATCTTGAGGGTTGTCTCAACACCTACATCCGATGTTACAAGAACCTCTTCAAGGTTATCGAGCACCTCATCATCTATTTCGCTCTTGCCTGCTATGGCACGGGCAATTTTGCTGAATACACTCTGCTTTGTCTTTGAGAGGCCCTGATCAAGCACCTCCTTCTTTTCTTTTGTAAAAAAACTGAATATTCCCATATTCTTCTGTTTTAGTCTTTCAGTTGTCTTAAATGTCTTAATCAAGTTTCAGCACAGCAAGGAAGGCTTTCTGTGGAACCTCAACGTTACCAATCTGCTTCATGCGTTTCTTTCCCTTCTTCTGCTTTTCAAGCAACTTGCGTTTGCGCGATACGTCACCACCGTAACATTTTGCTGTCACGTCCTTGCGCACCTGCTTGATTGTTTCACGTGCAATGATTTTTGTTCCTATGGCAGCCTGCAGGGCTATGTCGAACTGCTGACGGGGAATGAGGTCACGCAGTTTCTCGCACATCTGACGGCCCAGGCCGTATGCATTGTCGACGTGTGTCAGAGTAGAGAGTGCATCAACGGGCTCGCCATTGAGCAATATGTCAAGTTTGATGAGCTTTGATGTCCTGAAGCCTGCGGGGTGATAATCAAACGACGCATATCCCTTGGAAATGCTCTTGAGTTTGTCGTAGAAATCTATTACGATTTCACCAAGCGGGAGCAGGAAACGTATGTCTACACGGTTGCCGGTAATAAACTCCTGCTTGAGCAGTTCTCCGCGTTTTGAAAGGCACAGGGTCATTATTGGTCCAATGTAGTCGGCGCGTGTGATTATGCTTGCGTTTATGTATGGTTCTTCAATGTGGTCAATAAGTGTCTGGTCGGGCATGCCGCCGGGGTTGTGAACCTCTTTGGCCTCGCCCTGCTTGTCGTACACCATGTACGATACGTTGGGTACTGTGGTTATGACGCTCATGTCGAATTCACGGTCAAGACGTTCCTGTACAATCTCCATGTGCAGAAGTCCGAGGAAACCGCAACGGAATCCAAAGCCCAATGCCGCCGATGATTCCGGAGTGAATGTGAGCGAAGCATCATTGAGCTGCAATTTCTCAAGCGACGCACGCAGGTCCTCGTAATCTTCGGCTTCAATGGGGTAAACGCCGGCGAACACCATAGGCTTGACCTCTTCGAAACCGGAAATTGCAGCACTGCATGGACGTGCAATGTGTGTGATAGTGTCTCCAACCTTTACTTCACGCGAAGTCTTTATTCCTGAAATGATGTAGCCAACATCGCCTGTGCGCAGTTCCTGACGCGGCGAGAGGTCCATCTTCAGCACTCCAATTTCATCGGCATCGTACTCCTTGCCGGTATTGAAGAACTTGACCTTGTCTCCCTTGCGCAGAACACCGTTGGTAATCTTGAAATATGCTATGATGCCACGGAAAGAATTGAATACTGAGTCGAAAATGAGTGCCTGCAATGGGGCTTCTTCGTCGCCTGTAGGTGCCGGGATTCTTTCTACAACAGCCTGGAGGATTTCTTCTACTCCCATGCCGGTCTTTCCCGATGCCTCGATTATGTCTTCGCGGTCGCAACCCAGCAGGTCAATGATTTCATCCTTGACCTCTTCGGGCATTGCGTTTATCATGTCGCACTTGTTTATCACCGGGATAATCTCAAGTCCCTGGTCCACGGCCATGTAAAGGTTGGAGATTGTCTGTGCCTGGACACCCTGTGTGGCATCGACCACCAACAATGCACCTTCGCAGGCTGCTATTGAACGTGACACCTCGTACGAAAAGTCGACATGTCCCGGAGTGTCAATGAGGTTCAGAATGTACTTTTCGCCTTTGTACATGTACTCCATTTGGATTGCATGGCTCTTTATGGTAATTCCTCGCTCTTTTTCAAGGTCCATATTGTCCAACATCTGCCCTTCGGTAACGTTTATTGTCTTTGTTGTCTCCAAAAGACGGTCGGCCAATGTTGATTTGCCATGGTCAATGTGGGCGATGATGCAGAAATTCCTGATTTTTTCCATATATTGTAATTGTTTTTTCGTGAAAAAGTGCGCCGTTTATGCGCATAATATAGTTTCCGAGCGCGAAGATACAAATAAAAATCTAAAAAATATTTATATTTTATATATAACACCGTAAAAAAAGCGAAAGGAAGTTGTTCTGAATATGATAACAATCAACACAATACAAAAAACAAGAGGGCGGACCAAGCCACCCTCTTGTAAAAATTATTCAATGAATATCAGGCTTATTTGAACAGCCCTTTCGCTGCATTGAATATATCTTTTACAGCATCCTTTTTGCTGCTTTTTCCCGATTTGGCAGAATCGCTCTTATTTGCATTGCCACCATCAATGCCAAGCAGTTTTTCAGCCGCACTTTTCGCAGCCTCTTTTGCAGCACTCTTAGCAAGAGATTCAAGGTCGATACTTACCTTGGGAGAAGTGAACGAGCCGCCGATGAGAATGTCTGCCGTGCCAAGTTTCGACAACTTGCCCAATGACTCCGGTATTTCAATCTTCCCGCGGTAGTCAATAGTTTGGTCAAGGCCGGTAGTTCCTGATATATTCATCTTGTAATCACCGAGTTTAACATTGAATGGCTTGGTTGATACGCGGCCGTCTTTTATTGTGAATTCAAGGTCTACATTCTTAACTTTGGTGTTCTTCAATGAGGGCTTTTTAAGTATGTCGGCTACCTGATGTATCACTGTAACTCCGTCAAGGCTGACATCTTTTGTAGAGAGTGAACCGCTCGCATTCATTGAAGTGATAACCGGGCTCATTGTCTCGTCAAGTTCTGTATCTATTTTCATATTGCCAGAGAAACAGCCGGTCAGTCCACTGAAGATTGGGGCCAATTTCTGCACTATTCCCAACTCTTTGTACGCCTGTGCAAAAACAATGTCATCAAGTTTGAGAGAAGCATTGAAAACCGGCTGGGCATCTGACGGTGCTTTGTAAAGACCATTTACTACAATTTTGCCTCCCATCGTCTCCATCGACAGGTTCTTCATGTCGACTTTGCCTTCCTTTATATCAAGATTACCTTTTACATTCCTGAATGCCATGTTATCAAAAAGCAGTTCATTGAAATCGGCATTCATTGCAAAATCAATATTCTCGGGAACCCTTATCACTGTCATAGTGGCAGTATCGCTCTCAACGGTACTTTCAGCCTCTGCAACAACCGTCGCAGTGTCTGTTGTCATGAAATCATTCAGGTTGAACCTGTTGCTCTTCACATTAAGGCTGCCTTTGAGGGTTGTTCCTTTAAGCACATAACCGATATAGTTCTCGAACCGGCTGTCAAGAGTAACGTCATTTTCCCCAATCTTCACCGCTGTTTCATCAAGTTGCAAATAACGCGGTGTGAAAGTGAGCAATGAGTTTTTTATATCCACATCCGGCATCGACTCCATAGCAAGCACCATTCCGTTGAGTCTGACATTGCCTGCTGCATTGATTTTCTCGTACTGCTCCTTCTCAATGTCCGACATTCTGCCCTTTATGCTCATATCGGCATTCACGACACCGTTCAGTGTCATATCCTCCAGCGGGTAAATATCCTTAATCTTTCCTAAATCGAGAACGCCTTTGGCTGCAATGTCGAACTGCATGTCACTGATTGGTGTGTTCAATGTAACCGATACGCTGAACGGATTGTTTGCCATTACAAAATCGAATGGTACCACCTTTACGGTTGTCAGGTCTATGTTTCCACCAGGGTTGGCAATATTGGCAGTGATATTTATTCCGTTCACTCCGGCCGGCAAAGAGGGATACTGGAACATTGCGTCCTTGACATTGAGGTCTACATTGAACTGAGGTACGATGCTGTCACCTATGAGACTTCCCTTGACGCTCGCATCAAGAGCCGCCTGACCGTCTGTCTTCAACCCTTCGAAATCTTGTGTGTAAATAGCCGGGATGAGCGACAGTATTTCTTTGAAACCAATCTCGTTGCTGTTTAGTTTCAAGTCCATATCCATACCGTTTTCAGTCATTGCCACCCAACCGTCAACAGCAGCCTTTATGGCATTAAGTTCAAGGGTGTTCTCTTTTAGAGTGAACTTGCTGTTTTCGAGGTCGGCATCGATATTCATATCAGCAGCAATACGTGCCTTGTTAAGGAACGGCACGCCGTCCATGCTGAATGTGAGGGCTTCAATATTTGTAAGGAGTTCAAGCAATGTCTGCGAACTGCCGAAGTCGCCTGAACACTCGGCATCCATATTTGTCATCTGAGCATACATGTTGTCCATACGGTCGTCGTAGACGAGGTTGAAGTCTTCAATAGCAAGTTCCTGAAGTTTTATTCTGAAAGGCGATGCACTGCCCTCTTCGGTCTCTTCTTCTGTCTCTTCACTCTCCTTCATGACATCCCAGTTTACCGTGCCGTCGGGCAACACCACTGCTGTTACAGAGACATGGTCAAGAAGTATTTTCCTGATATCATACCCTTCGTCGCCGAACAGTGACATCAGATTTATTGCTGCTGTTATTTCATTGGCAGACAACAGTGTATCATTCTCGAATTCTCCAATACCTTTAAGATAGAAATCCTCTATGGTAATGGATGCCAATGGAAAATTGCGGACAAGGCTGATGTCGAGATTCCCGAAATCGAACTCAGCATTAAGCATCTTGTTCCCTTCCTTCTTTATGAGCGTCTCTATCTCATCCTTGAAAAGATATGGTATGGAAACTATCAGAATTATTATGACTGCAATGACTGCTGCCACGATTTTAAGCGTTTTTTTCATGACATATCAATTGGATTCTGTTTTTATTTGAAAACGTGTTTGCCGTAATCGACTCCCTTGAGTTGATAGTATCTTGCCTCGCCTTGAATGCGCTTCACAAAGTCTTTGTAATCGCGTTTCGCAGCCGGAGTCCAGCCTGCTTCGGCAACAGCAGCCAGGCGCGGCAACATCAGGTACTGCACAACCTCGGGTTCTTCGACCCACTCTGTCCAGAAGTTGGCCTGTACACCCAAGTATTTCGATTGTAATGCAGGTTCAACATCGTTCATTGGCTTGTAGTTATAAACGCGCTCAACAGTCTCGTCGCCATAACCCTGTGAACGCGGTTCGCTTTCTAATTTTGACTGACGGCGGTTGATATAATATGGTATCTGTGGCGAAAGAATTGTATTCATTCCGCGCTTTGCTGCATCAACGGCAGCCTTGTCGGCACCTATCCAAGCCATTATCGTAATATCATCGCCAAGCGGAGCGGTATTTCCGTGCAGTACCTCATTCCAAAAGATAAGCTTGCGCTGTTTATCGGCAGGCTTCTGCGCAATGTGCTCCTTCAATTGCTTGTAGAAGTTGATTTGCAAATCGCGGTAATTGGTGGAGCCAATCTCCTTCAGCAGTGCCTGGCAGTCGCTGTTGCGTTCCCATTTGCCTGTTGGGCACTCATCGCCGCCAAGATGTATGTAACCAAAGGGGAACATCTCGGTAAGTTCATCAATAACATCCTTTGCAAACTGCACAGCCTTGGGGTTGGCAACGTTGATTACATCACCCGACACACCTTGCCACAACCACACCTCGTGCTTGTTTTCCGGGTCACATGCCAGAAATTCCGGGTATGATGCAACTGCTGCCTGAGAGTGCCCCGGGATATCTACCTCAGGCACAATCTCAATGAAGCGCTCCTTTGCATACTCCACAATCTCCTTCACATCCTTTCGTGTGTAGTAACCGCCGTAGCGCTGCCCGTCGGGCTTGACATCACCCCAACCAAGAACCTTACTGTCGCGCCATGCGCCAACCTCGGTGAGTTTAGGATATTTCTTTATCTCAATGCGCCACCCTTGGTCCTCTGTCAAGTGCCAGTGAAAGCGGTTCATCTTGTAGGCAGCCATAACATCGAGAATCTTCTTTATTTCGTCTTTGCCGTAGAAGTGACGGCCCTCGTCGAGCATGAAACCACGCCAACCGAAACGCGGTTCATCAACAATGGACACAGCCGGCACGCTCCACTCCTTTATGCTTGCATCGGGAACTCCTGCCATGACATTGCGTGGCATGAGTTGCTTTAGAGTCTGAAAAGCATAGAAGAATCCGGCTGGTGTTGCAGCTGTAATATCTATTCTTTTGGGTGAAACAGAGAGTTTATAGGCCTCGTTGCCCATATGCTCATCATGGTACAGCACTATGTGTCCATCGGCTTTCTTGCTGTACTTTGTCACCTCCAAATTCTGCAATCTCTCTTTTTTTGGAGTAGATTTCTTTAGTTTTACACCAGTAGTCTTCTTTATCTCCTTGACAAAGTTGTCCACAACATTTTTTATACTTTTGTCAGCATATTCGGGATAGCAGACAACAATTTTTCCATCAAAGGTAAACTCGCCTTCGTTCACCCGCATTTCGGCAGGACTGGGAATCAGTGAAATCTCCTGTGCTGTGCCTGAAAATGTAAACAGGCAAAGCAATGCAAACAGTATTTTCTTCATCTTATAAATATTGAATTATAGTTGTTACTTAAAGAAACTAAATGTCAATATCATTCTGTTGACATTTGTTGTAAATTATTTTTACTCAACGAATATAAATCTTCTTGCCATTGGATATATATATACCTTGATGCATTGTTGATTTGAGTTTACGTCCGGTCAAGTCATACAGTTCTTCATCATAAGTATCATTGTGTATTTCATCAACTGCGGTGCTGCTGTCACCATCGATAACAAAGCGCCACCCATTACTCGGTTGCAAAGCCGACAATTCTGCTATGGGAAGATATGCTTTATGGCCATTATTCAGGAAAGCGCTGTTATCAGTCTGGTTCATCATTGCTTTATAAAGGCCAATTGCACCATTCTGCTCAGAAAGCACATAGGCTTCTGAAGTTACAATACTCTTTGCAATTGAGCCTTCAAGCAGATTTGTATTATATGATGATGATGTTTCTGTTATTTCAAAATCATATACCTTGCCACTTCCCACTGCATCTTCTGCATATAATATAACACCCATCGATGCCGGTATCGTATTGTCGGTAATTGGAGTGAGGATTATATAATCTTTTGCAATATTCTCTTTCTCGATATAATACGCAACAACGCCAGCCGGAATTTCCAAGGCTTCTGCGGCATATATTGTAGCCCATCCTGTTTCACTAATCTCAATTGGCAATGCCGTTATCTCTTCAACATTCCATTTGTAGCCTTCATCGGTCGGGAAGCCCACGTCCTGTATGCCGCTGTCTGCGTCATCGGCATTACCATAAATAAATCTGACACCATTGCCATAATCATCCATACCTCCGAGAGATATATAATAAGTGCCGGCCGAGGATGCTACCTTTGCAGTTGCAGGTTCCGTTGTCACATTGTTCAAAGTTACATTGTAAACGTTTCCTGTCTGGGCAATTCCGACATACTGTCCTTCGGTATATGAAAGCAATGAGGATTCGTCATAATAGAAGATGTTATCATCCTCACCCATAACAAGACGGTTCCCGGACATTGCGTTGACTTCGGAAGTCAGATATTTCCCGCTACCGGCATTCTTGAATTTATAGTAACCGGCTGTGATATCAACCGTCTCTACAACCTCAACCACAATGTCATATACAATACCCTTGTCGAGATTGGCTGTTCCATTGGTGGGCAATTCTTTCCACGCGTTGGTGTATATCATCCTTATGTGCGATTCGCCTGCAGGGGCATCATCGGGCACTGTAATGGTGCGTGTAATGTTCATTACATAGTCGTAGTTGCCGTAGACATTATGGGCTGGTGGGTATTTACCCCAAGTCTGTACCGGGCTTGCCTCAAATGTAAAATCCTGGTCAAAGTCGGTGAAGAGCGATGCGTGGCAATAACGCATATCCTCGCGTATTTCGCTGCTGCTTCCGGCTCCCAAAGAATAGGCTATAAGGCTTATTGTAAATGACTTGCCCTTCTCCAATTGCACCTTGCCGGGGACAACCACAAGCCCTTGTCCTGGGTGCGCATTTGCCGAATAATCGATGTTTGTGTCACCGCCTGTAGTTGTGATTGAAGTAAGGTAGTTGTCGGTGTAT
>JAZNDZ010000035.1:0-19053 GCA_045588345.1 Bacteroidaceae bacterium
TTCCTTGACGCTCACATTGCACGCGTAATGGAGATGGCTCATGCAACAATCAACAGCCCTTCAGTCTGCATCTGGTCACTCGGTAACGAGGCCGGCCCGGGCGAGAACTTCGTGAAGGCTTATGATGTGCTCAAGGCATTCGATGCTTCACGTCCGGTTCAGTATGAGCGCAACAACAGCATTGTAGATATGGGCTCTAACCAGTATCCTTCAATCGCTGCAACAAGAAATGATGTCAAGGGAAAGAATCCTTATATGAAATATCCTTTCCACATTTCGGAGTATGCCCACTCAATGGGTAATGCCGGTGGTGGCCTTGCCGACTATTGGGAGGCTATCGAGAGCACTAACTTCTACATCGGCGGTGCTATCTGGGACTGGACCGACCAGGCTTTCCTGCACTATGATTCAATTGGCAAGAGCAAGTATTTTGCATACGGTGGTGACTTCGGTGACCGCCCGACAGACTTCACTTTCTGTATGAACGGTGTAATGTTCCCCGACCACACTCCAAAGCCTGAGTATTATGAGGTAAAGAAAGTCTATCAGAATGTAGGTGTGAAGATGCTCAATAACGGCGAGGTTGAAATCTTCAACAAACGTTACTTCAACTGCTTGTGTGACCTTGACATCAAGATTTCTCTTTGGGAAGACGGCAAGCAGATAGACTCTTACTTCATGCCTGGCATGAAGATTGCTCCACGAACAGCAAAGAACATCAAACTCAAGTTCGACAGTTCAAAGTTCGCTGCTAACAAGGAGTATTTTGTTAAGGTACAGTTCTTGCAGAAGAAGGATGTGCCTTGGGCAAAGAAAGGTTATGTTCAGATGGAAGAGCAGTTGCCTTTGAAAGATGCTGTCAAGAGTGCATTCATTGCTGATGTCGCTAATAACGGCACAAAGGTAACAGTGGAAAATGACAAGGCTGCAGCGCAGACAATCCTTACGGGTGCCGACAACTCATTCAGAATTGTATTCGACAATAACAAGGGCTTGTTCTACAGTGTCGATTATGACGGTACAACAATCCTTGAGGGTGGCAAGTCTATGAAACTTAGTGCCTTCCGTGCGCCGGTTGACAACGATACATGGTTCTTCAACCGTTGGTTCGCGATTGGTCTGCACAACTTGCAGGATAGCGTTCTCTCGTTCACTTCAAAGAAGAATAAGGATGGTTCAGTAGTGCTCCAGTACATTGTACGCACGCAGGCAAAGCACCAGGCAACCTGCAATCGCTTGCCTAACAGCAGTTTTGAGATTGTTGAGTCGGAGCATGAGATGGCACCTACAGCGTTCCACTTTATCTCTAACAGAATATGGACTGTATATCCTGACGGTTCAGTTGAACTCAATAGTGTTATCGTAGGCTCTGAAGCAAGCCAAATTGTTGCACGTCTCGGTTTTGAGATAGAGTTGCCTTCTGGACTCTGCAACTACACATATTATGGTCGCGGTCCATGGAACAACTACAATGACCGTTGCGACGGTGCATTCGTACAGCAGTATAAGAGTACTGTGTCTGACCAATTTGTACCGTTCCCCAAGCCACAGGATATGGCCAACCGTGAGGATGTACGCTGGGCGGCACTCACAGGTAACAATGGAAACGGTGTGTTGTTTGTGGCAACAGAGGGCATGTGTACAAGTGCACTTCCTTGGAATGCTGTTGAGATGACTGAGGCCGGCCATCCGCACCAGTTGCCTGCTTCTTCAAGTACATGGCTCAATATCGATACCAAGGTTACAGGTCTCGGCGGTGCAAGTTGCGGTCAGGGTTATGCTCTCGACCATCAGCTCGTGAAGGGTGGTGAGAACACTATGGGCTTCATAATGCGTCCTGTAAAGGCCGGTGATGATTTTGTGGCAAAGGCAGATGTGAAGGCTTCGGGTGCAACTCCTGTGCTTGTTTCACGTGACCTTCGCGGTATTGTGAAGATGTCTTGCAACAAGCCCGGTTCCGAGATATATTACAAGGTGAATAATAAGGGCAAGGCTGTCAAGTATACCGGTCCTGTCGACCTCAATGCAGGTGGCAGCATCACTGTATGGGAGAAGGCTACACCTGACCTTAAGGCTACATACACTTACGACAAGATAACATCTGTTCCTGTACTTGTTAAGGCTTCTTCAAGTTCAGAACCTGGTAATGGTCCTGACAGGATGCTCGACGGTGATCCATCTACAATATGGCACTCAATGTACTCAGTTACAGTTGCCAACTATCCTCACTGGATTGAGTTCGACGCAAACGATGAGGTTTCAATCAAGGGCTTCAAGTACATGCCTCGCCAGAGTGGAAACAACGGTAACGTGAAGGGTTATAAACTCGAGGTAAGCGTTGACGGCGATAACTGGTCGCAGGTTGCAGAGGGTGAGTTCCAGAACAATGCCGATAAGCAGACTGTACTGTTCAAGAAGGCTGTAAAGGCACGTTATGTACGCTTTACTGCAACAAGTTCGCAGAATGGTCTTGATTTTGCTTCAGGAGCAGAGTTTGAACTGATTAAAGAGTGATTGTTGAAAGGAGGGTGACTAAAATATTTTAGTCGCCCTCTAATAAAATGATAATTTCTCATGAGCAAAAAAGGTTTATTTTGGATATTGTTTTGCCTGATTGTTTTCACGCTTTCAGTCGTTGCCTATTCAACACTTTCCGGTGGTAGAAATGATAATTCTGGAATTGTTGAAAAAGAATATCTGCAAGTCATCCCTGACGGCTCCACAATACTTGCAAAGGTCAATATAGGTAATCTGTTGGACAAATCATCTGCTTTTGAGAATGAGACAGTGAGGAAGAATCTGGATATCATGAGGGTTCTGCTTGGCAAGGAACTCAGTATGGTTTTGGATAAAATTGTTGAAGAACCCTCAAATTGCGGTATAGACATTAAGGAACCCATTGTCCTGGCATTAATCGATGCAAGCGGAAAGAAGGGCATTGTAACCATGGCTGTAAAAAGCAAGAAGAATCTTGCTGATTACTTGAATGTTGTTATGAAGGAGATGGGTTTCTGCCTTCAGGAGGAAAACAGCATATATCGCATACAAGACCCAAATAGCGAGGTTCTCAAACCGTTTGCTTTTGATTCAGATAGACTTGTGTTTGCATTTGCTGCCGATAGCGTTGCCGAGGCTTTGGATTACATGTCTGTTTCAGATTTACCCAAAGCTGTTGAAAATGAATGCTATTCCCGTTTTTTTGCAGCCGAAGAAGATATTGTGGTTTATCTCAAAGGTACAGCATGTTTACCTTTGCTCGATTTAGAATTAAGAAATGACACTACTGTAACAAGTGTTCTTGAAAGTACTGATGCCTATGCGACTGCAGACTTCAAGAATGGTGAATTTGTTGCAGATATTGATATTGATACCCGCGAGGATATAAAGACGTTGTTATGCAGTCTGTTGAAACAGGGATGTGGCAAACATTCTGCGTTTGTACCGGACAATGCATGGCTGGTTGCAAACCTTTCTCTTGATTTCCGTGCATTGGAGCAGACTTTGTCTAATGTGTTTAATTTTGATGCACTCTTGCAACTGTATGGCATAGAAAGGACTCTTGTAGATGCTTTGTCAACAGAATGTACCTTTGCTCTTATGCCGGTAGAAAAAAAATCAAGGCAAGGCATACCTCGCTTTGTGTTTGTTGCCGATTGTTCAAAGGAAGCGTTTGATTGCATTGTTGAGAAATGTATGCTCCTTAACGGTTTCTCAAAAGTCTCGGATAATGTCTACTCTCTTGGATTGAACCGATATGCCGGTACATGCAATGGGGGCAAGCGTCAAGATGGCAATGATTCTTATCTGGCTTATCAGAACGGTTTATTGATGATAATGCCTGCTGATGTCTATAAGTCACAACTCGGAGGTTACGGGCTGTTGAGCAGTATGCTGGATAACAGGCTTTTGGCTGCATATAAAGATGCGGCTGTTGTGCTCGATGCAAATGCATTCATGGAGGAACTTTGCAAGATGACGGCTGTGGGTAAAGATGAAACGCTGTATTACGTAGTAAAGAATGATATTGATGCTGTTACGCTCACTCTTGAATCCATGTTAAAAGCAACATTTGAGGTCTCTTTTGCTGAAAAAGATGAGAACGCTTTAAAGACAATATTTGACAAGTTGATGCAATATTATAATGATAAAATCATTATGCCTTAAGAATGTCAATCCCAAGGCTTTTGTTGATGCTCCGCCATTGGGAGCATCCTCAGAGGTATGGAATTGTATACAGGAGTTTGAACGTGGCCGTTCATACCTTGTTGAGGCCGGGTCGGGTAGAGGAAAAAGTTCTTTATGCTCTTTCCTCTATGGGTTGCGTGCGGATTTTGTGGGCAAAATAGAGTTCTGTTACGATGACGGCGTGGTGCTGGACAATTCTGTCTGTGATTATGTTGCTGTCCGTCAGAATTCATTCTCCATTATGTTTCAGGAGTACAGGCTCTTCCCTGAACTCTCGCCGGTAGACAATGTAATGCTGAAGAACCGGTTGACAGGCTATACAACAGAGGAGGCTGTGCGTTCAATGCTATCGAGGTTGGGGCTTGAGGACAGGCTTGATACCCCATGCGGCAAGATTTCATTCGGTCAGCAGCAGCGTGTGGCATTTGTCAGGGCGTTGTGTCAACCGGCAGATTTCATTTTTCTTGATGAACCGGTGAGTCATCTTGATACTGACAATGCGAAGGTTATGGCCGAAATGCTTCGTGAACGTCAGATAAAGGATGCTCTTGGCATTATTGTGACTTCAATCGGTCATAGGCTGCCGTATGAATATGATAAGGTCTTGAAATTATAGTTGAGTGGTTGAATGGTGTTATGGAATTGTTGTTTAAACTTCTCAGGCAGAATATTAGTGCAGTACAAATCATCGGTTTTGTTCTGGTTAATCTCGTTGGTGGCATTATTTTCCTTATGGGGTTTCAGGCGTATCGCGATTTTGATTCGTTGTCGCATTTGGAGGAGAAACTGCTCTCTTCAAGTTACATCGTGATAACGAAACCGGTGTCGGCACTTTCCACGGTTTCTACAGCCCTTGGTGGCCGACAGGCATTCTCACGGGTTGAAATTGATGAACTTAATGCCCTCTCATCTGTTTCATCGGTAGGTGAGTTCCGTACCTCCTTTTTCGAGGTAACCGCTCTGGTGGGTATTGACGGAAAGCATAGTTTCCATACCGACCTTTTCCTTGATGCAGTTCCCGATGAGTTTGTAATGAAAGAGTTCGGCATAGAGGATAACGGCAGGATAAAATGGGATGCAAGCATTGACGATGACACGATACCGATGATGATTCCACGCAACTATCTGAATCTTTATAATTACGGGTTTGCAGCCTCAAAGCAGTTGCCGGCATTGAGTGAGACGCTCGTGCAGCGTTTCCCAATCAAACTACGTATTGAAACGCCTCAAGGTACTAAGGTGTATAATGCAAGAATCTGCGGTCTGACAACCAAAATCAATACGATACTTGTTCCTTGGAACTTTATCAACAGCGCAAATGAAAAGTTCGCACCGGGAACCAAAATGTCGCCTTCAAGGCTCATTGTCACAACCGATGCGCGCGAGATTGATGATTCTGTGCTTGAGTATATAAAGGAAAATGGCTATGTGATAGAGGGGGATTCCTCTCATGTGCGTTTGCAGAATTTTATCTATGCTATACTTTATGTTGTAATATGTGTCGGGTTTGTCTTTTCATTCTTGGCATTCTTTATGCTTGTGATAAGCATTCAACTACTTATCGAAAAGAATAAAGAGAAGATTGCGACCCTTTTCTCTATGGGTTATTCTGTACGTAATATTGCCATAGTTTATCAATCAATGTCCTCGGCAGTCGATGTGGTAGTGTGGCTACTGTCTGCTACTGCGGCAACAGTAATATATCCGCGCTTTACAGTTATGATTGTAAATTCCTCACCAGGTTTTATGCCTGAGTCATTGTGGAGTATATGGGTCTTGTCTGCATTGTCGGCATTGCTCTTTTCCATTATGCATGGATTCGTTATATACAGACAAATAAGAATAATATGTAAAACCAAATAAAATAATTAGTCATGAAACGTTGTATAATAATTACCGGTGGTGCCGGTTTCATCGGTTCACATGTAGTAAGGCTTTTTGTGAACAAGTATCCCGATTACAAGATAATCAATGTAGACAAGCTCACGTACGCCGGCAATCTTGCTAACTTGAAGGATATTGAAGACAAACCGAATTATGCATTCGTGAAAGCTGATATATGCGACTTTGATGCAATGTGCAGACTTATGGCTGATAACAATGTAGACGGTATTATACACCTTGCGGCTGAGAGTCATGTCGACCGTTCAATCAAGGACCCCTTTACCTTTGCACGTACAAATGTAATGGGCACCTTGTCACTTCTGCAGGCTGCAAAACTCTATTGGGAGTCTTTGCCCGAGAGGTACGAAGGCAAGCGCTTCTATCATATATCCACCGATGAGGTATATGGTGCGCTTGAGTTGAGCCATCCCGAGGGAATAGAGCCTCCGTTCACAACAACTGCATCATCGGGCGAGCATCACTTGGCATACGGTACCGATTTCTTCTACGAGACTACCAAGTACAATCCGCACAGTCCCTATTCAGCTTCCAAGGCAAGCAGCGACCACTTTGTACGCGCATTCCACGATACCTATGGAATGCCCACAATTGTTACCAACTGCTCCAACAACTACGGTCCCTATCAGTTCCCTGAAAAACTTATTCCGCTCTTTATAAATAACATTCGTCACCGCAAGCCGTTGCCGGTGTATGGCAAGGGCGAGAATGTACGTGACTGGCTATATGTTGTTGACCATGCACGTGCCATTGATGTAATCTTCCACAACGGCAAGGTTGCCGACACATACAATATCGGCGGTTTCAACGAATGGAAGAATATCGACATCATCAAGGTAATTATAAAGACCGTTGACCGCTTGCTGGGTAATCCCGAAGGGGCATCGCTCGACCTTATCACATACGTTACCGACCGTGCAGGACATGACTTGCGTTATGCGATTGACTCAACAAAGTTGCAGAAAGAACTTGGTTGGGAACCCAGCCTGCAGTTTGAGGAGGGTATTGAAAAGACTGTACGCTGGTATCTTGACAACCAGGAGTGGATGGACAACATTACCAGCGGCGAGTACGAGAAGTATTACGATGATATGTACAAGGGAAGATAACTTAAAACATTGTTTAGACAATGACGGGCGTGATATATTGCCGCGTATCAATGTTAACAAAAATAACGATGTCAAACGACATCGTTATTTTTGTTATTTGAATATAACTATCGAATATCCCAATCTCGCTGAAATTGTCTGATTAGCCGACCGACCGAACGGGTCTGTCTTTGAATTGCGGAATATGTCGGCAAGTCCGTAATAGTACCGTCCTTCAATGAAGAAATTGCCGACTTTAGTCTTCAGTTCAATTCCGGCTCCACCAATAATGCCATAATCAAAACTGTTCTGTACATCTTTGCCGTATATAGGTTTCAATGATACAGGGCGTTCTTCAGGATTCCAATTGCCCTTGTGTTCTTCATTGTCATTGATGAAGAACCCGAATTGTGGACCAATGTTTACGAAAAACTGGAATCCGCGTTCTTCCTTTCCCCACGACAAGTGAGCCAACAAAGGAACCTCAATGTAGTTTAGTGTACGGCTGTAGTAGTTTCCAGTCTTGTCATCAAAATCCTCTTTCCAGCCTCTCTGTGAAAAATTGACTTCCAATTGTGCGGCGCATAACATGCTGAAGTATTTCTCGCTTGTGTAACGTATGCTCAAGCCACCGTTGATTCCTTTATGCATCTCCTGACGCATTGTTGGTTGCAACTCTATGGTGTTCAGATTTATACCGCCCGAAATGCCAATCTCAATTCTTCTTCGCGGTTCTTCAATCTGAGCCGAAATGTTGAGGGCGATTGACAACAGTAGTAATATGCTTAAAATTCTTCGCATTGTCAAAGATTTATTTTCTCAATGTTATAGTCTCTTGAGTAGTGTATGAAGTACAGTTTTTTATTCATCATTGCACCATTCTCTTTCATTCTCTCAAACTTGAATCCTGTCTGTATGGGCTGAGTTCTGCCCTCAATCTCGTTTATCTTCTCGGGGAACTCTTTGCCGTACATGCTTGCTGCAAGAACGAAATGGTAGCCTATGTCATAACCCAACATACTGTAGCACGGGTATATCTTTTGTGGGTCGCAATTGTACCAGCGTTTGAAGTCATCATGGAACCTTGATGCCTCAGGCAAAGAGAAGTGTGTGAAGAACGTCGCATAGAAATATGTGTCCACTTCATATATCTGTTCTCTTGTCTGCTGTGCATAGACCTGCCATTCAGGGTAACCGAACAGCATATAACTTTGCATTACATCAGGGGCTATAGCCTTTGCCATAACAAGTGACGGCAATATCCTGTTGAGTGTCTCTTTTGATGATGACATGGGAATAATGACATTTCTTCTGAGGCTGTCTATCGCCAATGTCCTGAATGTGTTTATAAATATATCCTCATCGCTTTCTCCGGTCTCATTTTTTATTGTTGACTCTTTCTCCAACACAATCTGTTCCATCTGCACCGTAGTATAAGGGATGTTGTTTGCCGTAAGTTCTTCAATCAATTCATTGACAAAACTTTTTTTATTGCTTTTGACTGTATCTTCGACAAATATGACGTTGGCATCGGGGAATGTCGTGACAAAGTTCTTGGCCACATCCGGTTGAATGGACGATTGCAGGGTGTTCACAAAGAATACCATGGGGTTGTCGTATAGTTCCTCTTGCTTGTTGGAGAATGGCATTACAAGCGGAATACCTTTTTTGAGGGCAAATCCTGCCAATTGTTTATTGTGGTTAGGGTAGTATGCTCCAATTATGAGGTCCATGTTGTCAAGTGCTCCGCTTGTCAAAAGGCTGTCAAGGTCATTGTCCTTGAAACCGGAGTCAAATGTGCTTATCTCAAAGGCGTACTTCTTTTTCTTTGTCCTGTCTTTTGCAATGTCCAGTTTCAACTTCCTCATCGACATGAGAAATCCTTGGTAAAACTCAATCATTAGTTTCTGCTCGTCGGGCGCGTAACGGTCAAGCAGATAGGGCAGTATTACTGCCACTCTCGTAACACCGTCTTCCTGTGAAAGGTGGTTGTCTACGTCTGTCGTTTTGTCTTCAGCAATTGTTGGCTTGTTGTCTTTGTCTACATGAATCTCTCTCTTCTTTGGAATGTTGACAATCATTTTCCTTTCGACTTCCCTGCCTTCGAGTTGGGGATTTGCTTTAAGGAAATCTTCTTCTGTTATGCCATATTTTTTGCATATTTTCTTTATTGTCTCACGTCTCTTTACCTTATGTGTCTTTTGAATCTCAAGTTTCTCTTCCTTCTTTATCTCAAACTTGAATGCCGGTTCCTTATCTTTTTTGTTTTCCGGTTTTACCGATACTTGGTCATTGTCCTTATGCGGTATGACAATCTCTTTGCCTACCGGAAAATTCTTGATTGATATTCCGGGGTTTGCCAGGCATATATCATCTATTGTTACGCCATACTTTTTGCTTAGGCTGAAAAGTGTCTCTTTGCTGCGTATCGTGTGATACCGTTTCCCGTCACGTTCTAAAGCATTGTTGTCGCCAACGGTATTGCTGCGGTTGTTCTGGGGTATACTCAGTACCTGACCTATCGAGAGCGAGTTACCCTCAATCATGTTATTCTTCTTAATGGCATCGACTGTTGTGCCGTACATCTTGGAAATTGAGAACAGAGTCTGTCCACGTGTTACGGTGTGGGTGATGTATTCGTTACTCTGCGCCTTTGCAGTTATTGAGAACAGCAGAATGGATATAAATGCGATTATATGCGGGTATCTTTTCATGATTGTGCCGGTAGTCCTTTGTTTTTGTGTATGTATCTTGGTGTAAATTCATGCGAAGATACAACTTAATTGTGATTATTTGAAGATATTGCAGCAAAAAACACTCTTTTTGGCTGTTTGTAATCCTTAACAAATGTGTATGATATTTAAAAATCTGTTCTTCGTGCTGTTTTGTCGGTTCGATTTATTACTTTTGCTTTCGGTAATGAATATGTTTCCTGTAATACGGAATAGCCTGTTCTTGCGTTAAGAAAATGGATAATGTTTTTTTGATATGGTAAGATTCTGTCAATTGATTCTGATGTTGTTGCTGGTGTCTGGGGCATCGGCTCAAGTAAATATTGAGGCTCCCGAGCCTCGCGCCGAGGTAGTTGATTCTAAGGGCGAAACTACGGGACTTGCCATAGGTGAGGAATTTTCGGGTGAAGCCCCAGTTACAGTTAGGCTGTATGCCGATGCCGATGAGGTAGACGGCTATTCTCTTGTCTGTTCGTGGGAGTTTACAAGGGAAGGTGAAACGACTCCTTATCTTGTGCGTTATGACAAGGATGTGGAACTGGAGATACGTGAAAGTGGTGCAACAATAATCCAGCCTAAGATTGTCTATACCAGCACTTCGGACAGCGAGATTGTATGGGAGTTCGGTGCGGAGGATTATGAACCGTTCCGCGTAGTGCTTTCCGAGTCAACTCTTGAGGCACCGAATGCTTTCTCGCCCAACGGTGATGGAATCAATGACTATTATAATGTCTATAATGTAAAGTCGATAGTCTCTTTCAGCGGTGCTATATACAACCGTTGGGGGCAGCAGCTGTATTCATGGGGCATTGACCAGATTGGATGTGAAGATTGTGGCTGGGATGGCACTTACAAAGGTAAAGATGTGAAACCGGGTGTTTATTACGTGGTCATTAATGCCAAAGGTGCCGACGGTATAAAATATGAAATCCGCCGCGATGTGAACTTGTTGCGCGGATATACCGAAGAGACTGCCGCACCTTGATTTTATGAAGAACAACGTGGAAAAAATTGAAGAGGAAAAAGGAATGATTGAGGTCTTTGGTGCGCGTGTACATAACCTCAAGAACATTGATGTGGAGATACCGCACGATTCTCTTACCGTTGTAACGGGTTTGAGTGGCAGCGGTAAATCGTCCTTGGCTTTCGATACAATATTTGCAGAGGGGCAGCGCCGATATCTTGAGACATTCTCTACATACGCACGCAACTTCCTTGGCGGAATGGAACGTCCTGATGTCGATAAGATTACAGGTCTCAGTCCTGTAATCTCAATTGAGCAGAAGACTACAAACAAGAACCCGCGCTCTACTGTGGGTACTACAACCGAAATATATGATTATCTGCGACTGCTTTTCTCGCGTGCAGCCGATGCGTATTCATACCTCTCTGGCGAGAAAATGGTAAAATATACCGAAGAGCAGATTCTTGACCTCATTCTCAGTGAATATGACGGCAAACGCATATATATGCTTGCTCCGCTTGTAAAGGGACGTAAAGGTCATTATAAAGAACTTTTTGAGCAGATGATGCGTAAAGGGTATCTGAACGTGCGTATTGACGGCGAGATGTGCGAAATGTCGCGTGGCATGATGCTCGAGCGTTACAAGAATCACGATATTGAGGTGGTAATTGATAAACTGGCCGTTGATGCAAAGGATACCAAGCGCTTGAAACAGAGCCTTTCTGCTGCATTGACTCAAGGAGAGGGGCTTGTTATGATAATGGAGATGCCATCGGGTAGCGTACGTTATTACAGCAAACGTCTCATGTGCCCTGTGACAGGTCTTTCATATAAGGAACCCGACCCACATAACTTCTCATTCAATTCACCTCAAGGCTTTTGCCACAAGTGCAAGGGATTGGGAGTTGTCAGTCAGGTCGATGTCGACAAGGTTGTTCCCGACCGCTCGCTCTCGGTGTACGACGGTGCTTTGGCACCGCTTGGCAAGTACCGCCGTTCTTCAATATTCCAGCAGATAGAGGCTGTGCTGGCACGCTACGATGCCGACCTACATACACCTGTTGAGCAGTTGGGCGACGAGGTTATTGATGAAATCCTTTACGGTTCTCCGGTACCTTTAAAACTGTGCAGTTCCTCGGACATGTTCTATGACAGCATTGCCACGTATGATGGGCTTGTAAAATATATACAGCTCCAAAAAGAGACAAGTGTATCGGCAAAGGAATTGCGTTGGGCCGAACAGTTCTCGGTTATGCAAGAGTGTCCTGAGTGTAAAGGTGCCCGTCTAAACAAGGAGGCTCTTCATTACCGTTTAGGCGGCAAGAATATCCATGAACTCGCTTCAATGGATATTTCGAATCTGCATGAATGGCTTTCGGGGCTTGATGCGCTCCTTTCCGATAAACAACGTGCCATAGCAGGCGAGATTGTAAAAGAGATACAGTCACGTATCGGATTTCTGCTCGATGTCGGGCTCGGTTATCTGTCGCTGAACCGTTCATCGGCTTCGTTGTCGGGTGGCGAGGGACAGCGTATACGTCTTGCTACCCAAGTAGGTTCGCAGTTGGTGAATGTATTTTATATTCTTGATGAACCGAGCATCGGACTTCATCCGCGTGATAATGACAGGCTTATAAATTCCCTGAAGAATTTGCGTGACCTTGGCAATACGGTAATAGTGGTAGAGCATGACCGTGACATTATGCTTGCTGCCGATTATGTGATAGACCTGGGTCCGAAGGCCGGGCGCAAGGGTGGTGAGGTGGTCTTTGCCGGAACACCTGAGCAGATGCTCAAGGGCAATACAATGACGGCACGTTTCCTTAACGGTGAGGAGAGAATAGAGGTCCCTAAAAAACGTCGTGAAGGAAATGGTGAATCAATAAAATTATTCGGGGCGTGCGGAAACAACCTAAAGAATGTAAATGTCGAGTTCCCGCTGGGCAAACTCATTTGTATTACTGGCGTTTCGGGCGGCGGAAAATCCTCTCTGGTGAACGATACCTTGCAGCCAATCCTTGCAAAGCATTTCTATCGTGCCTTAGGTGAGCCGTTGCCATACGATAGTATTGAGGGTATTGAGAACATTGACAAGGTTGTTAATGTAGACCAGTCACCGCTTGGCCGTACACCACGCTCAAATCCTGCAACATATACCGGGGTGTTCTCCGATATCCGCAACCTTTTTGTAGACCTGCCCGAAGCGAAAATAAGAGGCTACAAGCCCGGGCGTTTTTCGTTCAATGTCAAGGGCGGGCGTTGTGAGGAGTGTGGCGGTAACGGATACAAGACACTTGAGATGAACTTCTTGCCCGACGTGCTTGTGCCCTGTGAGGTTTGTCATGGCAAGCGCTATAACCGCGAGACACTTGAAGTGCGGTATAAAGGCAAGTCCATAGCCGATGTCCTTGACATGACAATCAACATGGCTGTAGAGTTCTTCGAGAATGTCCCTGCAATTCTCAATAAAATAAAGGTGTTGCAGGATGTGGGTCTTGGATACATAAAACTGGGTCAGCCTTCAACAACATTGTCAGGCGGCGAGAGTCAGCGTGTGAAACTTGCTACCGAACTATCTAAGCGCGATACAGGAAAGACGCTCTATTTGCTTGATGAACCTACCACAGGTCTGCATTTTGAGGATATACGTGTTCTCATGAATGTAATAAACCGTCTTGTGGATAAAGGGAATACTGTTATAATAATAGAGCATAACCTTGATGTAATCAAAATGGCTGACTATATAATAGACATGGGGCCTGAAGGAGGCCGTGATGGCGGAATGGTAATGGCAACCGGCACTCCCGAGGAGATTGTCGCCAAAGGAGTGGGATGTACAGCACCTTATCTGGCCAAGGAACTTGAGAGATAACCATATAATAAGCCGCTAATTAGCGGCTTATTATATGGTTATCTCTCAGAACTTCTTCAGTGTCAGTGTCGCGTCCATTGACCTCAGTACCATTCTGCTGCGGTCAAGGTGGATGACTCCGAACCTTTCGTTGCTAGGGTTGAACAGGCCATACTCTTCTGGCTTCTTTGGCATGATAATCATCTGAACATATAGTGAGTCGCCGACATGCTGGAAACGGCCTTTTCCATCTCCAATCTGAATCAGTTCAAGTTGTATTGACCAGAAATAACTTTCTTGTTTCTTGTTTATTACGGAATCATTTTCAGAAAGTTCTATTTGCATGAGTTTCCAAAAACCCCCAAGGTCGCCATTCTTATCTTCCTTTTGGCAAGATACAAGCATTGTAATGCCTAATAGTATAAAAATTATCTTCTTCATATCTTGTATACAGGTTAGTAATCGAATATGTTACGGCGTGTTATTGTAATCATTCCTCCATAATTGTCACCGTATAGTTCTCCGCTGTCAAATGCAAATGATGTTGTTATGCTCCATTTTTTCATGGACTTAGGGCTGAATGTGAGTTCAATCAGTCCTGATGTGTTTTCTGCCATCTCTATGAATGGTTTCTTATATGTTCCCCAGTTATTGCTTTTTGTGAGCAATAGTCTGTATTCGAGCCAATCGAGCGGTGAACCTTCAATGCCGAAGTGGAAAGCCTCTACGCGGTTGTTATATACGTCAAGTGTGCCGTCTGTGTTGTATACAGGGGATGTCACCAGCGGTGTTCCAATCATCATTCCATAGTTGAACCAGCCGTTGTATGTCCCATGCCAGTAGTTGTGGTCGGCGCAACTTATTTGGTCGGGAATAATGCTGCTGGCATCATGATAAATAGGGCCTGATTGATTCTTGAGGTTGAAGTATTCAATGACGACTCCTTTTATCCAATTGAATCTTTTCAGTTCAAGTTCCAGTCCTACAAGTTGCTCGGTCCAAATGCCGTATTCCCAGAACATTTGTGATTGGTCATCGAATACATGTTCGTATGTAATTCTCAACTTCCAATCCTTGTCGTTCCATGTGATTGCTCCCAACCAACTTCCAACCATGTTGCCGGCTACATTGGTTTTGTCTGAAATGGTGTATTCATTGTCTCCTTTTGTAGGCAGGAATGCTGTCCAGTAATCCTTTGGACGTGCCGGACTGTCGACGGTCACTCCTTTTTCGTTAAGATAATTATGTGTGATTCCGCCGAACTGTGTTACCATGTGCAGGCCTATTTCTGCAGTCAGAGGGAATTTCTCCTCATTGCCGAATCGTGCGAATCCTGCCTTTGAATGGTAGCGTACACCGGCTGTACGCGACTTGCCGGCATCAACAAAATCTTTTTGCCAATTCTCGTCGCTGAACCAGCCGTATGCAAGATGACCTCTGATACCGAACCAGCCTTTAGTTCCGGGAATGTTCCAGTATTCGGGGAGTTCAATGCGTATCTGCGGTATGGGGCGTGCGTTGCTGCTTTCAACCAGGGAACCGCTGCTCAGGCGTGGGTTCTGTATGTATCCCCAACGCTCCTTCTGCCCGAACGAAATATTCATTCTTTTCCATTTAAGGTCAAAGTAAGCCTGTTGAATGAAGACATTTGATGTCAGGTTGTAGCCTCCGACAATATCTGCTCCCCATTCCAGCGTAATGCCGGAATTGCTGAAAATATTCCGTCCGCCGATGCCTGCTTTGGCGTATGCCCAGTCATTTTCGCGACTTCCGATTCCGTGCCTGTTCGATAAGTGCCACATGGGCGCATAATCTCCGTTGCCGAAGACTGACCTTGCCTCGTATCTTGTGTAAATGACTTTTTTAGCGAAAGGAACTGTGTCGGTGAGCCATGTCAATTCTTTCTCTGTGTTGCAATTGTCATAGTGCTTGCCTGTACCGTCGTTCAAAATCTCTGCATTAATGGTGCTTGTTGTCATTATTACCATTATTGCCATTAACAATCTTATATTCTCCATGTCATTAAATGGGCTTGAAATATATCAGTTAGTGCAAAGATAACAAATAAACATTACGAATTGCTTTATTTGCATGAAAACTCCATGCGAAATCCGGCGTTACTCGAGCGATTTATAATTTTTAAGCCCGTTCCATTGGTTGGGGCGGCAACTTTTTTCGACTGCATCTTCAACATTATCCGGTATGTTACAGAAGAAATCTATGCCGGTGAAATTTTCAAGATGGTCAATTGAGCATACCTGTGTCTGACTATTCCCGTTTTCGTGCTTGAACAGCAGGCCCATAGCCTTGTAGGTTCCGCTCTTGAGGCAAAGCAGTGCCATAAAGTAGTAATTGGGTACCGTGGGGCATGTTCCCTTTGTGCTGTATTCCCCTTCTCTAATTGTTCCTCCTTTTACAATGTACAGAGTGTCGCAGAATGCGTTGTTGCGCCCCCAACCTTGGACAAGGCCTTCGCAATCGTTCCATGCGCCGGTGTTGAAACGGCTGTACATGGGGCTGATGTTACTGTAGTAGAAAGTCTGCTCGTTGGCATCTTTTGAATAGACTCTGTCATATGATGCCACTATATGCCCGCGTACAAAGCCATTGCGGTTTATCTGCTCCTTTGTCATTACATAGGCATCGGGCATCTCGGGATTCGGTTGAAACGGGTCACCTCCCCATTCAGTGTTGTCCCAATTGTCGCGCTTCCAATTTATGGCTCTGTTGCTTGGGTCAAACGTGAAGGCTGTCCATTTGCAATGCTTGCGGTCGGCGTTGTGTGAGATGCTATAGGTTACATTCTCTTTGCCGTTTACAGTTGTGGTGTGTGCAATGAACAGTTCATCGTCGTCCATTGCCGGAACTTCAATGCGTTGTGCATGCTTGCTCATGTGGGTGTTTGCATTCCAGTTGCCGGGTACTCCGTGTCCGTTGCTATTGCCTTTGTCTTCTTCGTTGCTGCACGCTGTGGCTAATATCAAGAAAGATAATGCTATGAGCAGTCTTTTCATAATGAAGTTGGGTGGTAAATATTTGTCTTCTAATTTGTTGAGACGTTGTCGGTATTGACTTTTTTGCATAAAAAAAGGTGTATTTTCATACACCTTTTTATACTCTTGTTACCTGCTTACTTCTTCAAAGTCTTGCTGTAACGGCTCATGAACTTATCAACGCGACCTGCTGTATCGACAAGTTTAGCCTTACCTGTGTAGAATGGGTGAGATGTGTTTGAAATTTCAAGTTTTACCAATGGGTATGTCTCGCCCTCGAACTCAATAGTCTCCTTTGTGTTGCAAGTAGACTGTGAAAGGAAGCAATCGCCGTTTGACATGTCCTTGAAGACAACTGGGCGATATGATGCTGGATGAAGATCTTTTTTCATTATCGTTATGTTTTTAATTTTTATTTGCTGGTAACAAATGCAGTGTAATGGCTTTTCAGGTTGCAAAGGTAGTAAATCTTTTCTTTATAGCAAAATGTTTGGTGGTATTTTTTGCTGTTAATGCCCGGGTGTTTATTATTTGTTTATTATTGCAACTCATGATATCCATGTTGCAGATAATAATATCCAGTTTATAAGTGTATATTGAACCCTGTTTGCATACATTCGTTAGTTTCTGCCACAAGGATGATTTGTACTCTGTAACAGTTCTTTTATCTTTTGGGCAATAATCTTTGTATATATTGTCGCGCCCTTGTCGTTCAGATGGTAAGCATCCTTGAAATTGGAGGTAAGCCTGTCGTTGATGGTGACAAGTGCTCCTTTATGGTTGCTTCCTATAACTGTATCTATTTCCAAATCTCCAAATCGTTCCTTTAAGTCAACTATTGCAGGGCGTTCTTCTATATCCACACGATTGGGGATATATCCTCTTCCTGCAAGTGAATTTCCACGTTTGTTGTATTTCTTCCCTTTCCGACGAAGATATTGGTACAGAGTACCTTTCTTGCGCTTGTCTTCCCATATCCAACGGTACATTGTCTCATGGGAGACCATAGCAAACCCTTCCACATTGCTACGTCCTTTGATCTTGTATCGTCCAGTTCAAGTATTTGTCCCAAGGGTAGGCATCCATCACGATACCCCTTGCATCGTCTTGCCTCAGTCGGGAAATCCATTTTCTGTTCACATTCTCCATCCAACAAAATATCCACATTATCTGTTACACGATTATTACCTACAAATCAAGATAAGGCTCCTACACAAATACCGATTAAAAGCAATATTAAATATTTTACTTTCATAACCTTCTTGTTTATCCTCTTTATAATACCCTTATTAAACAACAAAATCATTGACCTTGCATTTTAATTCTCATTTTGGCAATAATAGGATTACCATCTTCTTCAATTCCCATTTTTTCAGCCAACGCAGGTTTATACTCCAATAACTTTGAAGGTTCAGTTAATGTAAAGATATAATTATCTTTCACAAAACGTGGTATAAAGTCTGCAACACCATCTAAATCATTTTTTATCGGATATTTTTGACTGGAAGCCTCCTTGTAAGTCTTAGTATTAGAATCATAAAAACCATAATATAGATAATCATTCATCCTTAAAAAAAGTAAATCAAAATTTCCGTTACCAAAATATGTTATAAGATGGGGATAACCTCCTTTAAAGAAAGAATTCATTGCATCATCTGAGGTCAGTTGACGGCGTTTACTTTCCTTTACATAATCGTCTCTACGCTCTTTATAATCATCCTTATAAGACAATACACGTTTACGACGTAAACCATCTTTTCCTACTTGATAAATAGTATCATTTAGCGGCAGATAAAAGTTATTGCCACACAAATTATTCAAAGTAGCCATATAGCCTAAAGAAGAAACGTTCTTATCAAAATGTATCAAAGGGGTAATTTCTTTTGTCAACGCATCAAAAAGCATTAGACTAGGATAACCATCATCCGACAATAATTCGGCATTATGAACATAATCACATCCAAAAGCAAATTTTCTATCTCCAATACAAGCCATAGAATAAGCCGTATGAGTAAACGAATAAGAAGCCACAAAGCTATTATCTAATCCATATTCAAGTATTTTTTCACTGGCACTATCCCATACATAGACTTTATTCTCATAATAAGATACATCAGTTAAAGACATATATTCATTCGGGCCTTGACCGCGAGACCCTATTCTACATTTAAAACGACCATTCTCGTCAAACACATAGATTGATTTAGCTTTATTCATATCAACCATTACATATTCTCCATGTTCAGTAATTATCATTTTATCAATATTACCCAATAGACAATCAGATGTTGTTTCCAATGCTACATAGTGAATACTTTCAACAAATTCAGACATTCCT
>JAZNDZ010000036.1:0-14294 GCA_045588345.1 Bacteroidaceae bacterium
AGTCTCCTTCTTTTGTATGAGGCGTGAATAAAAAGTAAAGTTCAAGGCTTGTGAAGGCTTCAAAACCGCAGTTTACTAAGCGTAAATGAGGATTTTGAAGCCAAACGTAACGTAGAAATTTGCTTTTTAGTCACCCTCTTGTAATATATAGAAAGGTATTAATAAGCAAACAGCGGGAACTCGGCCATAGTCTCGTTGACCTTAGCACGGACCGCAGCAATAACCTTCTCGTCTTCAGGAGCGTTAAGCACCGCTTCAATCATCTCTGCAATGAAAGGCATCATATCCTCTTTCACTCCACGGGTCGTTATCGCAGGCGTGCCAAGGCGTATGCCCGATGTCTGGAATGCACTGCGGCTGTCAAACGGCACCATGTTCTTGTTCGCAGTAATATCAGCCTGCACCAAAGCCCTCTCTGCAACCTTGCCGGTGAGGTCGGGATACTTGTTGCGCAAATCGACCAGCATCGAATGGTTGTCTGTACCGCCCGACACTATGCCGAAGCCACGGTCCATCAGTTCCTGCGCAAGCACCGCCGCGTTCAGTTTCACCTGAGCCTGATACTCCTTGAATTCAGGTTGCAGAGCCTCACCGAAAGCAACGGCCTTGGCAGCAATGACATGTTCAAGCGGACCGCCCTGTATTCCCGGGAACACAGCAGAATCAAGCAGTTGTGACATCATCTTGACCTCACCCTTTGGAGTTGTCTTACCCCAAGGGTTGGGAAAATCCTTGCCAAGAATGATTACGCCGCCACGAGGACCGCGCAGCGTCTTGTGTGTCGTAGATGTCACGATGTGAGCATATTTTACAGGATTGTCGAGCAAGCCTGCCGCAATGAGACCTGCCGGATGAGCCATATCCACCAAAAGTATCGCACCCACCTTGTCGGCAATCTCACGCATACGCCTGTAATCCCACTCGCGTGAATAGGCCGAACCGCCACCAATAATCATCTTCGGTCTTTCGCGCAATGCAATATCCTCCATTTGGTCATAATCGACACGCCCTGTCTCGGCATTAAGATTATACTCGCAAGGAGTATATATAAGACCCGATGTATTCACCGACGAGCCATGCGACAAATGACCTCCATGAGCAAGATTCAGTCCCATGAACTTATCACCGGGATTCAGCACAGCAAGGAACACAGCAGCATTGGCCTGTGCGCCTGAGTGTGGCTGTACATTCACCCACTCGGCATCGTAAAGTTCTTTCAGACGTTCGCGAGCAATATCCTCCACAATGTCAACGACCTCACAGCCTCCATAATAACGCTTTCCGGGATACCCCTCAGCATATTTATTCGTCAATACAGAACCCATGGCCTGCATAACCTCATTACTTACAAAATTTTCTGATGCAATTAATTCAATACCTTTGAGCTGACGGCGATACTCCGTCTCTATAAGTTGAAAAATGTGTCTGTCACGTTTCATAGCCGTAAATTTTAATTCTCACAAGAATAACTTATGCGAAGATACTAAAATGTTTTATAATTAGATAAAATTATCCTATTTTTGTATAGTCCGTTTTTTGCGGACCTAAGCAAAGACACAAACGTGAGGAACATCCATAAAATACTAACCATAATATTCCAAGTATGAAAAAACTATTTTCAGCAGCACTGTTCACCTGTGCAGCCCTGCTCTCCTGCACAAACAGAGAACTACCAGTTGCAGAGTATCAGGTCATTCCCCTTCCGCAGGAAATCATTGAAGAGAAGGGCAACGGTTTTGTTCTTGACAAGAGCACATGCATTGTCTACAAAGGTAATGAGAGAATGAAGCGGAACGCAGAACTGCTTGCCGAATATGTAAAGGAGAGTACCGGCCTCGACCTTGCCATAACAGATGTTGAGACCGCCGGTGCAATAACAATCTCTACAAGCGAAGCAGGCGAGAACGCCGAAGGCTACATACTCACCGCAGACAGCGAAGGAGTAGAGATAACCGGTGCATCACCCGCAGGTGTTTTCTACGGCATACAGACATTGCGCAAGTCACTCCCAATTGTCGAGGGTGGCGAAATACTGTTGCCGGCAGTCACAATCAACGACAGCCCGCGCTTTCCGTACCGCGGCGCACACCTCGACGTTTCGCGTCACTTCTTCACCACCGATTCAATCAAGCGCTTCATTGACATGCTCGCGCTCCACAACCTCAACCGTTTCCACTGGCACCTCACCGACGACCAGGGCTGGCGCATTGAGATAAAGAAATACCCCAAACTCACCACCGTTGCAGCACAACGCGACGAGACCGTCATCGGACGTAACACTCCCGAGTATGACGGCAAGCACTACGGCCCGTTCTTCTACACACAGGAAGAGTGCCGCGAAATTGTTGCTTACGCAGCAGAACGCCACATAACAGTAATTCCCGAGATTGACCTTCCCGGTCACATGCAGGCAGCGCTTGCCGCATACCCCGAATATGGCTGCACCGGCGGACCATACGAGGTGTGGAAGATGTGGGGCGTATCGGACAATGTGCTCTGCGCAGGCAACGATGCCACACTCAAATTCATTGAAGACGTACTGAGCGAGGTAATTGAGGTGTTCCCGTCGGAATATATCCACATCGGAGGTGACGAGTGCCCCAAGACACAGTGGGAAAAGTGCCCCAAATGTCAGGCACGAATAAAATCACTTGGCATCAAGAGCGACAAGAAGCACAGCGCCGAAATGTACCTTCAAAGTTTCGTAATAAACCATGCCGAGAAGTTCCTCAACAGCAAAGGACGCCAGATTATCGGTTGGGACGAGATTCTTGAAGGCGGGCTTGCACCTAATGCAACCGTTCACTCATGGCGTGGCGTAGAGGGCGGAATTGAGGCTGCAAAACAGGGCCATGACTGCATAATGTCACCGACTACATTCATGTACTTCGACTACTACCAGACCAAGTACACCGACAGTGAACCCCTTGCTATCGGCGGTTATGTACCGGTTGAGAAAGTATACTCTTTCGAACCCGTCAACGACACCCTTTCTGCTGATGTACAGAAGCACATCATCGGTGTACAGGCAAACCTGTGGAGCGAGTATGTCCCCACATACAGCCATGTGGAATACATGGAGTTGCCACGCATGGCAGCCCTTTGCGAGGTTCAGTGGTGCAAACCCGAAAACAAGGATTTCAACAGTTTCAAGCAGCGTCTGCTTCCACTTTTCAACATTTACGACAAGAAACAGTACAACTATGCAAAGCACATACTCGACATTGAAGAGGAATTTGGCATAGACACCGAAAAAGGCGTTGTGACTGTATCGCTCAAGACACTTGACAACATGCCGGTCTACTACACCCTTGACGGCAGCGAACCGACAACCGCGTCGGCAAAGTGCGAAGGTGTGCTTGAAATCAACAAGAGTTGTACACTCAAGGCAAAAGGCATAGGCGAGCGTGGCGAGACACGCCTGTTCACCGAAGAGATTACCTTCAGCAAGGCAACAGCAAAGCCAATAAGGCTTTTGCAGCCAATCCACAAGAGCTACACCTTCAAAGGCGAAATTACACTTGTCGACGGCCTTAAAGGCAACCCCAACTACCGCACAGGACGCTGGCTCGGATTCTGTGAGACAGACCTTGAAGCAGTGATAGACCTGAAGAAAGAAGAAGAAATAAGCAACCTGAAGTTCAACACCAGCGTTGACAAGGGCGACTGGGTATTCGATGTCTTAGGCATAACAGTATCAGTATCAAACGACGGCGAGAACTTCACCGACGTTTTCGACCGGAAATACCCCGACTTGACAGCAAAGGATGAAAACAGAATATACGAACACAACGTTGATTTTGCCCCGGTAAAGGCACGCTATGTAAAAATCAAGGCACTGTCCGACCGCGACATGCCGACATGGCACCCCGCAGTAGGCTACCCCGCTTTCATCTTCGTCGATGAACTTGAAATCAACTGAAACAAGCATCACAACATGAGGGTGACCTGAAAGTTACCCTCATGTTGTTGAAGATGAATAACAAAAGTAGCATAAGGCCACATGATTGCTATCTGCACAAAGACAACCCTGGCAAGATTGCTGTTTGCAATCCTGCTCTACAGTTGTGCAACAAAATGCCTTGCCTACGATTTCAAGACCGGTAACATCTGCTACAACATCCTTTCCAAGACAGAAAAGAGCGTCGAAGTGACACATGGCGGGTTTAGCGACCGGTATTCAGGAGACATCACAATCCCCGAAAGCATAGAACATGAGGGTGCCACATACACTGTAACAAGGATAAGACCGGAGACCTTCTGGGGATGTACAAGCCTCACAAGCATAACAATTCCTGCCACAATACAATCCATTGAAGACTACACATTCTACGGCTGCAGCGGACTCAAGGAGATAACACTGCCCGAAAGCCTCACTAACATCGGAATTTACGCATTTCATGGCTGCTGCAGCATCAGCAGCATCAGAATACCGGACAGCGTAACTACATTGGGCAAAAGCGCATTTGAGGGTTCGGGCCTCAGGCAGGCCATTATAGGCAAAGGCATTACAGCAATCAGCGAGGGCACATTCAGGCTTTGCCATTCACTGACACACATTGCACTCCCCGACAACGTCACATCAATAGGCAATGCCGCATTCGAGTTCTGCACCAGCCTCACAAGCATTACGTTTGCGAAAGGCCTTTACAGCATTGGAGACTGCGCATTCATGGGGTGCAGCCGACTGACCGAGATACATTTCCCCGACAGACTTGAAAGAATAGGCGCATTGGCTTTTGAAGGATGCAGCAATCTCTCCTATATAAAGATACCTCACAGCGTAACCGTCATTGGAGAATCGGCATTCGACGGCTGTTCCGGTTTCACATCAATACATGTAGAGGAAAGCAACAAATCATACAACAGCAAAGGCTGTGCTATAATTGAATCCAGTGAAAACAGACTTGTCCACGGCTGCAGAAACACCGTAATGCCCGAAGGAGTGACCTCAATAGGCAAATGGGCATTCTACAACTGCACCGAACCAACTAACATCATAATGCCCAAAAGCATCAAGAGCATTGACGAATGGGCATTCTTCAAATGCACAGGACTCACAAGCATAGTTATTCCAAGCAGCACCACAGCCATAGGGAAATATGCGTTCTACCAGTGCAACAGGCTTAAAAGCATCACTCTACCTCAAAATATGGAATCCATTGGCGAAGGAGCGTTCCGTGACTGCAATGAGATTGCCGACATATATTCACACAGCAAAATACCGCCAGCAATCAGTAGTCACACATTCGACAACATATACAGCACAGCCACCCTCTATGTGCCAGCAGGCACAAAAGAATTATACCTGTCCGCCCCCCACTGGAGCAATTTCACAAATATTATAGAACAGGAATTCAACCAGAACAGCAGCATAGAGCATGTAACCGAAGGCAAAAATACCCATTCACCCGTCTACGACCTGCAAGGCCGCAAAGTGGAGCACATGCTCAAGGGCGGCATATACATACGCAACGGCAAGGTTACCCTTTACCGGGAATAACCGTGCCCGCACATGCAGAAAGCCTTACCTAAACGTAAACATTAAGATGTAGTTCAAGGCTTGCGCAGCCTGAAAAAAACGGAGTTTACTAAGCTTAAATGAGGATTTTGAAGGCAAGCGTAATGCAGAAAGTCCCGTGCAAACGAGTTAAACACAAAGTTTACTTTATTATTTTATAACGAGTGAAGCAAAACTTGGGGAACCAAATACACTTTTTGGGTCATTCTCTTTTTTATCTTTATTATACTACTTAATCACCCTTAGTAATCCTTAGTAATCCTTAATAATTTTATAAAAATTTAATTGCCCAAAAACAAAGTATTTAAATAAAAAAACTATCTTTACACAAACTAACCTTTAAAAGCATGAAAAGATTCTACATGACCATTCTGACACTGCTTCTACTGGCAGCACAGCCTGCTATGGCAGTGTCCGGCATCGGCCTCAAGTTCAACCGGACCGGCACTGATGCTTCATCCGTTTCAATAACAGTTGTTGACGAGAACGGTACAGCAATTGACGGCGCAACAGCAACAGTTGCCACATCGCACGTTTTCAAAGCGACAAACAATGCCGTTACCGCAGCAATACTCTGCCCTAACGTAAACGGCAACACAGGACCTGCCATTGAGTTGACATTCACAATCAATGGTATACCTTCCGGTTTTACCTTCAACAAGGTTGGTCTTGACATCCACGCACTTAACGGCGCAAACAGTTATCAGGACCCTGCCGACGGCAAGCAACGCAAATGGAATGTTGCAACAACTGTAAACAATGCCGATTTCGGTTCGCTCAACGACATAGACATCGCTGCCAGCGTCGGCACAGCCGGCAATGTTCACAAAGTTTGGGATATTACCGGTGCAACAGTAAATGCTGACGGCACAATGACCG
The DNA here is from genome assembly GCA_045588345.1 of Bacteroidaceae bacterium. Taxonomy (GTDB): domain Bacteria; phylum Bacteroidota; class Bacteroidia; order Bacteroidales; family Bacteroidaceae; genus HGM04593. Next base: position 6,401 of record JAZNDZ010000036.1, read on the forward strand.
TAAAACTTACAATTACAAAAGGAACAGAAAACAGCGGATGTTTCTTTGGTCTTAGCGAGGTTCAACTGAGCACCGATGGCGAAGAGCCCACACCAGAGCCTGAACCAGAACCTGCAAAGGGTTTTACACACTACAACACAGACCTTGTTGTGGCAGATGCAACTACATACCCCGACGGCGTTGCAACAGCAAAGAGTAATGAGTCTACAGGCGAGGGCTGCACAACAGGAAGCACAAAGAGCGCCATTACAACAGTAAAGGCTCCAATGGCAAGCAATGTTACCGTAAAATTCCAGTACCAGAGCGGCCCGCACAAACTTGTCATCCTTGGCGTAGATTTGCTTGATGCCGACGGCAATGTTGTAAAAGGCGATTACCACTACGGCTACACTGGCGGCAAAACCGGGAACAACACATACACAATAGAGAACGTAGAGGCCAACGATTATCAACTACGCTACTTCTTCTGCCACAAGGCCAATGACCACGAAGTAGGCAACCAAGTTGCAGAAATCACAGTAACAGGTCTTGATATAGTCGAAGTTGAGGAACCTGAGCCCGACCCTGTTCCTGAGCCAGACACTACAGAAGCCAAGGTGTACCTTATCTCATGGAAGAACACCGGAGCAAACTATGTTACCGAGGAGAGCGACCACAGGATGACCATACAGTCAAGAGACAACACAAAGCCACAGTTCTGGATGTTCATCCCTTCGGGAAACACAAACTGCTACTACATCAAGAACACAGCAACAGGCCGTTACATAGGAACATGTAACCTCACTCCCTCTTCGGCATCTAAGGTTTATACAACCACCACACCTGTTGAATACTATGTAGGCAAGACCACAAAGACATCCGGAGAAAATGCCAACTGCTGGTACATGAGTTCTACCGACTGTTCCGGTTACAGCAGCGAAAGTGCCGGCCCGCGTGCATTGAACAAAGACGGTGCATCGGAGTATGTAATCACCTGGACAGCCGGTGTAAACAATGTAGGCTCATACTGGCAACTGATTGAGACCGAAGACCTATACGAGATACGCCCATTCGACGGCAGCGAGGCCATAGGCAAGATTGGTGCAAGTTACAATGTGGAGACAGCAAGCGGCAAGAACCTCACCATTACAGAGAGCGGCCTTGCACTTGCAGCACCCGATGCCTTTGACGAGAACCAGGAATGGTACTTCGTAGGTACAGGCAACACAACCGGTTGGCAGATTGCATCGGCAGCAGAGCCTGCAATCGTTGTTGGTATCGCCGACGGCAATATCACTACAGGCGAGAACCTTGCAACTAAATGGAAAGTCAATGCAAGCAAGGAGAAGAACGGCTATTTCTACTTCACAAGCGGCGAGACCACATTGGAAATTGAAGGCGAAAGCCTCTTCAAGTTCACACGCCTGCGCAGTGCATACATGCGTAAGCTGAAGGTTTACAACAACCCATGCGGCAGTGTAGGCAACAACTATGTAAAGAAGTTCGAGTTGAGCGGCGAGGCTGCACTCAGCAACATCATATACGAGGCACAGAGCAAGCCAGGCACATGGCATGTGGTTTATGCACAGGACAAGGGAGAAGTTGCTCAGGGCGGAACGTTCAACATCAATGCAACACTCTCAAGCAATGCAGCAAGCAGTCTTGTGGTTGCAGCACACTTTGACTGGAACGGTGACGGCGTATTCGAGACAGAAGCACCTCTTGCTGTAAACGGCACAGCAGCAACTGCCGAAGTTACAGTACCCGAGTGGGCAACCATGGAACAGACACGCATGCGCCTGCGCGTGAACAGTAACGGGCTTGACCTTGCCGAGGACGAAGTAAACGGTTTCATTTACGACTTCCACATCAAGGTTGTAGAGCCACAGGAAAGCCGCACCGTAACAGTAGGCGTGAACTCTTGGGAGCGCGGCAGGGCAGAACTTTCAAATACAGCAGAGAACTATGCATACGGCACAACAGTTACAGCAACAGCAACTGCTTACGGAAACGGAACATTCGTTTGCTGGAAAGAAGAAGGCGTGATTGTATCTACAAGCGCTGAGTACACATTCACAGTTGACCACAACGTGAAACTGGTGGCATACTTTGCTCCAAACACCGATGAGAGCAGTTACCCTACCGGCATTCAGGAAGCGACTGCCGCTGATGACATCACCGTCACAGTAACCGCAAACGGCATTGTTGCAAGCGACAACGTAAAAACAATTGAGGTGTTCACTGCAAATGCAGCCCTCATTGCAAATGCCAAGGGCAATGCTATAGGTACAGCAGGTATCCCCGAAGGTCTGTACATTGTACGCGCAACAGCAGAGTGCGGCTACAAGAACGTGAAAGTATATATCAAGAAGTAAAGAAAGGATACAGACAAAACACAGTTCTGTCATCCTGAGCAGAGCGAAGGATCTCTATCAAATATCCTTGAGATTTTTCACTGCGTTCAAAATGACAAAAGAAAAATAAAAAAAATTACAAAATATGGATAACAGCAAATTGTTACTTTTCGGTTGCGGACTGCTTGCATCGGCAGCAGTTCAAGCACAGGAGGCACAGAAGCCTAACATTATATATATAATGTGTGATGACATGGGATATGCCGACCTCGGCTGCTACGGACAGCAGTACATAAGCACTCCAAACCTCGACCGCATGGCAGCAGAGGGCATGCGTTTTACACAAGCATACGCTGGCAGCCCGGTAAGTGCCCCCTCACGTGCATGCTTCATGACAGGCCAGCACACAGGCCACACCAAGGTTCGCGGAAACAAGGAGTACCGCATAGGTTCCATCTACTATGGCAACAACCAGGACCCTACACAGACAGGTCAGGAGCCATACGACCCTAACCATATTATCCTTCCCGAGATAATGAAGGACAACGGCTACACAACCGGCATGTTCGGAAAATGGGCCGGCGGTTACGAGGGTTCTGAATCAACCCCAGACAAGCGCGGAATCGACCGCTACTATGGCTTCATGTGCCAGTTCCAGGCACACCTCTACTACCCCAACTTCCTGAATTCGTATGACAGGGAGGCTGGTGACACAGAAGTTAGACGCGAGATTCTGCAGAACAACATCAATTATGCAATGCATGGCGAGGATTACAAGAACCGCCGCGACTACTCGGCCGACCTCATTCACCAAGAGGCTATGGAGTGGATTGACAAGCAGACTGGCGAAAAGCCTTTCTTTGGAATCTTCACATACACATTGCCGCACGCCGAACTTGCGCAGCCTAACGACTCAATACTACAAGCCTACCAGGGCGCGTTCTGCCAGGAGAAGAGTTATGGCGGTGATGCCGGTTCACGTTACAACCCCACAAACATTGCACACCAGCAGTTTGCAGCAATGGTTACACGCCTTGACGCATACGTGGGTGAGGTGCTTGCAAAACTGAAAGAGAAAGGCTTTGACAAGAACACTCTCGTTATCTTCACAAGCGACAACGGTCCACACGTAGAAGGCGGTGGCGACCCGGACTATTTCAACACAGAGAGATTACTGCGCGGTACAAAGCGCTCCACAACAGAGGGCGGCATACGTGTTCCGTTCATTGCATGGTGGCCGGGAGAAGTTGAGGCAGGTAGCGTGAACGACCATCAGTTGGCATTCTACGACCTTATGCCTACATTCTGCGATGTTGCAGGAATCGACAACTATGTAGAGCGTTATACAAACAAGAACCTTGCAGTAGATTACTTCGACGGTCTCTCATTTGCTCCCACACTCCTTGGCGAGGGCGAGCAGAAAGAGCACGAGTTCCTCTACTGGGAGTTCCACGAGACAAACATGATGGCCCTGCGCATGGGCAACTGGAAACTTGTTGTACAGGGTGGCAAGTGTAGCCTTTACGACCTTGTGACAGATACACACGAGGACAACAACCTTGCAAGCCAGTACCCCGATGTTGTGACAAAGATGAAGGAGATTCTCCTGCGCGAGCATACTCCAAGCAACATTTCACAGTTCAACAGCATTACACTGCCACAGTAATTTATCCGTAAATAAAGAAATGCGAGGATTAATCCTCGCATTTCTTCATTTCCTGAATCTTTTTGTCACCGTTGCATAACCGCAACGTCGGCAAAGCGGTTCAACAGCCTCGTGACGTGTAAAACCGTCGTGCATAGCCCTTGCACGCGGCGAAGCAAGAATCTCTTCAAGCGGCTGTTCAAAGAGATTACCGAAAGCAATACCCCCATCGTGGTCAAGACAACAGGGCACAACCGTTCCGTCGGCAAGCACACCTATCTGATTGCGCAAGGCATAGCAAAAAGACTCATCTACACCGTACTCCTCGCGCTCGCTGTCGGGCCACTCGAACATGTTGTCAAATTCAAGATATATGTTCTCAGCCAAACGCCAACCATCGTATCGTTCGGTCCAAGGACGCGGGATATACTGCGCAAGAAGATTGAGCAAGCGCTCGTTAGCACTGTCATAACCACCTCTGTTCCAAAGACGCAATACAATTATTATTCCATGCGAAGCAGCCTCGCGCGCAAACTGCATTACGCCCGATACATACTGCTCAAGATTATTGAGACCATTGCCCTCATGGGCATGAAGCGAAATCTGCACCTTGTGAGGCAAGGCATCAATCAGTTGCCCGGCCTTGTGAAGCAATGTGCCGTTGGTGGTGAGCACCGGAACAAAGCCCTTATCGCGCGCCTTAATAATGAACTCGGGTAAATGGGCATGCAACAATGGTTCGCCCATGAGATGAAAATAGAGAAACTTTACACGACCACGCAAGCGGTCGGTAAGAAGATTGAACTCCACAGGAGAGAGAGTGCGCTTTGCCCGCTTTGTCTTGGGACAAAACAGGCAATCAAGATTGCATACGTTAGTTATTTCAAGGTAGCAGCGCGTAATCATAGGAGAGAAAGAGCATCAATCATCTATCACAGAGGTCAACGGATGCTTTAGCCCCTTGACACTGAGAAGCCGCGCCTTAGCCGAGCCAAAATTCAATACCAAATCGAGCAACACAGGGAGGTGGTTATCATCATCGGTTATGTGGAAATTTAGTATCTCTTTCTCCTTGCCTTTCTTTTCAGTTATAAGAGAAACCCTGAAACAGTCATACTTGACATCCTGGTCGGACTTGGTACGTTTCTTTCCACGGTAGACAATATGCTGTGGCTCAATGCGCTTGCCTGTGGCAACCTGGAAGGTGTGACGCTCCCCTTTCTTCAATGAAGCGAAATCAATATTACGTGCATAGGCCAGCAGGCTCATCATGTCGTATATTGGCCCCTGCAAGGTATCGGTACGGAACACCTCGGGCTCACCACGGTAAAGGAACGACTGGGATACTTTAACGTTGTTGCCGCCAAGATACTCGTACCACACCTGGTTCAGACGGTATTTGCTGCCCTCCAATGATGCTTTGCGATAGTAGAGAGGCTCATAGTTATCGGTAAAGACAGTCAACAGAGTATCCCTCATAAGAAAGAACTTGTCGGCACGTTTGTTGGTAGAACTGAGCAGTTTCATGCATTTTGCTTTCTGCCCGTTATAAATGGTGTCCTGAACTGTAAGAGTTGCAGCCCCAGCCTTTATCCACACAAATTTCCAGTTGAAATAGAGATTACACTTCATGACCTCGCCAGAACTGTATGCCGGTTGCAGTTTTATCTCCTGAGCCGATGCACAGCCGGCAAGCTGCAGGAAAAGAAGCGTAAAGCAAAAGAATATGCGGTTCTTCATGTTATTAGCGTTTATCTCAGCAAAGGTAATAAAGATACAGTGGAACAGCATTGAACAGTATCTTAAATTAACTTAAACAAACTCTTGAGGTTTACCAATTAAACAATAAACAAAAAGAGAGAAACCCTTATAAAGTTTCTCTCCAGTGACTCGCTTGGAATCTTTCGTGATTCTGTAAGAAAATGCAATCGACCAAGGAGAAAAGCATTTTTTGCGATACCATTCCACAGCGGTCTGTGAGGCTAAACAGAAGAAGCAACACTACTGTTCGTATAAAGGAGAACTGGGTAAGATTGCATATAATGTAATCAATAGGGACTTTTATGAGGATGCTCCGGACCGAAAATGGACTACATGTGTAACCCAGGTTAAGATCAAAGATAGGAAGATGTACCTTTCATCTGTCCTTGATATGTTCAATGGAGAAATCATCTCCTATATTGTCTCTGATAGTCTTGATTTAAAGATAGTTATGACCATGCTTGACAAGGTCTTTAAGAAGAGGAATATCAAGGGCAACCTTATCTTCCATTCTGATCGAGGTTGGCAATTACCCTTTCTATACACACTTTGTATTACATGTCTTTTTTTCAGTGTCTTTTTGTATCGTTTATGTTGATATTACCTGGATAACGCCATGATGGAGAACTTCTTTGGACTAATGGAAAATGAATTGCTATATTTGCAGGAGTGGGGCGGTGTTGAATAGTTCAAGAAAGAACTTATTTGATATATACACTATTACAATAATGATAGAATCAAACTGAGACTAAAAGAGCAAATCCAGGTAAAATTCCGAGCCAAAATGATGTGCCACCAGAAGCCGAACGGTTTAACATTATTAAGAGACTCGGTCTTTATTGTTTGCACACTGTTTTTACTCAATAAACACTCTGTACTGCATAAAATAGTATGTTTTTTATGCAATAGGTATTATTTTGTGAATAAAAAGTTGTAATATTGCATTCAAATAACAAAGGCATAAGATGAAAACAATCATTCTAAATCAACGTAAAGAACGTGATGAACTGATGTCACGCCCTTATTTAATACGAAGAAGTAATCAAGATACAGATTTATTGTTAAACAGTAGTTTGATAAAGTTGATAACCGGTCCCCGACGAGTTGGTAAATCTACTCAAGCATTATTGATGCTTAGAGATAAGAATTTTGCCTACTTGAATTTCGATAATTACTCGTTGTTGGAAGCATGGGATGTAAACCTTGTTATGCGAATGCTGGATGATATTTATCCTGGTTATGAATATATTTTGTTAGATGAGGTTCAGAACTTGAATGGGTGGGACCTGTGGGTCAGTGAACTCTACAGATTGGGAAAGAATCTTGTAATAACTGGTAGTAATGCTAGAATGCTAAGCAGTGAAATGGCTACAGTTCTCACTGGAAAATATCTTCAAGTGGAAATGTTGCCATTTAGTCTTGAGGAGTTTTTCGACTGGAACAAACTGGATCTTCACATGCTTAAGCCGGAAGATATAACGAATTCATTTGTATTGACAGATGATTATCTTAGAAATGGCGGTTACCCTGAAGTGGTGGCTTCACGTCAATTGACTCGTAGTTATCTTGACACCTTGTTTGATTCTATCATATGGAAAGATGTGGCCAAACGTCATAATGTCCGCAATGTAACTGATTTGAATAATTTAGCCATATATCTTGTGTCCAACTTTTGCAATCCGGTTAGTGCAAATGATTTAACGACAGAACTTGGATTCTCTAGTGTAAATACGACCAAGAAGTATATGGATTACTTGCATGAACCATACCTTTTCTATTATTTATCACGCTACAACAATAAACTCAAGTTGATGAAGAAGGCACCAAGAAAAGTGTATGTGGTTGACAATGGATTTGTTGCATCCAAAGCATTCTCTTTGAGTGACAACTTAGGACGTTTGCTGGAAAATCAAGTGTTCATAGAACTTGTACGCCGAGGCTACGATGTTGAAAGAACAATGTTCTATTATCGTTCACGAAACGATAAGGAAGTTGATTTCGTTCTTCGCAAAGAAGCGCATATAGAACGCTTGGTACAAGTTTGTTATGATATGAGCAATCCAAAAACAGAGAAGCGTGAAGTGGATAGTATAGTTGAATGTGCTGGAGAATTAAAATGCGACAACCTTGTAATCGTCACTAATAATGATAAGCG
>JAZNDZ010000037.1:0-20886 GCA_045588345.1 Bacteroidaceae bacterium
AGGTTGTTCCACAAATACATTCTTATCCTTACCGTCTAACTTCCAACCTAAATTAGTTAAGGCGGTATCAATGAGTAATCTTGTATCTGCTTCTAATGGCAAAGTATTCATACGAGTAATATTTTATAGTGCACTATACACCTAATTTAATAAGCAAATATAATGATAATTTCCATATAGAGGGCTGTTGAATGCCAACTTTTTTTGCAATATTACTCGTTTACTTTTATTGGCATTGATATTAAGAGGTAAACATTCTTGCAAATCCGCCAGCCGATGGCTGACTGATAATAATGTGGTTTAGTTTATTCCATTGGCTATATGCCCAAAACGGACTAAACTTATTTGTGCATTGACAGCATAAAATATGCTGGCGAAAAAAGGAATCCTCGCAACTTCTCTTTTCGTCAGCATTGTTTTTATACCTTTGCGATGTCGGAAGCGAAAGAAAATAGGAATAATCGCCTACCACGATAGAATCTTTTGAGATGGTATTTTAGCATTACTATTTTCCCGAAATCTCCGATTTTGTATGCAAATTGTATGTGATAATAATTCAACAATACTCTTAAATATCGATGTAACAAATTGGTAAACAGGTAGATATTTAAGGTTAGCAAATCAGCGATTTATTTACATCAAGTAAACTGCGGTTTCTTGGACATCGTATAACGCAGGAATCAGCTTTTTAGCCTCTTCATTTTGCAAGGTCCTTCACGCCTGCTGCTATATTCACAACAGTCATCACTGCCTTCTCCATTACCTGTACCGATACAAATTCGTAACGGCTGTGGAAGTTCACACCACCGGCAAAAAGGTTCGGACAGGGGAGTCCCATGAATGAAAGTTGTGCACCGTCTGTTCCGCCACGGATAGGCTTTACATTAGGCACTACACCGGCCTTCTGCATTGCAGCCTTTGCAAGTTCTATTATATGCATCTTGGGCTCTACCTGCTCACGCATGTTGCGATACTGCTCCTTGAGTTCAAGAGAGACGACTGCGTTGCCGTACTTCTCGCACATAGCCTTTTCTACCGTGCGCATGAACGCCATTCTCTTGGCGAACAGGTCACCATTATGGTCGCGGATTATATATGATACCTCGGCATGGTCTACGCCGCCGTTGATACCCATGAGATGATAGAATCCCTGATAACCCTCGGTGCATTCGGGCGATTCCATTGCCGGGATTGTAGATACGATGTCGGTTGCCACGCGCAGTGCATTGAGCATCTTTCCTTTTGCATAGCCCGGATGCACGTTGCGTCCTTGAATTGTGAAAAGTGCGCTGCCGGCATTGAAGTTCTCAAATTCCAGTTCGCCTTCAGTACTGCCGTCAACCGTATAAGCCCAGTCGCATCCGAAAAGAGGCACGTTGAAGTTATGCGCTCCACGACCGATTTCTTCGTCAGGATTGAAGGCTATACGTATCTTGCCATGCTCTATTTCGGGATGTGCCTGCAAGTACTCTATAGCGGTTATTATTTCGGCAACACCGGCCTTGTCATCGGCACCGAGCAGAGTGTGACCGTCAGTGACAATAAGTTCATGGCCTGCATAGTTCTGCACTTCGGGGAAATCGGAGACACGCAACACAATATCATCCTTAGCCGAGAGTACAATATTGCCGCCGGCATAGTTGATAATGCTTGGCTTTACATCCTTACCGCTCATGTCGGGGCTTGTATCAAGGTGTGCGATGAAGCCTATTACCGGCAGGTCCTTATCGGTGTTGGCCGGGAGAGTGGCATAAAGGTAACCCTTTTCGTCGAGCAGCACCTCGCTGAGCCCCATAGCCTTGAGTTCCTGCTCAAGGAAACGTGCGAAGACGAATTGTCCCTCGGTTGTGGGAACTGTTGTTGCGCTGTCGCAAGACTCTGTATCAAATGTCACATACTTAAGGAAGCGCTGCAACATGTTATTCTTGAATTCACTCATAATTATATATATTTTTATTTTATTATCACCATTGTGGCACCGAAGCCATATTTCTGGAATGAAGCATCCTGAGAGAGGCAGCGGGGGTATTTGCGACGGATTTCCTGTGAGATTGCGTTGCGCAATACACCTTCGCCCTTGCCATGTATGAAGACAATCTTCTTGCCTTTATATTTAAGATTCTCATCCATTGTCTTGCGCACTACATCCAACTGATAGTTGAGCATGTCGAAGCTGTTCATCCCTGCCGTTGTTTCAAGCAATTCGTCAATATGGAGATCTACCTCAAGGATATCGCTGCCTTTGGTTATCCTGGGGCGTTGCGGCTGTTTACCCGGTTCGTCGCCTTTCTTTTTCTCAAGGATGATTTTCTGGATTTCTTCGGCATCGGTAAAGATTTCCTTTGTGGGCTTGTCATCAACCACCAGTTCATATATGAGCGCACCCTCGTCAAAGAACGGGTTCTCACGGAAAAGATGCAGTTTATAGAACTTTACGGTATCTATGCGACGCTCGATATTCATTGCAGGTTTAAGCGCAAAGGGCTTTTTATCCTTGAAGGGAAGAAGCTGTACGCACACCCGCTCTATGTCGTTCAGTTCCTCGCGCCCGAACTCCTCAAGGAACATCTTTGAGTTTGGTTCAAGCAGACCGTTGGCACGCACTGCCCAACTGCGACCGGATGCCGAAAGATAGGTAAAATAGAGCATGTAGTTGCTGTCATTTATGAGGTATGCCTCAAAACGCGAATTGCTCAATGATTTTTCGTCCATTGGCAAAAAAGCGAGCAGAACATTGAGGCGTTCACCCTCGGGACGTTCTGCCGGACGGTATGAGACTATAGGCTCAAAAGGCTCATCATCGTCGACTGCCGTTTTTGCCGGAACAGGAGCATTGCGCTTTTTCACATCTTCTTCCTTGGCTTTCTGTGCAGCAGTCTTCTTCTCGAAGTTATACTCGTTTGTATCCACAGCAACGCACTCGCGCACGTTCATGGGGATTTCAAAGCCGTCGGCATCCTCAACCAGCACAATATCCTTACCACGGAAGCCTGTGACTACACCGCCTCCGCTCTCATATATGAAACGCACCTTATCACCTATCTTCATTGCTGCTCATTTTCGTTTGGGGAGCAAAATTACAAAAAAAGACAGAACAAACCTACACACAACCATGCTTTTATTGGATTTAAACAAAGGATTTAAACAAAGTTACACTGTTGACTATTCAGGAAAACATAAATAGACATCGGCCCACTTTTTTATTTAACATATTTTAACTATCGGGGGGGGTAATTATAGCCTTATTTGCTACTTTTGCACAACTTTGCAGCGAATTGCAGATAAAATTAACAGAATAATATCCAATTACTATGAAAAAATTCTACATTAAACAGCTGATAGCAATAATTTTATTGTTGTGCAGCACGGCGGCAAGCGCCGAGACATACAGCGGCAGTTGTGGTGAAAACGCAAACTGGTCGCTTGATACAGAGACAGGCGTGCTGGAAATAACCGGTACAGGAGCAATGACAGATTACGGTTCCAGTTCATACCTGCCTTGGAACAACTACAGTGACAGTATCACATCTGTGACTGTTGGCGACGGCATAACATCAATAGGAATTTTGGCATTCTCTGGCTGCAGCGCCATTATAAGCATTGAAATGCCTAACAGCGTAACAACTATTGGAATTAGCGCGTTCTCGGGTTGCAGCAGCCTTGCAAGCATTGAAATACCAAACAGCGTAACGAGCATAGGAGCAGGCGCATTCCGCAGATGTAAAAATCTTGAAAGCATTAAAATCTCCAGCAACGTAACAAGAATTGAAAATGAAACATTCGCGGACTGCACAAGCCTTACAAACATTGATATTCCAAACAGTATAACAGCAATTGAAAATAACGTGTTCTATAATTGCGACAGACTAACAAGCATAACAATACCAAACAGTGTAACCACAATTGGAAATGAGGCATTCAGTAGTTGCAGCGGACTCACAAGCATTGAAATACCAAATAGCGTAACTGCTATTGGAAACAAAGCGTTTATGTATTGCAGCTGCCTCACAAGCATAACAATACCAAACAGCGTAAATACTATTGGAGATAAAACGTTCTATGAATGCGAAAGCCTTGAAAGCATCACAATACCAAACAGTGTAACCACAATTGGAAATGAGGCGTTCTATAGTTGCAGCGGACTCACAAGCATTGAAATACCAAATAGCGTAACTGCTATTGGAAACAAAGCGTTTATGTATTGCAGCAGCCTTGCAAACGTAGCAATACCAAACAGCGTAAAAACCATTGGAGATGGTGCATTCACAGGATGCATCAGCCTTGCAAACGTAGCAATACCCGACAGTGTAACTACAATTGGAAATGGAGCGTTCTCCGATTGCAGCAGCATCACAAGCATTGAAATACCAAATAGCGTAACTGCTATTGGAACTCATGCGTTCTCGGGTTGCAGCAGCCTTACAAGTGTTACTATAGGCAACTGCGTAACAACCATTGGAATCTATGCGTTCTCGGGTTGCAGCAGCCTCACAAGCATTGAAATACCAAACAGCGTAACTGTTATTGAAAACAGAGCGTTTATTTATTGCAGGAGCCTTGCAAACGTAAAAATAGGCAACAGCGTAACAAGCATAGGTAATGAAGCGTTCTTATATTGCACCAGCCTTACAAGCATTGAAATACCAAACAGCGTAACTACTATTGGAAATATAGCGTTCGCTAATTGCAGCAGCCTTAAAAGTGTAACTATAGGCAACAGTGTAACTACAATTGGAGATAGAGCATTCAATAACTGCGACTGTCTTGTAAGTATTGAAGTTAGAAATGAGAATACCATATACGATAGCCGGGAAAATTGCAATGCTATTATAGAAACAGCAACCAACACACTTATTTTGGGTTGTAAAGGCACTATTATTCCCAACAGCGTAACAAGCATAGGTGATTATGCATTCAACAGCTGCACCGGCCTTACAAGCATCACAATACCCGACAGTGTAACTACAATTGGAATTGGAGCGTTCGCCGATTGCAGCAACCTCGTAAGCATTACTATACCAAACAGCGTAACTACTATTGGAGATACAGCGTTCGCATTTTGCAGCAAACTTAAAGGCATTGAAATACCAAACAGTGTAACTACAATTGGAAGACAAGCGTTCAATGAAACAAGCTGGCACTATTACCAACCGAATGGTCTTTTATATCTCAATGACTGGTTAATTTGTTACAAAGGACCAAAACCTACAGGAACCTTAATCATTGACAGCAAAACAAAGCATATTGCAAACTATGCGTTAGAATATTGTACCGGCCTTACAAGCGTAGAAATACCCGACAGCGTAAAAACCATTGGAGATGGTGCATTCTCTGGATGCAGCAGCCTTACAAGCATCGCATTACCTGACAGTATAACCACTATTGGAAATAGCGTGTTCTATAGTTGCAGCAGACTCACAAGCATTGAAATACCAAATAGCGTAACAACTATTGGAATTAGCGCGTTCTCGCGTTGCAGCAGCCTTGCAAACGTAGCAATACCAAACAGCGTAAATACCATTGAAGATTATGCATTTGCAGACTGCAGTGCTCTCACCGACATTGAAATACCAAACAGTGTAACTATTGTAAAAAAAGGAGCATTTCAGAATTGCAGCAAACTAAAAAGCGTTGTAATTCCCAGTAGCGTTACAAACATAGATTCAGGGGCTTTCAGTGGCAGCAACAATATTGAAACAGTAAACATAGACTGCGCAACAATAAACAGTTGGTTTAACGGAAAGAAACTAAAAGAAATCACATTAGGCAACAATGTAAAAACAATTGGAAATTCTGCGTTCTATAGTTGCAGCGGACTCACAAGCATTGAAATACCAAATAGCGTAACAACTATAGGAGCTAATGCGTTCAATGGCTGCACCGGCATTGCAAGCGCTGTAATAGGCAATAGTGTAACAACGATTGGAAATAGCGCATTTAAAGGTTGTAGCGGTCTTACAAGTGTTACTATAGGCAACAGCGTGACAACTATTGAGCCGTATGCGTTAGAATATTGCACCAGCCTTACAAGCATTGAAATACCAAACAGTGTAACAAATATAGAAAACTATGCGTTCTTTTATTGCAGCGGCCTTACAAGCGTAAAAATAGGCAAAAGCGTAACAAGAATTGGGGTTGCAGCGTTCTGCGGTTGCAGCAGCCTCACAAGCATTGAAATACCAAATAGCGTAACTGTTATTGGAAATGGTGCGTTCGCTAATTGCAGCAGCCTCACAAGCGCCACTATAGGCAATAGCGTAACAACAATTGAAGAACAAGCGTTCTATTATTGCAAAAGCCTCACCGACATTTACTTTGCATCGAACCCAACTATCGCTTCTTTTACTGCAATTCCCACTACTGCAACGCACCACCTAAGAATAACCGACAGCGATGCAGCCGATTTCAACACCGCAAATGAGAGGACATACGCCGATGCAAGCTACACCCGCGCGATAAGCGAGGGTAAATACGGCACAATTATGCTGCCCTTTACTCCCGATGCTGCAAGCCTGCAAAATTACGCCTTTTACACACTTAAAGAGGCGGGCGATGGATTTATGAAATTCGAGGAGGTTGCAGCACCGGTGGCTAACACCCCATACCTTTATACACTACGCGCAGGTGGTGAGAACACAGCCATCACCGGTGGGCGGACAACCATTGCAGCCGACATTGCCAATAGCACAGCAGGCAACTGGGAGTTAGTTGGCTCGTTCAGCAACCAGTCAATCGACTGCACCACCGGCAACTATTACGCATATTCGGCAACAAGGAACGAGATTAACCGCATAACAAAAACGCTCACAGTGCGCCCCTTCCGCGCATACTTCAAGAGCAGTGCGGCGCAGAACTCCAACTTGCGAGTATTCATTGGTGGCACAACCGGCGTTACCGAGATTTCTCCCGATGACATCGACGGCTTCAATGGCGGTGCGATATACGACCTCAACGGTCGCCGCGTAAACGAGCCTTCAAAGGGTGGCATTTATATTGTAAATGGAAAGAAAGTGCTATTATAAATATATACATTAGTTAAAAGGATATGAAAAAGAGGTATTTAAAGCCCACAGTGGCAGAACATGAGATTATTGCAGCAACAAACTTCATGACAGGTTCAACAGATATACCCATAGGTGGCGACCAAGAAACCGGCAGCACTGATGCAGGCAATCAACGAGGCCAATGGGGAGATTTATGGTCCGAATAGACCGAAAATTCACTAACAATAACGCGCGAATAGCATCGTGACAAATACGTCACAGTGGGCGCTAAAAGCGCACGTTTGTCAATGAACCGACAAGCAAAGCAAACAACAGCCCCATGCGGTGCGCGCACCGCATGGGGCTGTATATGAGAAAAGCCTGATTCTAAAAATTTTCTACCCGCACTCTATTACATTGCCGAACCTGTCCCAAATGCGCGCAAAACCATACTCCCCCACCTTTCCGGTGGGAACAAGCAACATGGTACGCGCATAAACATCGGCATCGGCAATATCGCCATTGCACATTGGAGCAGCCTCACACATAACGTGCAATTCCCTTAGTGACTTGCAACTACGGAAAGCCTGGTCACCCACATTGACAACCGCAGCAGGCAATGTAATGCTCTCTATTGCCGAACAGTTATAGAATGCTCCGTAACCAATGCTTAACACACCGTCATGCAATGCCACACTCCGGAGCGAGGTGCAGTTAGCCAGCACCCCCTGGTCGAGCATATTGACAGAAGGCGGCAGAACAAAATCCTCAAGCGACGAGCAGCCCCAAAATGCGCCTTTTTTCACTGCTGCAACGCTTGAAGGCAGTTTGACCGTACGCAACGACACACAATCGCGGAACGCCCACCCTTCAATGGAGAGAAGACTGTCGGGCAAATCAACATGCGAGAGTAAAGAACAGCCACAGAATGCATACTCGCCAATGGTGTCGACAAGGTTCCCGACCGAGATTCTTTCAAGCACCTTGCAACCGTCGAAAAGCGACGGTTCGATATTGACAAGATTATCGGGAAGGAAAACCTTTGCGAGCGACGTACATCCGGCGAATGCCGAACGTCCGATAACCAGCACATTGGAAGGCAGCACAGCCTCGACCAACGATGTACACCCTTTGAACGCCTGCAGGCCAATTGCATGCAGCGTGCTGTTGAATGTCACAGACGATAGCATTGTACAACCCTCAAAGGCACTTATGCCTATTGAGTCGATATTGTTGCCAAGGATTACAGAGTGTAAGGCTGTACAATCCATAAAAGCCTCATCAAGTATATCCGCAACTTGATATTCCACTCCATTGACCTCAATGGATGCAGGAATTACAACAACACCGGAATAAGGGAGTATGCTTTTGGTGACTGTGGCACTTTTCTTGGCACTGTCGAGCAGATAGGTTATATTGTCAACTACTGTAATCATTGGTCTACGGGATTAATAGTGAACTGTCGCCATAACTGAGGAAACGGAAATCATTTGCAAGCGCATAGTCATATATTGTACGCCAGTTGCCGCTGACAAAAGCCGAAACAAGCAGCAGCAATGTACTTTTGGGTTGATGAAAGTTGGTTACTATTGCCTTTACAATGCGGAACGTGTACCCCGGCGCAATCATTATCCGGGTGTGCGAATGGAGGCGTTCAAGCCCGTTGCGCTCAAGCCATGCAACAAGAGCCTCAAGCGCCTCGACACTGCTTAGCGTGTGCTCACGGTTATATGGAGTCCACTGCCCCACATGAAGTTCATCCATTGCAATGCCGGGATTTTCGGCCACCACTTCACCAAGGAAATAGAGGCTTTCCAATGTACGCACCGATGTAGTGCCCACAGCAATGGCGCAACCGCCCGCCGCAATGAGTTTCTCAAGCAGTTCCTTGCGCACCTCAATATACTCCTCGTGCATTTCATGCTCCGCAATGAGTTCGCTCTTTACAGGCTTGAATGTGCCTGCACCCACATGCAATGTAACTTCCTCACGCTGTACACCTGCCACAGACAATGCCTCAAGCACAGCCGGTGTAAAATGCAGACCGGCAGTGGGAGCCGCAACAGACCCTTTTATCTTGGAATATACAGTCTGATAGGTGCGTGTATCGCTTTCCTCCGTGGCACGGTTAAGATAGGGAGGAATGGGCAACTCACCCGCAGCCTCAAGCAGTTCGGCGAATGAGACACCGCCGTTCCATGCAAAACGCACATGATTAACTGCCGCTGCACTGCCCAGACGCTCAACTGACAGAGTGACATCCTTTCCTCCTACACTCACTACCTGTGACAGCACACCACCCTTCCAACGATTGGAATTACCCACAAGACACTGCCACACGCACTCCTTGGTCTCAAGGAATATCTGCTGATAGTCGTACGGCACCTCAGGTTCAAGACAGAACACCTCAATGAGCGCTCCGGTCTCCTTGCGGAAACGCATACGGGCCTGAATTACCTTGGTGTTATTGAACACCATCAACGCTCCTTGCGGAATATACTTTGGCAAGTTGGAAAAGAGGTCTTCGCTTATCCTGCCTTTATTATAAAGCAACAGTTTAGATGAATCACGTTCTGCAAGCGGATATTTTGCTATCCTCTCGTCGGGCAGCGGATAATCGTATTCCGCTATGGCTATATTCTGAATATTTTTCATAAAGAATCTTTGCACTACGCATTTGAATGCGTAGTGCAAAGATAGTGCAAGCCGAGAGCAGAACAAAATATGCTCGCGGATTTTTTAGCCCATACAAGGACCCTCCTACCCGAAGACAAGAACAAAAGCAGTTGACAACAGTTCTACATCAGCATTTAAGGTTCATTCTATAGAAGTTGACACATCTTTCTCCGGTTCACCGGCATCGGCACCTTGACCACTCTCAACCATTCTGATAATGAGAATACTGCATTCATACAACAGGCAAAGAGGCCCCACAACCAGAATGCAGGTCAAAATGTCGGGCGGAGTAATCAAAGCCGACACTACAGTTATCGCCAGAACAGCATGCCTGCGATAGTGCCTCAACACAGAAGAGGTTACAAGCCCTATCTTTGCAAGGAAAAATGATATTACAGGCATCTGGAATACAAGCCCCATCATCAATGTCAACGTTGTAAAGGTAGATATATATGACGACAGCGTTATTGTATTCTCAACGGAAGAAGCAACCTGGTATGTTGCTAAAAAGCGAAAAGATACAGGAAAGAGTACAAAATAACTGAGCAGCACCCCAAGAGCAAAAAGCAGATACACAAAGACAACTGTGATTACGGCATACCGTTTTTCGTTCTCATACAGTGCCGGCGCGACAAAGGCGAACAGTTCGAACAGCATATACGGCGAAGCCAGAAGCAATCCCAGGTAAATGCTTGAAGTGACATGCATCATAAACTGTGCAGAGAGTTCCGTGCTTATGAACTGTATTGATAAGTCATCAAACTTGAAATTGGCTCCGAGGAATGACGAAACATACTCAACCCATTCATAAAGGCAGAAATCGCTTTTTGTGGGCGCAAACAGCAGTTCAAATGTCTCTTCTTTAAAGCAAAATACAAGAACTGCCAATGTCACGACTATGGCAATAACCCTAAAGAGCATCCTGCGCAAAATCTCAAGATGCCCGCCAAAGGTAAGGAGAACTTCCTTATTCTCACTCATGGTCAACTCCTGTCACTGTTCTCTTCTACATCATCCTCAGCGTCCTTAGAAGACTTTTCCTTAAAGGCTCTTTCCTCGGGTTGAGGGGTATCTTTCATGCCTTCCTTGAACTCACGTACGCCCTTTCCAAGCCCACGCATCATCTCAGGCAACTTCTTGCCACCAAACAACAGCAAGGCAATTCCGACAATAAGCAACAATTCCGTAGTACCTACCATCATTGGTATTATACGAATCATTCCTCGCCTCCTTTCTCGGGACAAGCCAACAATATTTCGCAAGTCTCAAAATTTATTTCCCAATTGCCGCCTTCAACGCTTTCCCACTGGTACTTTTCGGCCATACGGTCCCACCAGCCTTGGAACTTTGCACCCGTCTCGCCAAGGTCCTTTACAAGTTTCTCATAGAGGTCTGCGTTATCGGCAGTCAATATCTTTGCCAATTCGTTCAAACCGTTTCTACGCTCAAACAGCGTCTGAATCTCATCTTTTTCTTCAGGTGTTACCTGACCAATTACTTTTTTCATTGTTTAGAATATCATTAAATCAGTTTACCATTCTTTTCTAACATCAAACGGGTCAAGATAAGAGATCTCTTTTATATCCTCTTTATCGGGCAAGAATGTCCCATGCTTGCGTATACCCATTAACAAGGCACGTGAGGCATTGCGTTCCAAATGAGCGACCACACACTGCTCGTGAGAAGGCGTGTTTACCTCGTATGTAGTTTTTCTGTTGAGCCACACACAACGCTTGCACTGGTAAGCATCACAGTTGCGGCACAACGGAGCATGCGACAATTTGTAGAGTTGAGGATTCTTTATATCAAGCCCCGATGAAAGAGAACCTACAGAGACCTTGGACTTGCCCAGTCCATAGTCTTCATCATCTGCAGCAAGATAGAATGCCGGACACACATAGAACCTGCCATCCGGAGCAAGAGTGATACTTTCAGAACCGGCATTGCAGTTGTTCATGCCGTCAAGCATCATGCGGTCAGTGATAAGGTTCAACTGCGGAGACTCGCCTGCCACATACAAAGTCTCAAGTTCCTTTGAAAAAGAATCAAGAATTGTCTTATACGTATCGAAGTCTGCGTCACTGAATTTTTCAACATCGGTGATTACGATGTTCAGACGGGCACACTCCTTCAAAACTTTTACAATCTCTGCGGATTTTTCAAAAAGAGTACACTTGTCAATCCTTAGTACATAAATTCCGTCTTTGCCAAAAGCATACTCCCTATCCCATCCATTAAGCACAACAACATCGGCTACGGATGCATAGGGTGACCCAGAAGAAGCAATCTTGCTATGGTCAATGCTTTCAAGTACTTCAAAATACTCTTCAGGCAATTCATAATCAGGAAGAATATACTGAATCATCAGGTTCTCCTTCATGCCAAACAATATACCGGATTTCAAATCATCAATAGAAATCAAGTTTATATCCTTATTTCCGTTATCATAATGACAATACGAGGTACTCGTATCATCCAACTGAATTATAAGATACTGTAACATCTGTTTAACAATTTTGAGTGTTTGACGATTCAGTTTTCATATGCTTTGCCGCGTCTTCTTTGGCAATACCCTCAAGTTCCAGTTTGCGATAGAGTTTGTTCCAATAGTAGTTATTAGCACGGACACGAGCCTTGTGCATCTTGCAGATAGCTGTGGCACGTTGATATGCTGTAGGCGTATCTGCTGCATCATAGTTCTCTCCCTGACACCATGCACAACCTTCTGCCACCTCGCAATCAATACACTCCTGTGTACTCTGCGTACAGCGGTCAAGTGTAAGGAATGGACGCAACTTATTCTTGTCGATTCCTTCATTGACATTACCGATTATCCATGCTTTTTTGTCGCGCAAGGAATATTGTGCAAAACGTGTACAAGGATAGAAATTTCCAGCAGCATCAACAGCCAACATCTTGCCAGCACCACACCAGTTGTGGTTCTGAAGTTTACAATCCATGGGTTTACCCATATGCTCCCAAAAAAAAGAGCATCTGTTGTCTTTATACAGATTATTGTCAATTATCGCATCAGCCAAAGAAATCAACTGTTCCTCTAATCTTAAATCATCGCCATCTTTCCAAACATTCTCGAATACACAGTTAATATTAACATCGTGTATTCCCAACCCGAACAGATGCAGCACACTTTCTTTAATATAAGGTATATTCTCACTACAGATGGTCACCTTTGTTGCACCATTGGGAAACTGACTCAACCAAAGTGGAATATTTTTAACTACATCCTTGTACGACCCCTTTCCTGAACTTTTATAAACACGATTCAAATCATGAAGCAGTTCGGTTCCATCTATTGTAATGCCTATACTCAAATGATCATGATTTTTTTTAATATAATCCTGAACTTTCTCTGTATGATAACTCAATCCATTTGTAGCAAAACTTAAACGATATGAGTTAAACCAACGATGATCACGCCTATACAGTTCCAGTTTGATATAATCAGAAATCTGGTCTATCAGATCTATTTCCAAGAATGGCTCACCACCTATAAAGTCCCACACTACAGACCTTTGATTGAAATTTTCATCGTGTTCATTATCAAGAACATAGTCAATGGTTTTCTTTGCTATGTCCCAAGGCATCCGTTCCTGTGTATTTTTCCCGACCAAATAACAATATTTACACGCAAGCTGGCAATCCTTTGTAACAATAAATGTAATCTCCTTAGCATTACCACCTTCCCAAACATTATCCCTATCTAATATTTCCAATTCACTCATTCCGTTTTGTCTTAACAAACCAACTCACACCAACAGCGTCCTGCATAGAGTGTTGGCGAGAGTTGGTTTCTTTTTCCAATTAATTCTTGGCAACTCCCTTACATGCATAATGCTTGCATCCACCACTGCAAGTGTAACGGCAGCCACCTTTACAATCGCCCTTACAAGAATTGGTACATATACCACATCCGTATCTTGAGCAACCGTTTGGTTCGCCCTCTGCCGCATCCATTGCCATCGGAATATTCGCAAGAACTATTGCACCCAAAATAGGCAGTGCGCCCTTTGCTGCCTTCTTGAAGAACTCACGACGATTCTGGAGTTCATCTTTTTTCTTATTTTCCATAGTAAATGAAATTTAAGTTGCCTATGAACTCCCCAAATTCGGCGTTAATAAACAAATAGTGAATTCGAGTATGGATATAAAAAAGACGTGGGAGTTTCTACTTCTCGCTCATCCCACGTACAGGCTCTCGCATTGCCCCCACCCAAGGATAAGCAACGCAGCCAGCCCACGTCGTGACATATTATACGCAAAAAAGCGCCACTTTGTTCTGTGACGTGCGGATATAATACACCCAACGCAGACGTTCCGTTGCCGTATCTTCTTGAATGGTTCAAATTTGCGAGATTTGTACGTAGAAGATAACGTCCGTAAACGTCCTTTTCTCAATGAACAGCAGTTATTCAAGGTTACAGACCTTAAGAAAAACAGCAATCATTGAATCCAAAATGTTACCCACCAACCCTTTCGGGCCAACTGAGTCTTTCGCAAAGATAAAGAATAATAGATAACAAGCAAAATTATCCCACTCTTTTTTGCAATACTTATTTAAACATGAACATGAACTATTGATTGTCGGCATCGGGTTTAACCGGATTCAAAAAGTAGAGAATCCCTAAAAGGTTTAGGAGTTTCCCCTCTCACTATTAGGAGATAAACATTGCAAGGGGGTAATTATGCCCATATCTTTGCAGCAGAACAAGGGAGAGAAACCTTCAAGGCTGCACTCCCCTAAGAGTTAAGAAACAGGTTTAACATTTAGAAGTTTACGACTATGAAGAAGATGATTGTAATCGCAGCGTTGATAGGCGGAATGCTTATGCCTGCACAGATTATGGCTCAGAAGAATGACAGAAACGGCAAGCCTAAAATTGAGAACAGAGAAAACCGCAAGGATTTCAAAGAGAAGAAGAACAACAAAGGTGGAAAGAAAGATATGAACTACGGCAAACGCGGCAAGGGCAACAAACAGGAGAAGGGCTTTGCAATGAACAAGCCACGCAAGCCTAAACAGCGCCCGATTATCGTGAACCGCCCCAAACCGCGTCCCATTATAATCAATCGCCCGGCACCGCGTCCATGCCCGCCTCCACCACCCGCGGCACCTTGCAGATACTATTATGACAATGATGCAGCCGAAGCGGCAGTTGCAGTAATAGGCCTTGCAGCATTAGTGGCACTGATAGCAGACTAACCGGACACACAAGGAAACAGCACTCATTTCATATAATGTTTTTTGGGTTAAGTTTAATATGATAAGTCTTTAGGTTTTACACTGAGTGCTGATTTTAAATACTTAAACTAATTAGAGAGAGGGGAGAACAACGGCTTAAAATGTTCTCCCCTCTCATTTTCCTGTAATTACAGGCAATAGATAATACAATTCATTTGTCTGGTTTATTCATTTGCAGAGTCTCCCGACTCCCACTTTGCAAAGATATTGGACAGCAACCGGCCTTACAATAATCAAATATTGCGATTTTCAAGAATCGGGGTAACAACATCTATCCATTTAGACGAATTTCGCACAGTTATAGTCATAAATAATGAGAATAATTCCATTTTAATAAAAAACAACTATTGCCACAAAAGCAAAAGAAGACTATTTTTGCAAGCAAAAATAACGCCGCACAGAAAACAGGCGCACAAAGAGAAGAGAAAGAGAGATGAAACTATCGGAACTGAAGAATGGTGAGACTGCGGTCATTGTACGTTTGTCGGGACATGGAGGATTCCGCAAACGTATAATGGAAATGGGGTTCATTCGTGGCGAGAAGGTGAAATCGGTACTTGACTCGCCAATGCACGACCCTGTAAAATATCATGTCATGGGGTACGATGTGCTGTTGCGCCGCAGCGAGGCTGCAATGATTGAGGTACTGCCCGAGGAAGAGGCAAAGAAGGAACTGACCCCTGCACCTACATATACAAGCCGCTCGATATGTGACACATGCAGCGGCAACAACTGCATCAGTTGTACCCTGCGAAAAGTCTCTACTCACAGAAAGAATGTGATAAATGTTGCCCTTGTGGGAAACCCCAACAGCGGAAAGACATCTATTTTCAATGCACTGGCTAACCAGAATGAACATGTGGGCAACTACAGCGGAGTGACTGTCGATGCGAAATGCGGCAGTTTCAACTACAAGGGCTACCGCATAAACCTCACCGACCTGCCCGGCACCTACTCAATTGCTTCGTACACGCCTGAGGAAATTTATGTGCGCCGGCATCTGTTTGAGCAGATTCCCGATGTTATCATAAATTCGGTTGTGGCATCGAACCTTGAACGCAACCTTTACCTCACGACAGAACTCATTGACATGAACCTGCGCACAGTTGTTGCGCTCAACATGTACGACGAACTGCTTGCCGAAGGTGCTGAAGTCGACTATGAGCATCTTGGTGCCATGATGGGTATTCCTATGATACCGACAGTAGCCAAAAACGGCAAAGGATTGGAAAAGTTACTCGACACTATAATTGAGTTGTTCGAGGGGAACAACAAAACAATAAGGCACATACATATAAACTACGGCAACATAATCGAAGAACAGATTACACCGCTGTCGGTCGAAATTCACAAGGCCGAAGACCTGCCGCAACAGTTCTCTGTGCGCTATTGGGCTCTGAAACTGCTCGAAGGAGACAAGGAAACTGCAACCGAACTGAAAAACTGCATGGAACTGCCGCGTTGGCAGCACCTTGCTGCAAACAGCGCAAAGAAGATACAGGCTCAGGTGGGAGTGGATGTGGAAACAGCCATAAGCGGCGCAAAATACGGATTCATAAACGGTGCATTGCAGGAGACATACAGGCCCGGCAACAAGGACACGCAAAAGAAAACACGCCGCATTGACCGCCTTGTAGCAAACCGTTGGTTAGGTTTCCCCATATTCATCATTGTTATGTGGGCCATGTTCAGTTCGGTATTTCTGCTTGGAGCATACCCGCAGGAGTGGATAGAGAGCCTTTTCGGTTGGCTTGGTCAACAGGCATGCAACCTTATTCCTGCCGGTGCTATACAGGACCTTGTTGTCAATGGAGTAATAGGCGGAGTTGGCAGCGTTGCGGTATTCATTCCGCAGATACTCATTCTTTATCTGTTTATCTCACTGATGGAGGATTCGGGTTACATGGCGCGCGCAGCATTCATCATGGACCGCTTGATGCATAAAATGGGATTGCATGGCAAATCGTTCATCCCAATGCTCATGGGATTTGGGTGTAACGTGCCGGCAATAATGGCAACAAGAACCATAGAGAGCCGCAGCAGCCGAATAATAACAATACTTGTGACACCGTTCATGTCGTGCAGCGCACGCCTGCCTGTGATGATACTGTTTGCCGGAGCATTCTTCCCGGAGCATGCAGCGCTGGTACTTTTAGGACTGTATCTGCTGGGCATTGCTGTAGCAATAGTAACAGCAAGACTACTGAGGCTCACAAAGTTCCAGAAGGATGAGACACCGTTTGTCATGGAACTGCCACCCTACCGTTGGCCAACAATGCGTGCGACACTGCGCCACATGTGGGAGAAATGCGCACAGTATGTAAAGAAGATTGGAACGACAATTCTGCTGTCGACAATTGTAATATGGTTCCTCAGTTATTACCCGAGACCGGTGGAGAGTACGGAGCAGAGAGTACAGAGTACAGAGCAAATGGCAAAGAGTGAGGTTTGTTCGGATTGTAACGAGGAAGGAATAAACGAAAATTCGTTCATTGCACGGATAGGACATGCAATGGAGCCGGCTCTTGCCCCGCTGGGACAGAACTGGCGTTCAAGCATTGCGCTCATAACAAGCATACCGGCCAAGGAACTTGTGGTGAGCACACTCGGGGTACTGTACAGCAGCGATTCCGAAGAGAGCATAAAGGAGGACCTGCGCAGTTCGGGAGACTTCACTCCACGTTCGGCAGCAGCGTTTATGGTATTCATTCTGCTGTTCTTCCCATGCATTGCAACTGTGGCTGCCATTGCCGAAGAAACCGGCAGCAAACGGTGGGCACTGTTCTCTATTGTATACAACACTGCTGTGGCATGGCTGGCAGGTTACCTTGTATATACAATAGGCGGCATGTTTTAAAACAGAAAATGAAGTTTGAACAAAGATATTACTTGACAACTATAAAACTTGAAGAGAAATGAGCAATAAAGAGACTTACTATACAAAAAGAATGAAGGTTGCCGACCTGCTTGCAAATGACGGTGCCTTGTTATCGATACTGCAACGCCTTGACATAAAGTTAGGTTTTGGCGAGGCAACCGTAGCAGAACTGTGTACAAGATACGGCATATCGGCCGAACTGTTCCTTATTATATGCAACATATACTCGTTCGGCAACTACCGCCCGGAGGTTGACAGCCTGAGTGAAAATGATATAAAGAGCATAACCACATATCTGCGTGCATCGCACCGTTACTATACCGGTGTATGTTTCCCGGCAATACATGAGAATGTACACAGGCTGGTGAAAGAGATTGACGAGATGAGCCGTCGTCTGATTGACAAGTTCTATGATGATTATGACACAGAGGTAAGCAACCATTTCCGCTACGAGGAAGAGGTTGTATTCCCATACATTGAGGAACTGACAGGCAACAGCACAAGAGGCAACGGCAAATACAGCATAAGCCAGTTTGAGCATAACCACAGCAACATAAACGAGAAACTCAACGACCTGAAGAATATTATCATAAAGTACCTTGGGGAGGAATTCTCGTCACCTGTACGCTTTGAACTGCTGAACAATATTTACAGTGTGGAAAAAGACCTGCGCAAACACTCCCTCATTGAGGATAGATTGCTTGTTCCACTGGTTGAAAAATTAGAGAATGGCCATGAGTAGAGAAGGGAAATACAGGATAGTTATTATTGAACCGTCGGAGATTATTGCATCGGGCATTGCTGCAATAATAGACAAGAACCCGGAATTTACTGTGGTAAAGACATTGAGCAACACCGCATATTTCAACGGGAGCGGCACTGATGCCGACATTATAATAGTGAACCCTGCAGTCATAGACTACAACGACCGGCTCGATGTACGCTCGTCGTTAGGAGCATGGAATGCCGCCATTGTAGCGCTGACACACAACAGTCTTGAAGAGAGTGTTATGCGCCAGTATAATGAGTGCATAGGCATATATGACAACAACGCACGCATAATACAGAAGCTCAAGAACGCGATGGAAGAGAATGCCCAAGCACCGAAAAGCGATATCAACGAACTATCGGGCCGCGAACGCGATATTCTTGCAGCCGTGGCAAAAGGAATGACAAACAAGGAGATTGCCGACGAATTCAACATATCAATATACACCGTTATTTCGCATCGCCGTAACATTTCGCAGAAACTGGGCATAAACAGCATTCCGGGCCTGACGGTGTATGCTATCATGAATAAATTGGTTGACATTTCCGATTTCGGATAACATTTATAGAAGATGGCCGAAGAACTGCATATTGCCCAAGGAGGCAAGGAAGAAAAATACGCGCTGCTATACAAACAGATTGCTGCGTTAGTTGAAGATGAAAGTGACACTATTGCCAACATGGCAAATGTTGCAGCAATGATACACCACACATTCGGGTTCTGGTGGACCGGATTTTACCGCGTAAATGGCAACGAACTGGTGCTGGGCCCTTTCCAAGGCCCGCTGGCATGCAGCCGCATTGCATACGGACGAGGCGTGTGCGGTACTGCATGGAAGGAACAGGCAACACAGGTTGTGCCCGATGTTGAAAAATTCCCGGGACACATAGCATGCAGCAGTGCTTCAAAAAGCGAGATAGTCATACCGGTAACAGAGAACGGAAAAGTGACAGCTGTGCTTGACATTGACAGCGAGAAACTTGCTACATTCGACAACACAGACAAGCATTGGCTGGAAAAGATAGTGGAGCTGCTGTAACACAATTCCATTTTATTTCAACGTCTTGTAATGCAATATATGCACACTAACGCAAACAGCTATGGCAATGAACACAACACGCATCCACCACACCCATGCGACACAGACAGCACAGTAGATGAGAGTAGCCCAGACAAGGCTCACCGAAACTATTTTTACCCTTAGCGGGATAGCCTTATGCTCTTGAAAATTCTTTATATAAGGACCAAGATGCCTGTGCGACATCAGCCAATCATAGAGCCTGCGCGAACTGCGCAGATAAAGCGCTGCCGAAAGAAGAAGGAACGGAGTTGTGGGCAGCACCGGCAAGAAAATTCCCAGCACTCCCAAAAGCAACGATACGCTTCCAAAAAACACAAGCAGATACTTCATCTGTTCAAATTTGCACACGAAGATAGCAAAAATATCCCTTAACAAGGGATAATAAAGGTAATCAAGAGAAAAATAAATGAAAAAATCTTTTGTTTCTCTCTTTTTTTCGTATATTGCACCTGACATACATAATCATAATCTTTAACATCTACTACTATGAAAAAGATCATGCTCATTCTATCCATCGTACTTTTCGGCTTAAATGCGGCAAGTGCACAACAGAACAACGAAGATTTAAAGATTAAACCACTCTTGGGAGTATGGCAGTATGTCGAAGAGATCGCAACGCCGGACGGTCAACCGACATACATCGGAAAACAGATTTACAAGACTATCACAAGCAACAAGAAATATTATGTAATTGTTGGAGTTGACATGCCGGTTAAACTTCACGAGGAACAGGAAGCAAAGACCAGCACAGTCTCATTTATCACACAAGAAGGTGACATAGTCCTTGGCAGCGACAACGGTTATCTTGAATACATAAACAAGCACTACCTTGACACCAACCTGAACAACACGATTTCCCAACTTCGCTACAGATTCAATGAGAATAACCCCAACATTCTTTATCTTGAATACAACCTTAGCGGAGCCGACGAGAACTGGGTGAGTGAGGTGTGGTTAAGAGTGATGCCATTAGGAGCAAAGTGACAATATCATAAAAATGACGAGGGCAGCTGCCCTCGTCATTTTTATGATATATGAATTTGTAAAACACGAGCAAACAAGTTACAATGTCTTCAAACATAAAAAAGTGATATTTACGGCTCACCTGCAAAAGTTGGGGGATGATATAAAAATATTATCTTCGCATAGTTAAAATAAAGTACTATGCAAGACGAAAAAATACTACTGGAATTAGCCCGTTTGATATTGCCATCAGGTTTTGTTGAGAATTTCAAGATA